>JBIKPA010000130.1:0-7871 GCA_044357715.1 Microthrixaceae bacterium
TCTCGACCGACACCAGACTTCTTAAATCCTCCGAAAGGCAGTTCATAGCGAACGCTTCGGTTGGTGTTCACAGACATGACTCCAGTGCGCACAGCGGAACTCACGCGCATTGCTCTGCCAAGGTCCCTAGTCCACAGCGTGCCAGAGAGTCCGTAGTCGCTGTCGTTGGCAATGCGAACAGCATCGGCTTCATCTTTGAAAGGAATCACGCTGAGCACGGGACCAAAAATTTCTTCTCTTGCAATGCGGGTGGTGTTATCAACGTTGGCAACAACCGAGGGGGTTACGAACCAGCCAGGTCCAGATGTAACGCCCCCACAAACAACCTCTGCTCCTTCTGACTTTCCGATCTCAAGGTACTCAAGGCTGATTTGACGTTGCCGTTCCGAAATCATGGGTCCGATTTCGGTACTCTCATCGCTTGGGTCCCCGACCCGAAGTAGCCGTGTCCGCTCGGCAACGCCTGCAACAACTTGGTCATACACCGACTCTTCAACAAGAAGCCGGCTGCGAGAGCAGCAGTCTTGGCCGGCGTTTGCAAAGACTGAATAAGGAATCGCGTCGATCGCTTTGTCTAGGTCTGCGTCGGCAAAAAGAATCGCTGCCGACTTCCCTCCGAGTTCAAGCGATACCCGAGTCATATTGTCAGCCACCCTGCGAAGGATTCCCGCACCAGTACTTGAGTCGCCGGTGAATGAGATCTTGCCGACTCGCGGATCGCCAACGAGCGAGTCCCCAATGGTCGCTCCCGGACCGGGGATGACTGATACGGCTTCGGGAGGGACGCCAGCCTCAAGGAGCACCTGCCCTAGCAACAATGCAGAAAGTGGCGTGAGAGTCGCAGGCTTCAAAATGACTGGGTTGCCGCAGGCAAGCGCTGGAGCGAGCTTCCACGACGCGATGTACATCGGGAAGTTCCACGGCACGATCAGCCCACATACGCCAACCGGAACCCGGCTCACCACTCCAAGGCCGGAGTCCTGGGTGGGAACCACAGACCCCATGTGTTTATTGGCCGCACCAGCGTAATACTCAAACACGTCCGCCATCGCTGCAGCCTCCCAGCGGGCATCATCGATTGTGTGGCCAGCGTTGAGAACCTCGAGTTGGGCGAATTCTTCTGAGCGATCCCGAATCAGTTGAGCAACTCGCAGCAGTACGTGACCGCGATCAGTTGCGCTTACAGAGGACCACACGCCGGAGCTGAATGCTCGAGTCGCTGCAGCGAGAGCATCTTCTAGATCTCGCTGTCCGCCTTGAGAAACTGAGCCGATCGAGGCCCCTGTCGCTGGGTTGAACACTTCAAAAGTTGAGCCATCGCTAGCTGCTCGTGACTCGCCGCCAATGATGAGTTGAGAGGGAAGAGAAAAAGATGTCATGGGCACAGAGTGTATGTACCTAAAAGCATGACTACTGTGCCACTGCCGATCCGCACACGCGGCGAGGATCTCATAGGAATCTCAGAGGAGTTCAGTACCCATGGCAAGGCTAGACGGAAAGATCACACTGATTACGGGGGCCTCATCTGGTCTGGGGCGAGTTGCAGCAGAACTTTTTGCACGTGAGGGCGCTCGTGTTGTGATTGCAGACCTGCAAGATGGTTCAGAGGCAGTCGACGCAATTCGCTCTGCAGGCGGCGAGGCTACATACGTCCATTGCGACATTGGGTCAGAAGACTCAGTCCGCACCGCAGTGACAACCGCAGTCGAAACCTTTGGCGGACTGCATGTTCTCTACAACAACGCCGGAGTCTCACTCGGAGACGATGACGGCCCCGAGAACACCTCGGTTGAGGTTTGGGACACAACCCTCAAAATAAATGTCACGGGACTCGCTCTTGGATGCAAGTACGGCATCCCTGCAATGCTCGACACAATTGCAGCTGAAGGCGCTCGCACTGCGGGCGTTCCCCCTGCGAGTGCCTCAATAGTGAACGTTGCAAGCTTTGTCGCGCATCTTGGAGCTGCAACACCGCAGATTGCTTACACCGCCTCAAAGGGCGCAGTGCTCTCTATGACACGAGAGATTGCGGTTATCTACGCCCGGCGTGGCATCAGGGCAAATGCCCTGTGCCCCGGTCCGGTACTGACTCCCCTTCTTGCCAAATACCTTTCCGATGAAGAGAAGCGTCAGCGCAGGCTGGTGCATATTCCGATGGGTCGATTTGGTGAGGCAATCGAGATTGCGAATGGCGCGCTCTTCTTGGCCTCGGACGAGTCATCGTTTATGACCGGGCAGTCACTACTAGTTGATGGTGGTATTACCGCCGCATACACCACACCAGAGTGATTCTGGGCGCTACCGTACTTTCGGCCGACTTGAGGAGAGCTAGTGACTACAACTGGAAAAATTGACCGACAGACATTGGATCAACTCGTAGCTGACGGGCAGATCGATACCGTGGTTGTTGCTTTCACCGATGTGCACGGTCGACTGATGGGCAAGCGTGTCACGGGGAGATTCTTCCTCGATCATGTAGTCGGAGCGGCTGCAGCAGATGGAACTGCCTCTGGCGAGGGCATTGAGGCTTGCAACTACTTGATGACTGTTGACGTAGACATGAATGTCATTGCTGGCTTTGAGTACTCAGACTGGGAAGGCGGCTACGGGGACTTTCGTGGTCGACCCGATATGAGCACGCTTCGAGTAACGCCATGGCTCGACAAAACAGCGTTGGTGCTTTGCGATGTTGTCGACAGTCAGTCGGAGCAACCAGTTCCGGTTTCACCAAGGCAGGTGCTGCAAGCTCAACTGGCTCGGGCCGCAGAGCATGGACTCAGCATCAAACTGGGATCCGAACTGGAGTTCTTTGCCTATGAAGCCTCATACGAGGACCTAGCTCGGCAGAAGTACCGCACTCTTGAGGACTCAACCTCTTCTTGGTACAACTTGGACTATCACATCTTTCAAACCACCAAAGATGAACCACTGATCCGCGCCATCCGAAACGGAATGCTCGAGGCTGGGCTGCCAGTTGAGTTCTCAAAAGGCGAGGCCGCTCCTGGTCAGCATGAGCTCAACCTGCGCTACGCAGAGGCCTTAACGATGGCGGATAATCACACGATCTATAAAAATGGCGCCAAGGAGATAGCGTTCCTTCAGGGCAAGGCAGTGACCTTTATGGCGAAGCCAAGCATCGATCAGCCAGGCTCAAGCTGTCACATTCACTCCTCGATTTGGAGCCTTGAGGATGACCGCCCACTGTGCGCCGGGGACGGGCCAAACGGAATGAGCCCAATCTTTAGGTCATGGGTGGCTGGCCTCATGGCACACTCGCAGGAACTCTCGTTGTGCTTTGCTCCCTATATCAACAGCTATAAGCGTTATCAGCCCGACTCTTGGGCACCAACTGCTGTGGTCTGGTCACCAGATAACCGCACCTGTGGACTGCGCTTAGTTGGCCACGGGGCTGGCATGCGCATCGAGTCGCGAATACCAGGCGCGGATTGCAACCCGTATATCGCCTTTGCTGCAGTCATCGCTGCGGGCATTGACGGCATTGAGTCCGGTCTTGACTGCGGCGACCCCTACATGGGGAACGCGTATACGGCAGAGGACATCCCACGAATCCCGTGGAATCTCGTAGAGGCGATTAGCCGATTCGAACAATCTGAATTTGCTCGCAAGGCCCTTGGCTCATCAGTCTTCGAACACCTTTTGCATTCTGCTCGTGAAGAGTGGAAGTCATCCAACAACGTGGTGACTGAGTGGGAACTTCGACGCAACTTTGAACGCATCTGAGTCTATTCTCGCCGTGAGCAGTTCGTCTGACGCAACTAGAACTTGGAGAATCCCTTGAAATCGCTTCGAACGCCCGATGAGTGCTTTGAGAACCTCCCCCTGTGGCCCTATCAGGCCAACTACAGCAGCGTGGATGATTTTGAGGGCGGGGAACTGAGGATCCACCATGTTGACGAAGGGCCGCGGGGTGCCGATCCGATCCTCTGTATGCATGGGGAGCCATCATGGTCGTATCTCTATCGGCACATGATTCCTCCTCTTACTCAGGCTGGCCACCGAGTGATAGCACCGGATCTTGTTGGCTTTGGGCGCTCCGATAAACCATCAGATCAGAGTAGTTACACCTACGAGCGCCATGTGGCTTGGATGTCGAGTTGGCTCCTCGCTCTTGATCTAAGCCGCATCACCTTGATTTGTCAGGACTGGGGCGGACTCATCGGATTGCGGTTAGCGACCGCTTTCCCCGAGCGATTCTCTCGGCTAGTGATTGCAAATACCGGACTCCCAACTGGAGATAAACCTCAGCCACCGGCCTTTGCCCAGTGGAGGAAGTTCTCTCAAGAGGTTGAACACTTTGACTCGGGCGCGATCGTGCAGATGGGAACGACGAGTGAGCTTCCCAAGGAGGTTGTGGCCGCCTACAACGCTCCCTTCCCCGAGGAATCCTTTACTGCTGCAGCACGTCGCTTTCCGATGTTGGTTCCAGATGCTCCCGATGCTCCCTCAGCCCAAGAAAACCGCGATGCCTGGGAAGTGCTGAGCACGTGGTCGCGTCCGGTGATGCTGGCCTTCTCCGATTCTGACCCGGTTACAAAAAGAGGTGAGCGAGCCTTCCTCTCTGGAATACCTGCGTGTGCGGGAAGCAGTAACCAGACTGTTGTTGGTGCCGGTCACTTCCTACAAGAAGACGCAGGCCTTGAGTTGGCAAACATGGTGCATGAGTTCATAGATTCACACCCTGTATGAACCTTTCAGCTGCAGAGATTGCTGCGCAGCAGCCTTGTACGGATGGCCGCATACTTCGCGGAGCAAAGACCCGAACAGCCATCGTTGAGGCGCTATTAGATCTGTTCAAACAAGGGATCTTTGCCCCGACTACTAAACAGATTGCAGAGCAGGCCCAGACCTCGGTGCGCTCAATATTTCAGCATTTTGAGGATATGGAAACGCTCTACGCTGACCTCGTTGCAGTGCAAGCCACTCGGGTGACTCCTCTTGTGGAATCGCTTTGTTCGGAGGGGTCTCTAGACGAACGTGTTGCAGCCCTCGCGGCACAACGTTCTGTTCTCTTTGAGCAGGTCACTCCGGCGCGCCACGCACTAGTAGGTCGTCCCAATAACTCAACTACGATTACTCAGCGGTTACTCGAGCTCGCCCAAGTGTTAAGAGATCAACTGTTGGTTCAATTTGCTCAGGAGTTAGCCGCAACAGATGTTCAAACCTCGGCTGAACGCCTCGAGATGCTCGATCTGTTGTGGTCATTCGAATCTTGGGATCGGCTTCGCAATCAACAAGAACTTTCGGTGGCGAAGGCCGTGGTATCACTCACGGGTGCTACTCATCTTCTTCTGCCCTGAGCTAATGCATTCTGAAGCCACCTAAGTCGGCAGCTTCTAGCGTGCAGAGTATTCTTTAGGTGAGTGAGTCGCCTGCCAGAGTTATGGTCCCAAGGCCGTGCTCGCAGGCCACTCGAACTCGCTGCACGTTGAGCAGTTTTGTGGTTGCATCAGCGCAGCCAACTACGCAAAGAAGTCCGAGTTCGCGACTCAGAATGGCGGCATGAGAATTTCGGCCGCCCTGCTCTGTCACGAGCGCAGAGGCCACAAGCATCAGCGGCAACCAAGACGGATCGGTGTTCTTCGTGACGAGGACGTCGCCCTCTCTAAACGCATCAGCATCTAGGGGGTCGCTGAGTACACAGACGCGTGCCTCAATTGCCCCGGAGCCAATTCCTGCACCCGTGCCCAGCAGATGTAGCGGGTTGCTCGCTGCGTCCTCTGTGCCGTAGTGGCCGGCAGATTCTCTTTGAGTAAATGGGCGAACCTGAACCAGCTGGATCTCATTGGTAACTCCGTCGAGAGCCCATTCCAACTCAACTGGGTGACCAAACTTCTGCGCCAGAACACGTCCCCAAGTATTGAGGAGCAAAATCTGATCCATGTCCAAAACCTGAGTTGATCTCTCCAACTCGGTAGTCGCAACTAATTCTCCTGACCCGTTCGACTTGAGGGTCTGAGCCTGAAGAAAAATGGCCACTTGTGGCTTCTTTCCCTCGACAGAAGTCTTATTCAGAACTTCGTAGCGTTCAGGAATAATGTGTCCGCCAACGAGGGCATCGCCCATGCCCCAACATGCTTCGATAGAGGTAACCTCCGTGCTGCCAGATTGATCGAGGTTGCAATGCTGCACCCTGGTTGGCAGCCCCCCTAGAAGGTCAGGGTCAGAACTCAGCAGCACTCCAGATGCGCCCAAATCCGAGCGAACCATTCGCTGCACCACAACGGCCATCAGGTTTGCTTGCGGATCTCTGAGAAGGGCCTTGTGGTACGCGATTGCCCGGGCGGAGAAAAGTGACGCAACGACCAGGCGGTAACTGCGTACTACCTCATCAAGCCCGCTCACTGCCATAGCGCTGTGGTATTGGCCCGCAAAGCTGGCACCCACAAGGTCTTCAGAGGTAGCGCTTGAACGAACAGCGAACAGGGTCTCTTCGCCTCCCTCAAGCTGCAGTGTGGACACTGCCATAGCGAGCTGGTGTTCGAAGCTCGCAGAGAGCGCTGCGTGGTCAATAAGGGACTGTGCCTTCGTTGCTAATTCCTCCGGCCCGAGATGGCCTGCCTCTAGGGCTCTGAAGCAATCGCTCAGCGGAACTGCAACGGATTCTTGGCCGAGAAGCTCTGAACATGCGGCAGCGCTTATAACGAAACCGGCTGGTGTGGAAATCCGAAGGAATGTGGGTCCATGTACTTCTTGAGTTTGTTCAAGGCTCGAACCGGCTTGCTTGCCTGATTGGTTTTGATGACCGGACTGCCGTGGATCGACCAGCGGGAAAGAACCAATTTCTGCAACACGAGCAAGTGCCGAAGCTTTGGAACCAACAACATGTCGAAGCCGTGCTTCGGGAGCATCCATCCAGAGAATCAACTCACCCGTGGCTATCATCTCTCTAGTTTCTCTTAGTTTTCGGCGCTAGGCAGACTGTTAATTGCATTGCGGCTGAACTCAATTAGTCTTGCGAAGTACTTGTGTTGCATCGCAGCAGGGTTACTCGGGGGGATCTCATGGTCACACTAACTGAACAACTTGCAGAGATACTTCCTGCGAACAGAGTGCTCAGCACCGACTCGCTAGCCGACTACGGAAGCGATGAGTGTCTGACAGTGCAAGCCGTTCAGCCGGAACTCGTGCTGTGTCCGGAGAGCACCGAAGAGGTCTCAGCAATCTTGAAGTTTGCTGAAAAACAGCGCATTCCGGTGACTGCGCGTGGCTCGGGAACCGGGCTTTCTGGTGCTGCGGTTCCTACACCAAACTCGATCGTAGTGTCCTTCGAACGCATGAATCAGGTGCTCGAGATTGATACTGAAAACCATGTTGCCGTTGTTCAACCGGGTGTGCGGCTCAACGAGCTAGATCTTCTTACTCGTGAACACAACCTGATTTATCCGGTGTTCCCAGGCGAGTACTCGTCAAGCCTGGGGGGCAACATCTCGACGAACGCAGGTGGCATGCGTGCAGTGAAGTACGGCGTAACTCGCCATCAAGTGCTCGGGGTGGAACTCGTACTGCCGGGCGGTGAAGTTCTTCGCTCAGGTGGCAAGTTCGTCAAGGCGTCAACGGGGTATGACCTCACGCAGCTAGTAGTTGGTAGCGAGGGGACTCTTGCCTTAGTTACCGAGGCCACACTCAAATTGTCGCCCCGAATCGAACACCAGATGACTGTGCTCGCCCCCTTCGGCACCCTTGAGGAGGTGTCGGCTGCCGTTCCCCGTGTGGTTGATTCGGGAATTGGACCAGTAGTGCTTGAGTACATTGACTTGCTCACAATGTCGGCAGTTCATTCTTTTACCGGACTCGAACTTGGTATTCCTCAAGAGATCCAAGACACTGCGCTGGCCTACTTGGTAGTCATG
>JBIKPA010000142.1:0-7476 GCA_044357715.1 Microthrixaceae bacterium
TCTGAGACTACTTCTGGCTCCCTAATCTCTGGTACGTACTGCTCGAGTAGGCCGATCACGCCCGTCCTAAAAAGTTCCAACATCGCAGACCCCGTCGGCAGAGCGATTGCTTGGTTTCTCAGGCCCTCGCCAAGTAGCAGGCGAAGCACTTCTTCCTCAACAAGTGCTCCTGCCCAGAACATGTTGAACACAGCTACGAGTCGCTCTTCAACATCAGCGTCTGAGCGAAGACCAGTGATGTGATCTTGGTTTGCTAAGCGAGTGTCGTAGCGGCGCTCCTCAAACACGCTCTGCAAGAGCGCATCCTTCGATGGAAAGTAATGATAAATGGCAGCTACTTGCACACCACATGCCAGTGCAAGCTGTCGCATACTCATCGCAGCGGAGCCTTCTGCCGACATCAAGCGCAATGCCTCGTCAAGGATCCGCTCGCGTTGATTCACAATGCGGTCAGTGCTCTACTGGGCAGCCAGCCCCAGGGGTGAAGGTTGCTGGCAGGTGGTTCAGTGCGAGGACGAGAGTTGAATCACCACGAGATGGGACAGCATCTGATGGAACCGTGATGTCTGGAAGGCGTGTGAGGAGTTCCTGAAAGACCGTGGTGATTTCCATGCGGGCCAGATTTGCTCCAAGACAGAAATGTGGACCGATACCAAAGGCCAAGTGTGGGTTTGGATTCCGAGTCAGGTCAAGGTCGTTGGGGTTGGTGAAGACACGGTGATCACGGTTGGCGCTTCCGTACAACATCAGAACTCGATCACCCACCTTGAGGTCAGTGTTTCGGAAGGTGTGGTCGACAGTTACTGTGCGAATAAATCCAAGTACCGGTGTGACATAGCGAACAATCTCGTCAACAGCGGTTTCCATAAATGCAGAATTGTCCAGATTCTCGAGTAGCAACTTGCGTTGCTCGGGGAAACGGCTCAGTGCTACCAATCCACCGGTGAGAGCATTGCGGGTGGTTTCATTCCCAGCCACCATCAAGACAACGAGAAATGCGAGCAGTTCGTCATCTTGTAAGCGAACCTCGGATGCCATCTTGGCAAGAGTCTCATCGTCGAGTCCCTGAGTGGCTTTGTACTCCTTAGCTAATCCACCGTCATCAAATGCTTGAGTCAAAATAGAGATGAGGTCACTTTTCGGATCAGCACGTCGTTCAGCGATGAGTTCAAGCGCCAACTCAGCAAACTCGCCGAATGCTGTCGCTGCGGCAAGCAATTGAGGCGAGTCGGCTTCGACGTGGCCGTCTCCGGCCATCATTGCATCCGACCATCCGTACATCGACATACGTTGAGTTGGGTCAAGGCCCATCAACTCGCAGATGATGATCAGTGGAATGTGGATTGCAAAGTCGGAGACAAAATCCACATCTCCTTTGGCCTCCATCGCATCGATAATCTCATGAGTGAGTTCTCGAACATGGGGGATCATCTCACGCACCTGGCGCGGAGTGAACCCCTTGTTAATGAGTCGGCGCTGGCGAACGTGTTCCTCACCATCAAGGGTGATGATTGACATGTCTCCAGCAATCTTCGGCCGCACGCCAAACCTGCTGCAGTAGGTCTCTTCATCTCTGCTCAGGGTAAAAACATCCTCATGACGAGGTGCAATGTAGAGATCGTTCAGTTCGTCATAATGAAGGTGCTCGAGACTGCGCAACCAAGTAAACAGATCGTATGGGTCATCAAATACGCGTGGATCAGTGAAATCTGTGTTGGAAAAATCTACTGCAAGCTCTGTATTAGCCATGATGACCCCTTCTTATTCACGGAAGATCTCGTGGGACTTGTACCTCGTCTCAGCCACCCTACGTCCTACTGAACGTTCGTTCAAGAGCAGTTCTCCAGATTTCTCACCCATCTCAGGTGTACCTTGGCACCATGAGCATCACCTCTGACCCCAAGTCCACGACGAGTCGGTCCGACAGCAGTGTCGCCCCTGAACCAATTGAGATTATTGACAGCTTCGAGACATTCGATCCGCGGACCGGCTCACTGATTGCAGAGATCGAGCAGATGAGTGCAGCTCAGGTTGGTAGCGCCGTCGATCGAGCACGCAGCACAGCGGTCGCTTGGTCGTCCCTTACTTACAAAGAACGCACACGGCACTTACTCAAAGTTCGCGATCAGCTACTGAACTCCGCTGAGGAGCTCGTGGATACCATCTGCGCTGAAACCGGTAAACAACGCGCTGAAGCGGTAACTACAGAACTCATGGCGGTCTGCGAGACAATCGGCTGGTATGCAAAAAATGGTGAGAGGGCCCTTGATACTCAGAGCGTCTCACCGGGACTCATGGCACACAAGAAAGCGTGGAAGCGTTACGAGCCGCTTGGCGTGATTGCAGTGATAAGCCCTTGGAACTACCCGTTCACTCTGTCGATGACGCCAGTAATTACAGCGCTGTTTGCTGGAAACACGGTCGTCCTCAAGCCATCTGAAGTCACCCCGACGGTCGGACTCGCCATCGGGAAACTCTTTGAGGACGATTCCTGGGGGGACATTGTTCAGGTTGTAACTGGAGGTGGCGAAACCGGAGAGGCACTAGTTCGCAGTGGTTGTGACAAGATTTGTTTCACCGGATCGGTTCGAACAGGCAAGCGTGTAATGGCCGCTGCGGCGGACTCGCTTACGCCTGTACTCCTTGAGCTTGGCGGCAAGGATCCCATGATCGTCTGTGCCGATGCAGATCTAGCACGGGCCTCGAAGGGTGCTGTATGGGGTGCATTTCAGAACTCAGGTCAGACATGCATGTCGGTTGAGCGCTTCTACGTAGAAGAGTCGATCTTTGAAGAGTTCCTTGAGCGTGTGCTTAAAGAGACAGCACTGATTCGCCAGAACGCTAGTGGCGGCGATATCGGCTCAATGACCTTTGCCCCGCAGATCGAAATTGTAGAAGAACACATTGCTGACGCTCTGAGCAAGGGTGCCCGTGTCGTGGCTGGTGGCCATCGCCTTGATCAAGCAGGATTATGGTTCGAGCCGACCGTGCTCGTTGACGTTGATCACACCATGAGCATCATGACCGAAGAAACCTTTGGGCCAGTCATGCCAATCATGTCGGTGTCTGATCCTGAAGAGGGTCTCCGTTTAGCGAACGACTCCATCTACGGACTCAACAGTTCTGTGTGGACCTCTGATCAGGATTTGGCGATCTCGATTGCGAATCGCCTTGAGGCCGGAAATGTGTGCATCAACGATTGCATTGTTTCGTATGCCATTCCCGGGCTTCCCTTTGGGGGAGTCAAGCAGTCTGGTATCGGTCGGGTTCATGGCCCGGAAGGCTTGCGGGAGTTCTCAGCCATCAAGTCGGTAATGTCGACTCGCGTTGCTGCACCTCGTGAACTGTGGTGGTTTCCAGTCCCACAAGCACTCGAAGCCCTCGGAATTACTTCCATGCGAGCAAGGTTTGGCTCCACGCTCGGTACACGCATGAAGCGATACAGGAAAAGTAGTTAAAGAAAGTTTTCCTTGAGGTCAAACCCCGAGAGGGAATTAGAGTTCCTCTTCTTGAGTCAAGGTTCGAAGCAACAGTCGGGCTACGGCATCTGCTGGTGGTGAGACTCCGCCGCTGAGCGGTTCAACGGAACAGAACACCTCGGTAGTCCCATTTCCACGGCCCTGCATACTGAGCAGAACAGAACTCGTTGGTTCTTCGACGAACTCAATCACGATCTCAAGTAGTCCCGCGGAGGGATCCAGATAGCTAATCTCGCCAAGCTCATGCGCCATATCAATGAGCAACATCAGCGTCTCAGACGCCGGGGCCGCTACTGAGATCGTGAGGTCATCTAGTAAGTCAATACGAACACGGTCTGCCTGCCGAGGAGGCCCTGTTTGTGCGGGGGCAGGCTTCGTGTGGGGGAGGGGAGTGGCGCCGGAAGTCTGAGAGCGCAGAAGTAGATACGCCTTTGTCAGAGCCATTGTTCGCTCGGTTGCATCAGGCTGAGGGCTGAGGTCTGGATGTGTGCGCAACAAAAGCCGCCTGTAAGAGGCGCGGACCTCTGTCTCTGAAGAGTGCTCAAATACCTCTAGCAACCTCCGAGCTGCAACCTCTGCTTGCTCACTCACCTGAGCAGAACACACTTACCGCTCACGGAAGTGCGTCCAAGAAGTCAACGATGGCATCAGTAAAAAGATCGTTTCGATCTCCTGCCACCATGTGTCCCGCTCCGGACACATCAACAAACTTGGCGTCTGGCCGCATTGCAAGGAACTCTTGCGCAGTCTCTTCGCTCACTAGGTCAGACATACGCCCTCGCACGAGCAAGGTTGGAACCGTTAACGCCAAAGTCGCCTCAACGAACTCTCCGCTGAGTAAACCCGAGCCGATCGGAAGCGGCCCAAGAAAAATGTCTGGATCCCAATGCCAACGCCACCTGCCATCGGGATCAAGCCTGAGGTTCTTTGACAAACCAGAGGTGTCACTTGGCCGAGGACGATGAGGTTGATAGGTGGCAATTGCATCTGCTGCTTCGTCTAGCGACTCAAACCCCGATTCAGCACGGTCCAACATGAACTGCACAATGCGGTCCACCCCGACCTTTTCCATACGCGGAGTGATATCGACTAACACAATTGCAGCCGAGCAACCGGGGCTTAAAAGCCCTTCGGCTAACAAACTCGCAAGCCCACCAAGCGATGCACCAACAATGACTGGTCGGGAACCTGTGTTCTCATAAAGGGCTTCACAGACATCAACAAGATCATCGGCAAAACGAAGTGTTGAGTAGTCACGATTCTCTGCTCGTGCTGAGGATCCGTGACCACGCTGGTCATAACTCACAGCGAACCAACCTCTGACAGCTAGTGCTTCTGCAGTTCCACCCCAGCTATGACGAGTTTGCCCTCCGCCGTGAACCAAAACAACTGCGCGATTATCAGGACTACCCCAAGATTGCGCAGCAATAGTCATGCCGCTTCCAACCTTGAACTCCAAAAGTTCAGACTCTGCTTTGGTCACTATCTGGCCTAGATGAGTGACTTCAGAAGGTCCCATGTCCGCGAATGATCATCCGAGTTGGGGGCCGCGATGACTGCAGAAAACTCAGTAACTCCGCCCTCTGCTAAACGGGAAAGCTGATCTGATACCTGCTCTTCGTTGCCGATGATCGCCACATCCGCAGGCCCTTCGGCACCTTCAATGTCGAGCATCGCACGGTACGAGGGCAAGCCGCCGTACAGCGAGAGTTGTTCAGCAACAATGGCGTATGCGTCCTTGGGGTTCGAGGTCACACAGACTGGCAAACCTGCAATCACCCTAGGTGCAGCCTGACCAGCGTCTTCTGCGGCCTGATTGATCTTAGGTACCACGTGAGTAAGCAACGCACGTTCTCCCGTACACCAGGTGATTGTGCCGCACCCGGTAGAACCCGCCAGTTTCAGCATCTGCTCACCGAGCGCTGCCACAATTACCGGGGGAGCGTCGGCACCTTGGATATCGACTCCGCCAACACAGGTGATGTCCTCGCCGTGAACGTCCACAGACTCGCCATCAAGGAGCGGAAGAAGTGCCGAGAGGTACTCGCGCATGTGGCGAAGCGGCTTTGCGTAGGAGTAGCCCCAGAGTAACTCAACGACAATCTGATGCGAGAGTCCGATCCCAAGGGCTAGTCGATTCTGGCTTGCAAGCTGAACCGTAAGCGCCTGGCCGGCCATCATCATGGGGTGGCGCGGATATGTTGGAACAACTGCAGTTCCAAGTTCAATCCTTGGCACCTCGCGGCCAACAACCGCAAGTGCGGTTAGTGCATCCATTCCAAAGATCTGGGCAATCCAAAACGAGTCGAATCCGGCTTCTTCGGTTTTCTTAGCCTCGGCAAGCACCTGATCCAACGTTGCCAAACTGCCGGTGCCATTAATGCCAATTTTCATGTTGATACTCACTGAAAAGTCCTTTTCATTTGGGGGTGAACGAAGAAAAATAGAGAGAACGGACTCTGGCGGAATTTAAGCGAGAACAACCACGGTGGATCCAACATCCAAAAAGTTCCAAGTAAAGACGGCGTCAACCTCGGCTTGGCGGATACATCCGTGTGACAGTGGCTGACCAAGCTGCTCCTCGGTCTGCGCTGGTTCGCCATTTACCCTAGGGATGTTATGGAAGCCAATGGCCCAACCCTGCGGGCCCTTGGTGAAACGAACAAAAAAGTTCATCTTGGACCCATCAAGTCCAGTCGCATTCTCAGTTTTTGAATACACCTGAAACGTTCCCGTCTGAGGAGTGTTCGCTCTGCCAGAAACAAGGGCCGTGCGTAGTTCTGCCCCCGAAGCATCAACCCACCAGACTCTCTGTTGAGAAATTGAAAACACCATTCGCTTACCGCTACCCGAGTCTGGCGGAAGGGCCGTGGAGGTCTCAGGCTGAGGAGCAGGGGAAGCGGGTGCCGAGCTAGGGGAGGGGAGCGAACTTGTTGTTTCCTCTACGAGCTGCCCGGCTTCTTTTTTGACACCGGAACTCGCATTCGCAGCCTCTGCCGACACAGTGCTGACCTGCGTAGAAGTCACCGTTCGAACAATGACGAAAGCGGCAAGCACTGCAACTGTTACACCGCAGAGAACTCGAATCCCAGGAGAACGAAACATCAGAACAACAATACCGGACGCAGCGTGGCTCCCTTGGCCGGGGCCACCGCACACACTGATCACCCTTGGATGATGATGACTCTTCTCTCGGTCATTTCCTCAATTGCATACGCAGGGCCCTCTCGGGTGTTACCTGAATCTCGCATACCACCATACGGCTGCTGATCAGTGCGAAATGCTGGAACCTCATTGATGAGCACTCCGCCAAAGTCGATTTGGTCAGCGGCCCGGAGTGCAGTTGAAATATCCGAGGTGAACACACCTGCCTGCAGGCCATATCGCGAGTTATTCGCTAGGCGCACAGCCTGATCGAAGCTGTCATAAGGCGCAACCCCTATAACGGGGCCGAAGACCTCGGTATTGCTGATCGCCATCTCGGGTGTGACCTGATCGAGCAAACTCGGCTCAAGTACGTCGCGATCTACAAGCTGGCCGCCCATGACTCGCCGTGCTCCTTGAAGCTGAGCCGTATCAACCCACGATTTCACACGCTGCGTTTCGGCCTGATTGATGAGCGCACTCACTTGAGTGGCTGGGTCCGCAGGGTCGCCGACGCGCAGCGCAGAAACCTTGTGCTCAAGAAGGCTGAGCAATTCTTCGTGAACCTGTGAATGAACGTAAACCCGCTGCACCGAAATGCAGGTTTGCCCCGAAAACGCATACCCACCCGCCACAATCTTTGTGGCCGCAACCTCTAGATCGGCATCGGGTTCGACGATCACCGGTGCATTATTGCCAAGCTCCAAACCCACCCGCTTTTTGGGTGCCCGTGCCCGAATACCCCAGCCAACCTCTGGAGAACCGGTAAAGGTGATCATCGCAATACCTTCATGCTGCACCATGTGATCGGCTACTGAACCAGCACAAGGAACAACATTCAGCCAGCCACTAG
>JBIKPA010000029.1:0-17213 GCA_044357715.1 Microthrixaceae bacterium
CTCCTCGAAAAGCCGAGCAACTTTCAACGCCGTTAGGGGAGTGGCCGATGCAGGTTTAAGCACCATCGGAACTCCTGCAGCGAGCGCCGGAGCAATCTTGTGGCAGACCAGGTTCAAAGGAAAGTTGAACGGCGAAATGCCTGCAACTACGCCAATCGGCACCCTTTTGACGTAGCCCAATTTTCCTACGCCGGCCGAAGAAGCATCCATGGCAACCATCTCACCGGTGAAGGTCCGAGCAGCAGCAGCCGAGAAGCGAATGGTGTCAACAGCGCGAATTGCCTCAATTCGCGCAGTTGAGATTGGCTTTGCTGACTCGGCCGAGATCGACTGAGCAAACTCCTCGGAACGTTCAATCATCGCAGCCGCTATCCGGTCCAGTATCTCGGCCCGCTCAAACGCAGGGAGAGACCCTTCTGCATGCCTCCGGCCAGCGACTGCGATTGCACGATCAAGGTGTGACGCAGAGCACGCGGCCACCTCACCAACAACCTCGCCACTGTATGGAGAGCGAACAACAATGGATTCGCCTGTGGTGACATCTTGGCCATCGATCAGGGCTGCAGTGAGTTCAGACACGCTCCGACCCTAGTTGCGAAGAGTCAGCCCCGTCAGCAGTAGCAATGAACTACTGCTGACAGAGCCCTTGGGATAGCACGGAACGGCCCTTGGAGTAGAGCGGAACTCCCTAGGAGTAAATGGAAGTGTGCAATTCTGCGCGAGCACGGCGCTGACGCTCTAGTGAACGCCTCTTCCAAAAGGATTGCTTCCAGTGCTTGATCCTGCGTTGCGGATCGGCCGCAGCGCGCGGGGTCGCCGGAGCATGCTCATCGGTGTAACCGTGAGTGGGATGTGGCGACTCAAGAACCAGACCATCTAGATCTTCTTCGAGTGTTGCCACATGCAAAGACTGATTAACGGTTCGGCGCACCCTTCGGTGTTCGGCCTTTCTTTGCTCGCGCTCCTCATGGAGAGCTGAACTAGGTCCGGACTGCCGGGCACGATGACGAGTAGACATCGGCACCTCCTCAGTTGTATTGGGATCGGAGCCAACCCCGATCGCTACATGCATTTGACACCTTTCGGGCACGCATGTAAAGGACCAAAAGAAACTTCTTGAAAGGATCCATAGATAGTCCGCTGATAGAGCCGCACCGAAGAACCAGCGGCGTACAGAAACATCACTTTGCATAAACAGCCCAAACAGCCCAAACAGCATCGCTTTACATAAGCAGCTGCATCACTTTACATAATAAGGATTTCCGGCGTTTTGTGGCGTGTTGAAGAGAGAGACTCCGAAACTGCTCTTAGACGGCCTCGTTCGCAATGATCTGTCCCAAAGCCAGAAGCTGCCGGGTCGTCCCACCAAGCTGCAGTTCAAGTTCCTTGGCCATCAAGAAGTACCGATGCAACGGATAGTCGCGATCTACGCCCACACCGCCATGCAGGTGCTGTGCCGTATGAACGACTCGCTGGCCTCCAAATGAGACCCAATATTTTGCGACAGCAACTTCAGCTGAAGCTTCCATGTCTACCGATAGTCTCCAAAGAGCTTGTTTCGAGGTGAGTCGAATTGCCTCCGTGTCTACAAAGGCATCCGCCGCTCGATGCGCAACAGCTTGGAAAGACGCGATCGGAACATCAAACTGCTTACGTTCCTTCGTGTATTCGGCCGTCAGACGTAATGCCTCAGCGAAAACACCGGATGCAACCGCACACTGTGTAGCAACAGCTCGATCGTAAGTCCACTGCAACGACTCGTAGCCCTCGGCCACAAGCTCTGCAGGTGCCAGACCCATCAGAATTGCGGCCTGGGGATCTCCTAGCGTGGTGGTTAGCGGCTCAATACCAACTCCCTCGGCTGATTTACGAACCAAGAACAGGCCAACTGATCCACCCTCAATAGCCGCCGGTATGAGGAAGGCATCTGCGATTGCTCCAGCAGGAACACAGATCTTTGTGCCAGTCAGTTCCCACCCATCACCGTTTCTGCTTGCAATAGTTGTTGGAACCATCGGCTCCCCCAGGTCCTCATGCCAACCAGCAGTCAAGATCATTGACCCATCAGCAACTTTGGGAAGAACCTCGGCCGCAAGCGACTCCGGTGCAAATTTTGCAATCGCAGGCACTCCTAGTCCGCAAGTCTCCCAGAGCGGAACTGCCGCCGCTGTGCGACCAACGTGCTCAAGAGCACCACCTAAAGCAATCAGATCAAGACCTGCTCCCCCGTATTCCTCCGGTAAGAAAGCACCAAGAACGCCGGTTTCAGCCAACGAAGACCATAGAGATGCGTCAAAGCGCGGCCCGTCAGCCTTCTCGATCTCACGCAACTTTTCATTTGTTGATGCGTCACCAATAACTTGACCTGCAAGCTCACTGATAGCGAGTTGTTCCTCGTTCAGAGCAAAATCCATCTGCCTATCCCTTCAAATCTTTCGAATACGTGTGTGGCTTGAACTACGCGACGCTTAGCCGCGAAGGGCGCGTGGCAGTCCGAGTCCGAACATCCCAATGAGGTCTCGTTGGATCTCGTTGGTTCCTCCACCAAAGGTCAGAATCAGCAAGCTTCGGTAGTTCATCTCAAGTCGACCCTTCAGGATTGATCCCGTGGACTCGCGATCCAAGTAGGCGCGTGGTCCGAGAATCTCCATCATCATGCGGAATGCATCGAGATAGAACTCGGTACCGAAAATCTTGATCGTCGAGGCATCAGAAATATCGAGCGGCGCATGCATTGCCGTCCAAGCAACTTTCCAATTGATCAGTCGAAGAAATTCGATGCCAGCATGAACCTTTGCCAGATTCAACTGCACCCACTCGTTATCAATGACTCGCTTGCCATCTGCACCAACGGTGTTCTGCGCCCAGCGGCGAACCTCAAAATAGCTCTGCTCAAGGAGGCCTGAGGAACACAGCGTGACCCGCTCATGGTTGAGTTGGCTCATGATCAAGCCCCATCCGTTGTTCACCCCGCCAACGAGGTTGGACGCTGGAACACGAACATCATCAAAGAAGGTGGCGTTGATGTCATGGCTTGAGAGCAGATGCAAGGGATCTACAGTAATTCCTGGCGTCTTCATATCAACGATGATCATGGAGATGCCCTTGTGTTTTGGCGCATCCTGATCGGTTCTAACAGCGAGCCAGCAGTAGTCAGCATCAGATGCCAAACTGGTCCACATTTTTTGGCCATTGATGACGTACTCATCACCGTCAAGCACAGCTTTGGTCTTGAGTGCAGCAAGGTCAGTTCCGGCTTGATTCTCGGAATAACCGATACAGAAATGCAGGTCCCCAGCAAGAATTCGTGGCAAGAAATCGGCCTTTAGCTCCTCGCTCCCGTACTGCATGATGGTGGGTCCAACGGTATTTATTGTGAGCATCGGAACTGGTGCCCCCGACCGCATGGACTCATCAAAGAAGATGAACTGCTCTACCTGGCTTCTTCCCTGACCGCCGTACTCAGTTGGCCAGCCGATTCCGAGCCAACCGTCGCCAGCCATTTGCTTGACGATCTCTCGCGTGACTGTTCCGCAACCCATCTCTTGATGGAGTGCATCGCGCACCTCATCGGTCAAAAGCTTGTCGTAGTAGGCCCGGAGTTCATCCCGAAGCTTCTCTTGTTCCTCTGTATAAGCAATCTGCATAGTGGCCTCCATCTGACTGAACGTAGAAACTGTAACGCGTTCTATATCTGATACCGAACCGGTCCGCCGGTTTCTCTTCGCGAGAGGCCAAACACCTACGCTTTAGGCATGCAAGAGTTCGACCTACTGATTATCGGCACTGGTTCAGGCAATTCGCTTCTGAGCGAGCAGTTCAGTTCTTGGAAGGTGGGAATCATAGAGCGCTCGGTCTTTGGTGGCACGTGTCTCAATGCCGGCTGCATCCCGTCAAAGATGCTCGTCCTACCTGCAGACCGTATGCGAGAAGCTGCTGAGGCTAGTGAGCGACTCAACGTAGAGATCAATGCAGTGAGCGCTGACTGGCCATCTTTACGCGATCGGGTGTTTGGTCGGATCGACCCTATCGCTGATGGTGGAACTCGCTATCGACAACAACAAGACAACGTTACGGTTTTTCTAGGTGATGCAACGTTTGCAGGCGAGCGAACCCTGCAAATAGAACTCAATGACGGCAGCAGCACGGTCGTCTCGGCCCGCAACATTGTGATCGCTGCTGGTGCGCACCCGCACCTCCCAGACCTCTTAGGTCTTCAAGCAACCCCGTTTCACACATCAGACAGCATCATGCGGATAGATGAACTCCCCAAACATCTGATCATTCTGGGTGGAGGGTTTATCGCTGCCGAACTTGGTCATGTGTTTTCGGCCCTTGGCTCTCGAGTCTCGGTCGTTCATCGCGGGACACAGATGCTCCGCCATACCGATTCAGAAATCTCTGCTCGCTTCACTCGTTCTTTTTCTCAGCAGGTGGAGCTTCATCTCAACACTTCTGCGCTCTCGGTCCGTCACCTTGATGACCGGTTCGAACTCGCCGTACTGGATGGTTCCGGTGAGCAGTCACTTCTCTGCGGCGATGCACTCCTAGTAGCTACAGGACGCACACCGAATGGGGCGCAACTCAATGTGAAAGATGCGGGGGTACAGCTGGACTCGAACGGCTACATCCTGACGGACTCAACGCTCCTCACTGATGCTCCCGGCGTATGGGCGCTCGGCGACGTACGCAACCCATGGCAACTTAAGCACCTTGCAAATCAAGAGGCCAAGGTAGTGAGTCACAACCTTGTGAACCCAGACTCCCCCGTCAGCATCGATCAACGAGTTGTACCTCATGCGGTTTTCTCCCACCCTCAGATTGGCTCGGTTGGGCTGACTGAACAGGAACTGCAGACCCTTGGACAGAATTACGTGATTGGTTCTTGCGAGTATGCGAACGTGGCCTTTGGTTGGGCCCTTGAAGACACCACAGGGTTCGCCAAAATTCTTGTCGATCCAGTCGACTGGAGCATTCTTGGGTGCCATGTTCTCGGGCCGCAGGCCGCAACTCTGATGCAACAAATTGCTCAGGCTATGCAGTTCAACATTCCAGCAGACCGTCTAGCCAAGGAGCAGATCTGGTGTCACCCCGCCCTACCCGAGGTGCTCGAGAATGCACTGCTCAATGCACTCAGGAGCCCTGAGTAGATCCTGGCCCCTGAAGGTAGGCCTCAGCTAGGGCTGCAAACCCCTCTTGCCAAGTGACCTGATTCGGACCGCAAATGCTCTGCATTTTTTCAGTGTCAACCGTAACGCCGCCGATGGTTGATGTGGTCACTTCAAACTCTGCGCTGAGGCCGCAGCGGTCAGCCAGAAAGCTGCACCAGGCTTCTAGGGAGACTTGCTCGGTGCCCGCCCAATTCACGATGGTTGCAGGGACGGTCGCCGCCTCCAAGAGCGCTGGGATTGAAGCCGCGATGTCGATCAGATTGATTGGGTTGAACAGGTTTGGCTGATCAGCTTCAACGGGAATTGCCATGCCCGCCTGCATCATTGCCAAATGAAAAGCCGGCCAGCCACGCGGCTCGCCCAGCGGACCCACCCCATAGGGAACATTCAAACGAGCGATCGTTGTCGGAACCTGCAGGTAACGACACATGGTCCGCACTACTTCTTCCGCTGCAATCTTAGAGATTGAGTACGTCGGCATGATCGCAGCATGATTGTCTCCAAGAGGTGCTGTTTCTTTCAGCACCCGACTACCTGCTGCTGCGTAAACACCAGTTGAAGAACAGTGAAGAAATGCCTTGGGGCGCGTGTGCGCCATCAGTAGGCCGGCCGCCTGGGCATTTGCACGCAAGTCAACATCCCAGCGTTGCGATTTGACCACGGCAAAGTTCAAAACCGCGTCTACTCCTGTCGGGATACCTAAGAACTCAGCTGAGAGAAGATCGGTTGGGATGCACTCAACTCCGCAGGCCTCGAGCCGCAGCCGAGCGGACTCATCAGTGAAGCGCGCCACTCCAATCACACGATGACGCCGAGAGAGTTCAGTTGCCACGATCTCTGCTACTTGACCAGTCACGCCTGTAATCACCACAGTTCGAGAGCTGTTTTGCCAGTGCTCATCGGCTAAAAATCTGTTCTCTGAGATGTTCTTGCTCATCGGGGGTTCTCCTCTGGCGTTGATCTTCGATAGGTTGGGACAACTATGCCTCGTCGTCTAGAGATCGAACTAACAAGTGAACGCCCCGATGGAACATGGACTTGGCGTGCTGCCGGTGCCAAACAGCCCAAAGGCGATTTGCGCTCATCAATTCTTCCTGAAGGTTGCAAAGTCGGAGATGTCGTTCGCGCTGATGCCGAGTTCGAACTAGAAGGCATCGAGATTCTGACCGTGCTTCCTCCGAAGGCTGCAAGGAAAGAGCCCGAGATGTTGACCGTCCTTGGGACGCGACAGAATGAACCGCTCGTCACGAGCACTCTGGTCGAGAAGTCCGGACGTTCCCGAGATGGAGATCGCGGAGGCTCGCGTCGCGATCGAGACGACCGTGGACCACGCGGAGATCGCGGACCACGCGGAGATCGCCCAGGCGGAGATCGCCCAGGCGGAGGCCGAGATGGTGGGCGCAACGGCGCACGAGATGGCGCCGGAGGAAATCGTCCTGCCGGAGGTCGGCCCGATGGTGATCGCTCGCGCAGTGACCGACCACGTGGCCCAAGACCCGATGCCGTACCGGAGCGACCAAGGCCCAAGCGTTTGCGACCGGGTCGCGCCCATCGCGCTGCTGTGCTTGACACGCTGCCAGTTGAACACCGCCCAATCGCAGAGCAAGTCATTCGTGGCGGAGTTCCTGCCGTTCGTGAAGCAATAGCCGAGCAGAATGCTTTGGCCAAGAAGGAGAACCGGCCAGAGATTCCATCTGAGCAACTGATTGCGCTAGCCGAGGACTTGCTTCCGCAGCTTCGTGCTGCGGAGTGGCTCGATCGCGCCGAAGCTGCTTTGGCTGATCTTGAAGAGCTCGACCTTCGTGACCTTCGTTCGGTGATTGTTGCCGCAGATGGCGTGGCACGCGACGCCGAGGCTTTAGCTCTCAAGGAGCAAATCCAAGCTGGCCTCACCCGGCGTATCGAAGAGGAGCAGGCCCTTTGGATTGCTGACATCACTGCGAATCTTGACGGTGGCCGCTTTGTTCGGGCACTTCGTCTGAGCTCTCGCCCACCCAAGGCCGGCGCTCCTTTGCCAGTCGAACTCTCAAGTCGTCTAGTGACGGCTGTTTCGGAAGGGCTGACCCCTACGGTCAATCAAGATCTCTGGGCCGCCGCTCTCGATGCTCTGGCGTTTTCGCCAGTGCGAAATCAAGTTACCCCCGCAGGCCGACCCGAGGAGCCCTCCCCCGCTCTGCTCGACGCAGTTCGTCGCGTCGGTGATCGCCTGCCCAAGATTGTCCTGTTATTTGGGCTGGACCCCGCCGAGATCGCTGCTGCTTCCAAGAAGCGCGGACGGAACGGGCCTCGCGGCTCAAAGCCCGGAGGGTCAAAGCCCGGAGGGTCAAAATCCGGGTCAAACAAGTCTGGATCAGCGAAACCCGAGGTTACGAAAACCAACTCAACTTCGAGTGGAGAGCAAAGTCCTGATGCCACAAACAACGACAGGGAGAACAGTGCAATGAGTACTTCAGAGGAATCATCAGCAGTAGCGACAGGCGAAGTCACTGTCGACGAGATCATTATCGGCGAGGAAATCATCGTCGAAGAGACCATTTTGGTCGAGGAAGTCTTGGTCGAAAATAGCGATGGAGAAGTCGTCGTTGTTGACGACATCATCGTTGTGGAAGACACCATCGTGATTGATGATGTGCTGCTCGTCGAGAGCATCGACGGAGTAATTGTGGACGTCGAGGAAATCCTCGTCGTCGAGGAGACAGTCACAGTAGATGAGGCGGTTATCGTCGAAGACCTCACAGTTGAGGACTAAGGGCATTCGGCCACGACGGCGCTGAGGACGAGTGATCGAACAGGCGAGTGCGCGCCTAGGGCTCTTGCTGCGCTAGATTCCGCGTCATGACAGTTGACTATGAAAAAATTGGCAACATTGGAATCATCACCATTAATCGTCCCGAGGCGCGCAACGCAGTAAGTAGCGAAGTCGCTCAGGGGATCGAGTCAGCAATCGATCAGATCGAGGCTGACGACGAGGTTTGGGTGGGCATCCTGACTGGCGCAAAGACAGAGAAGGGATACATCTTCTGTGCCGGTGCAGATCTCAAGCAGATGGCGACTGATCCCGGCGGTATGTCAACTGCAAAAGGCGGATTTGGCGGTTTTGTGCAGCGTGAGCGCACCAAGCCAATTATTGCTGCAGTCGATGGTCCTGCTTTGGCCGGCGGAACCGAGTTGGTGCTCGCCGCAGACCTTGTCGTCGCATCAAAGACCGCTGTGTTTGGGGTACCCGAGGTAAAGCGCAACCTTGTTGCTGCAGCAGGTGGACTGTTCCGACTCCCCCGCAAGCTACCGCGCAACATTGCGATGGAACTCGTACTGACTGGAAGATTGGACTTTCCGGCCGAGCGTGCTTACGAGTTTGGCTGGGTCAATCGCCTCTGCGAGGAGGGCGAAGCACTCGATACTGCAAAGGCCCTTGCCGCCGAGATAACAGCAAATGCACCCTTGGCAGTCCGCGAGAGTCGCAAGATCGTCCTCGAAGCTACTGATCAGCCTGATGACGTTGGCTGGAAGTTGTCAGGGGATGGAATTGTGAAGATGTTTGGCACCGAGGACTTTGCCGAAGGCCTCAACGCATTCATTGAAAAGCGTCCACCGGAGTGGAAGGGTCGTTAGACCTCGCTTATTCCCTAGCCCAAACACAATTTGTCTCACGTGGGACCTTGAATGGAGGTTCCCACGTGAGACGAACACGTTTGGTGCGGCCTAGGGGAGCCTTGACAAGTCACAGGCTAGACAAGAGTGTCGATGTATCCATGTTCGCTTAGGAACTCGGCTAGCCCATCGGCTAAACCGAGTTCCGCTGCGTCCCAGGCCGGGATCCAGCGGATCTCTGCACGTACCGATCTAGGTTCTGTCTCATGTCCAAGAGTCACCGCCTGAAAGTACATGGTCACTCGATGAGTATCAGGTGGTAGGGCCTCAACAGATTCCGCCCAACCAATGAACGGACCGCAGATAGCGCCTTGTAGACCTGCTTGTTCTGCCAGAATGCGAATTACAGCTTCGGCAAGAGTCTCTCCGAGTTGAACTGAAGCATTTGGCAGTTGCCAGTCTGCGCCGGTTCGTAGCATGAGAAAACCATCGCCTCTCAGGACAAGTGCAGCGACGTAGACCGAAGGATGACTCATGTCCCACGCAGGTCCTTGTGCACCGTAATTGCTCTCGCAACGAGACCGAAGGTTTCGAAGAAGTTCTTGGTATCTCGATCCCCTGGCATCGCAGTGGCATCAATACCGCCACACCCGCGTTCCTCGGCCCATTGGGCAACGAACTTCATGAGTAGTTCGCCAACCCCAATCTCCCTGGCATCTGACTCCACGAAGAGTTCGCCCAAGCGACACAACTCATAGCCACCCTCTAGCTTCAAAATATCCGCTGAGGCATAGCCCACTGCAACATCATCGATGTAGCCCATGCACACAAGGCGCTCAGCGTTGAGTTCCGGCGCACCAAATCCCCCAAAGGTCTCGGTAGCAGCGAACTCTCTCAGCAGGGCCAATTCTCCCCCGCGCTGCTGCGAGATATGACCCTTGGCAAGCTCGCGTAGAGACTGCAGGCTGTTCGCGTCGTCTGCAACCGCCGCCCGTACAGAGACCTTCGGGCCGGGATCAAGAGAATGCTGGTGTCCTGCAAGCTCGGAGTTCATTGGTTCACCGCCGGGGCTACTCACTATCAGTTACTTTGAAATCCAGAAGTTCAGACACACGATTCATAATTGTTTGCCGACGGCGGTGTGCTTGCTCATAGGCAAGAATCGCCTGAAGGTCGGCCGTTGCCAACATCGCTAGGCGTGGCACCACCTGCGATGCAGCGAGGCTGTCGTACCCGGGCACCCCGAGGTCGGCTTCGAGTATCTGCTCGCCTGCTGGCGATGCAGATGCCTGTTCGATGCGGGGGCTACTCCCCTTCAGCGCAGGAACCACGCCGACACTTGAAGGATCGGATGAATCGACCTTCAACACGTCAAGAACATCAAATGGCTCAGGTTGAACTGGGCCCGCAGCTAGGAGAGCGTCAGCGGTGACTTCATGGTTAGAGCGCGCAGCGACATGGCATGTGAGCGCGACAAGCAACGAAGTAGCGAGTTCAACCTGCCGAATGCTCCGGCCCACCAAAAGCGGGACAGCCGAAATCAACGATGCAGCAGTCTCCTGCGGAGACGAAGCTGTATTCAGATCATCTCTTGAATCGTCCTGCCTCATCTTGTCAACCATAGCTATAAGGATGCCCTGATTCGCCCGGACCGGAAAGTCTGAACTGCGAACAGCCTGCCTTTACTTCTTCGCAGCCTTCTTGAGTCGCTTCTGTACCGTTGCAATAGAAGGACACGGTGAGTAACCCTCGGGGCATACCAAGTTGTCCTTAGGTCCGAACTGCCGAGGATGGACAATCATGAAACAAGTTCCGCATGTGAACTCCTCAGCGGACTTTGCTGCAACCCGCTCAGTACCGTCAGTATCTGAAGAAGCGTCAGCAATCTCTTCTTCATCCTCGTCATCATCGGGAGTAGCTGCGATGCGATCTTTGAGGATTGCATCAAGGTCAGCCTCAACGTCATCGGGATCTACATCCTCATCCTCATCGTCGTTGACGTCAGAGGGGCGCTTACGTCGAGCGGCAGGAGCATCCTCCTCCTCTTCCTCCTCGACAACAACCTCAGCAGAGATGTCATCCACGATGACATCCCCGGTGACAAGGTCATCAAGATCGCCATCTTCGTCCTCGTCGAGTTCGTCGACCTCTAGGTCATCTTCCTCGAGTTCTTCTTCCTCAAGGGCTTCGGCCTCTTCGCCGTCAATGTCATCTTCCAAGATTTCTCATCCGTTCACGTATACATGCCAAAGTTCGGCTCAAGTCGGGCCGCATCCTAGACACTCAATCAGGCTCTTGTGTCGCATTCAGTCCAAAAAAGGACTTAGGACCTTATTCCGTAAGGGTTTTGCTTGACTTTAAGAGACTCAGATCAGCCCTAACATGGTTGCTAACTAGCAGAGGTCCGACGAGACTCTGCCTGTCGCTCGGCCTGCAAACGTTCCAGTTCGGGCTCGCCCGAGTGATCAACAAACAGCATCATCTCTGCAATCGTTCGATGACCAGCCTGCTCTGCGATCAGCCGATGCATCTCCTGCCCCACTGATCTATAGCTGGGGTGACCTTGGATCGAGGTACGCAACTCAATAAGGTGCATTGCCTCTCGCGCATTGAACTGCATTGCATATCGAATTCGATAGGCCAACGACACGGCATACCCGGCACGCTCCGGGAATCGCTCCGAGAGGTCGGTCCAGAGGTCCTTGGAAATTCCCATCGCCTCATCAAACTGACTTGTGAGGCCAGCATCATCAATTGATACGGGACGGGTGTACCCATGCCGCGGGGTAAGTTCTTGCCACTCAACAGTCATAAGCCGATGACGCTGCAGATCGCGGAAAGCCCCGTAATCAGAGACAACATCGAAGCGATAATCAGTTCGCTCTAATGCCCTCCCTGGCTTGTGTCGCCGATTTGTTCGCTCTCCCACATACGCACGGGCCACTGCGAGACGGTCCTCGACTGACATCAATCGAACTCGATCAAGGATCTGTGCCTCGGGAATGCTTGTATGCGGGTACAGCATCGCGGCGATGACCTTCACCTCGCCCTCTGGGTCCCAGTCAAGAAGGGTCACCGTTGGAGCTGCAAGGCCCGAGGACTCATCGCCGGGCAACATCTCATAGGCCACGGTCTCCATCGCCTCACGGTTAGTGGTCATGTATTGAGACCAAGCACCGCCTCTATCCGGCAGGTCAACTCGACGTAAGAAACTAGGAATGACCTTGCGCAACTCGGTCAACATAAGGTCCGAGTACTGCCGAGCCTCTGGCAACGGGTGCGAACGCATCCGTAGCAGTAGAGCCTCGAAACCCTGCCCTGAGCCGTAAATGCCAACATTGGAAAGCGAAGCAGCAGGCAGGATACCGCGAGTTGCATCAAAGGCCTTCGCCCGGATGGCTTGTCGATAGACGAAGTCTGAGTCCTGCTCGCTCTTTGGGTAACGCTCCCGGAAGTGATCTTGAATAGAGCGAGCCAACTCGCCATACGTGTCGAATAAGCGATCCATGTCGCCGACGTACCTAGCTCCCATGGATGAGCCCAAGAGCTCTGGGTCGCGGTGATAACGAAAGCGTCCACCGAGCCGCTCGTCATAGGGTATGTAGCGAGTTGATTGTTCGAGATAGGACATCAATCGTCCCCACTCAAGAATCTTTGTCAACAAGTTCGAGGCCTGCTCGCAAGCAAGATGCACTCCACCGAGTTGAGCCACGCTGTCATCGCCATACTCAAAGAAGATTCTGTCGTAGAGGGCCTCGGCTCGATCTAAGCCAATGGTCGCATCCACTGATTCATCACCCGTTGTGTCGAGTTCACCGACGAACTCGTCAACAAATAACCGTCGCAGGGACTTGGCCGATCTGGAATAGCGCGCAAACAGTGCGCCCTTCACCACCTCGGGAAGATTGACTAAAGCAAAGACTGGGCCGTCGAGATTTGAGAAGTACCGCCGGAGGACAACTTGCTCCTCTTCGGTGAACTGCTCAGCGACGTACGTTGGTACGAGGGAACTCACCTAGTCACAATAGGTCCGTTGAGCGACACCCTTGGCGATATCTAACTCAGAACAGCAAAATCTGCCGAGATTTCTTTCACACTGGCCACTTCAACGGCTTTAGAAGCGGGATTTTTAGCTGTATCGAGCTAGAGCGGATCAAGCCAGCAATCAATAATGGTTGCGGCGAGGGCGGTTGCACCATCAATCACAGCGCGATCCCCTGCCTCATTGCGAGCAAAAGCTGCAAACTCCGGCGTGTGGATAGAGACACCTTCAGGGGCTACCGCTATGAGTGGGTGAATGGTGGGAAGCACTTGGCTGACGTTTCCCATATCGGTACTACCCATGACGTATCCAACAACTTCAGGATCAGCGAATGGCCGACCTAGAGGTTCGGCGTTCTTTTGGTACCTGCTGAGCAACAGATCGTTATCGCTCATCTCGCTGTACGCCGGGTCCAGCCACTCAATATCCATAACGCAGCCAGCGGCAAGCGCTCCTGCAGCCAAGCAATCAACAACTCGCGCCTCTAGTTCTTCTAACTGCTGAGTTGTAGCGGCGCGTACAAACCAATGAGCACTAGCAGCCCTAGGAACAATGTTGGGGGCCTCGCCTGCGTTGAGGAAGACTCCGTGAACTCGCTCGTCACTACGAATGTGCTGACGAAGCGCAGCTACGTTCATGTATCCGAGCACTGCCGCATCAAGTGCATTACGTCCAAGGTGCGGTGCTGCAGCGGCATGCGAGGCAACCCCGGTGTAGTGCACCTTGAGGCAATGAACAGCAAGCGTTGTTAGCGTCGGAAGATTGTGGTCCGCTGGATGGACCATCATCGCAGCATCGAGCCCCTCAAAGGCACCCTTGCGCAACATAAAGACTTTGCCGCCACCACCCTCTTCTGCTGGAGTGCCAAGAATCCTGACGCGTCCACCGAGCTCCGCGGCCAGACTCGCTGCCGCTAGCCCCGCACCGAGTCCCGCCGCAGCAATCACGTTATGGCCGCAGGCATGACCGATTCCGGGTAACGCGTCGTACTCGCAAATCACGGCAATCTCTGGGCCTTCGGTGCCAGCGCTCGCCTGAAAAGCAGTCTCTAGGTCGTAAGCATGGGGTTGAGCTTCGAGGCCCACTTCGCTCAGGGTCCTACAGAGCAAATCGTGTGCATGCCGCTCCTCAAAGGCAAGTTCGGGCTGCTCCCAGATCTGATGTGAGATGTCAACGAGAAGTTCCGAGATGCTGAGGACATACTCGCTAGCTCGCTCCTTGGCCTGAACCGACTGAGCGCTCACTCTGGGTGCTCCATAACCACTTTGCCGAGCTGAGATGCAGTACGCAAGCGGTCGAGCGCACGAGGAAATTCAGAAAGCGGCAGGATCTCATCGAGCACCACAGGTAGTCCCTCTTCCATCAGCGAGGTCACGTATCTGAACTCTTCTTGGCTGCCACAACTTGCTCCCAAAATGTCTAGTTGTTTAAAGAACAGCCGCGGCAAATTTAACTCGACCTTGGGACCTGAAGTCCCCCCACAAACGCACATGCGACCACCGTGGCGCAGTGTTCGCACCGAGTATTCCCAAGTTGCCGGGCCAATGCTATCTACGACCACATCGGCGCTGATCGGGTAAGGCCCTTTCGAATCGAATGCCCCTTCTGCGCCGAGTTCAAGCGCACGAGCGCGCTTGGCCGGATCTCTAGAAGTAACAAATACACGTGCTCCAAGATGCAGCGCCAGCTGCATTGCAGCCGTTGCTACCCCGCCGCCAATGCCGGTGATGAGCACTGTCTCTCCGGGTGCGAGTCGAGCGCGTCTGAGAAGGCGCCAAGCGGTTGTTGTGCAGACGGGATACGAGGCCACCTCGGCCCAAGTCCGGTTCTTCGGCTTGAACTCAAGTTGGTGAGCAGCCACCACACAGAACTCGCCGTGACCACCCCAGCAGTGCTCGCCCAAGAGTCTCATCTTCGGGTCGAGTACCGAATCAAGACCTCTCTCTAGCGCCGACTCGGGCACCAGCGCCGTATTGATCACAACCTCATCCCCAACGGCAAAACGAGTGACACCCTCACCAATCGTCTCGACCACACCCGCTACGTCGTTTCCAGCGACATGGGGAAAAGAAGGCGGTTTGGGTAGCCCCGTGGTGAGCCATAAGTCCATGTGGTTCAGTGCCGAAGCACGTACTTTTACTCTGACTTGGCCTGGGCCTGCCTGAGGATCTGGTACCTCACCCCAAACAAACTGACCGGGTGATTCAGGAAGGTTCCATGCCTGCATGACTCTTAGGCTAGCGAGGTCTGCCTACAACGCGCCCTGGCAGGGCTAGACAAGAATCCTTGCCGCGTCGGGTAGGCACATGATCCAGAATTCGCGGCTGTTTCCCTGGGGTCTTCCATCGGCGCTGAAATGGAAGCGGGTTTCGCCGGAGACTTCAAACCTGCTGCTCACTCTGCTCTCGGAAAGTTCTGGGTGCGGTACATGAGCGCCACTGGGTGCGCGACGAAGAGCTTGCTTTCTCTGTCCGCCCCGCAGTTGTCCATCGGTGACATCTAGTCGGCCATCATTTGGATGAGAGCGAGGACCCAGATTGAGATCTCCTACGAAGCCAGCGTTCATAGCAATAACGCTACGGCCCTTCCAGAGCCTCATCTTGGGGTCTGTCAATGCGAGCAGGTGCGCCACAAAGAGCACCTCGTGTGACTCGCCTTCGGGGTCCTCGTAGCCCAATATGCCCACATCAATAGTGAACAGGTAACCCTCTCCTGAGCGAAGGGCGGCCTCATCTCTTTGCGGTGAACCCAACGTGCGGTGAAGGGAGCCGCCGAGGAGACCAATAACTGGTCCCAGTTCTTGAGTGTCTCGATAGGACTGCAGAAGGTCTGCGAGCTCAACGTCGCTAGCCACTACGTGACCATGAGCATCTAGCTCTCCGGGTTCACCCCAGGGCTCACCCTTCTTGATGGTCATTTATGGTTCCTAGAGCGCCGAAAGCTCACGTTTATGACACCTCGCCCGATGCGAGCACGACTCCGCGTGAGAGCGAAGTTGCAGCCCGACGCGCAGATCGAGCCGTTGTTGGATCAGGCGCGATGTCACCTATCTGCCTAAGGAGATCAATGAGTTGACGGATGTTTCGCACAAAGTCGCCGCCCTTCAGATCCTCGTCAAGAATATGGTCAAGTTGCTGCCCCGTCGACCAAGACCATGCAGAGGCTGCAAATCCACCCTCAGGCTCGCGAGTGAGCGGAAGTTTGAGACCTCGTTCTTGGCGTTCCAACCGTTTCCATGTCGCAACGAGCAAGCCGTAGCGTTTACGGAGTTCGATACTTGGCAACAGTGGAGCAGGGGCTGGCTCTGAGCTTCGATGCTCATAGGTGACACAGCTCAACAGTGCTGCAAGCTCAGCATCTTCCAAACCGTCGAAGATTCCCTCAGTCAGACTCAGCGAGATTAAAAGGTCGGACTCATGGTAGATCCGGCGAAGCCTCAGCCCGGCTTGCGTAAGCGACCATCCATCACTGTGCCCTGTGCTCTCGAGGACGCCACGAACTGCCTCAAAGCGGTGCACAAGGCCCGATCCTCGGCGTTCAATCTCTTGAAGCAGCACCTTTTTTTCCTGTTGCAGATTATGCAATGCAAACTGCTGCTTCATCAGTTCCTCGCGATCTGGGTGATCGTGCAGGGGATGCTCTTGTTGGGCCTGCACAGCCTCGAAGTAAGGATCCACCTCCTGGCTCGAAGCTGGCTTCGATCCCCCGGCATGGGCAGTTCTTTGGGAAAGAGCAGCCAGTTTTTTGGGGTTCACCCGACGCAAGAGCAAGGCGCACTCCCTGCGAAAGGATGCTTCTTTCGGCATATAAGGAACCGGCAGGTCAAGGTGCGCAACCGGCACCAAGGACCCACTCACTGTTGCAACATCAATCGATGCAGAGTTGCCACTGGGGTTCACGCCACGCACGCGAACCACGCCACCCTTACGAGAAGAGACCGACAGCACCAGAAAGAGTTTGCTCCCTTTGCGGGTACCCCGCTCAATGACGTCACCTGGCTTGAGCGCAGCCAAGGCCCTTTCAACCGCGGCGCGTTGTCCCCGAGAATCTCGCTTGAGTTGCCGGATCGAATCCGTGATTGCGACGTATCCAGCCACGTCGAATACAGAATCGGCGATCGTTGCTTGATGAGAGTGCAGCTCGGTGATTTCTTGTTCGAGTCGATCAACGCGAGCAGAGAGCAGCACCACTGCCCGATCGGTTTGGAATTGAGCGAATGATCGCGTCAGCACTTCCATCGCCGGATCTTCGTCATAACGTTCAATCAAGTTTGCTGCCATGTTGTAGGTAGGCCTAAATGAGGAGACCAGCGGAAACTCGCGGCTCGCAGCCAAGGTGGCAACTTGAGCAAAGGTGGCGAAGGGCGACCACAACACCACAGCAGAGCCTTGATCGTCGATACCGCGCCT
>JBIKPA010000131.1:0-7841 GCA_044357715.1 Microthrixaceae bacterium
GCGCTCGCAGGCGAACAGGACGGTTAGCTTGAGATGTACTCACAGAAGTATTCACAGCGGAGATCAGACCTCGTAGATCGACTTCATTTCGTAACGAAACTGAAACACTAGCAGCAGTTTCGCAACTCATCTGATCACTAGCTGAGTAACTGCATCATGAGCGGACTGCTCCAGCAGAGCCACCTAATCCTAGTGGGCTACCGCTTCTGGCAGTTCGGACAAAACACAGTTGCTCGGGCATCAAGAACGATGCGCTGAAGGGTAGTTGCGCATCGAATGCAGTCCTGGCCCGCACGGCCATAGCAGTCTAGGTAGCGCTGATTGTTGCCAGCAACGCCTTCAGCATCACGGTAGTTGCGCAGCGTGGTCCCACCGTTGTTGATAGCTGCAGCGATGACTTCTCGAATGCTCTGCTGCAGTTTCTGAGACTGCAAGCGGGTGATTCTTCTAGCGGCCGGATGAACTTGTGCGCGCCACAGCGCCTCATCAACATAAATATTTCCCAAGCCGGCCACCACCCTTTGATCTAGCAACTGAGTCTTGATGCAGCGCTTGCTGGAGTTGATCTGACTTCGAAGATGCTCCGGAGTAAAGGCATCATCTGATGGCTCCGGCCCAAGCGCAGCGAGCGTTACAAGCGAGCCGTGCTCACCAGCGGCTACCACAGCTACTCGACCAAACCTGCGAACGTCATCGAAGTACAGGCTTCGACCATCATCAAGGGTCCAGATTGCTCGAAGATGGCGCAGCGCCTGAGCGTTAGCCAAGTCTGCTTTTGTGGATTGCTCCCAACTACTCAGCTGCCCCGCGTTTGGCTGGGCTGCTTCCGGCTGGGCTGCTTTCGGCGAAACCAAGAGTCGCCCTGTCATGCCAAGGTGTACAACGAGTTCACGTTTCGCAGCGTTGTTTGCGTTTGGGGCGGCATCTTCGGAAACAAGATTGATGAGCAGATACTTGCCACGTCGATTGACTCCGTTGAGCCGCCAGCCCAGTGCATCATGTGCCTGAGTAAATTTTGCTGAGCTAAACGCCCACACCTGAGTGACGCTGCAGTCACGAAGAAGCGGATCAAGTTGTCTCCGTATCGTTTCCACCTCTGGAAGTTCTGGCACCCCCATGATTGTGGCCTAAACGCGACGCTTACTGCCTGCTAGGTGCAGTTTATGAAGTGTGTCTCGCGAATTGGCATTACTTGAGTAGCTTTGTGTCATGAGCATCACCGCGTTGGTGAACCAAAAGGGTGGTGTCGGCAAGACCACCGTCACACTCGGACTCGCTGCGGCCTACGCCGCTCGGGGCCGCAGAGTCCTTGTGGTTGACCTTGACCCCCAAGCAAATGCAACTACTGGCCTTGGCGTCTACGAGGTGAACCAGGCAATCGATACTGCGTTGCTCAGCGATGCAAGCGGCTCCATCAACGCTGTGATTCGAACAGCTGGGTGGTCTCACCCTGAGTTCACCACTCCGGTAGACATTGCCCCGAGTTCTCCGCAGCTAGCTAAATGTGAACCCCAACTTGCCACCGACATGATCGGTGCACAAGATCGTTTGGCCGTGGCGCTTGAGGGCGTAGCCGAGCGTTACGACGACGTGCTGATCGATTGTGCCCCGTCGCTTGGCTTGCTCACCGTCAACGCCTTGTTTGCCGCTGATCGAGTTCTCATTGTGGCCGAGCCAGCGGCCTGGAGCTCTGATGGAGTCGACCAGATTCTGTTGAACGTTCGTCGAATTGCGGAACGAAGGACTGGCAGGCCAGAGGTGGCGGGGATCGTGATAAATCGGCTGGGTCGAACTCGCGATGCCAACCACTGGCACGGAGTGCTGCGCGAGGCCCACCCTGGTTTGGTGCTTGATCCGCCGGTTAAATTGCGAGCTGCTGTGACTGAAGCGGCGGCAATGTCTGAACCGGTCGGGGCACTCGGAAGAGATGGAGCCGCTCAGGCCGCAGCAGAATTCACAGCGCTATCACTGCTGCTTGATCCCGAAGTTGTGCCGCCAGAAGTTGTGCCGCCAGAAGTTGGATTGCCCGCCGTTGGATCTCCTTGGGGTCAAGCGGCAACCGTTGCTAGCACTGGAGAGATCTGATGGCTTACGACCCCAAGCGCCCTCGTCCAAAAGCATCAACGGGCGAAACAGCACCCGTTGATGAGCTGCTCGCCTCGCTTGGCGCTGCAGAGCCAGTTGAGCCAGCAGATCCAGTTGAGCCAGCAGAGCCAGTTGAGCTAGCAGAGCCTGCTGTTGAACCTGTTGAGCCTGCTGCGGAGCAAGTCATCTCGCCTGCTGCTGAGCCGAAAAAGAATCCGCAAACGAATGCTCTCAAGGCCCCGCAAGCCTCTGAGGTTCCTGTTGCCGCAGCGCCAGAAGAAGGCACTGCGAATCGAGCTGTTCTGCTGGCCGTGGCGGGGGCCTCGTTAGCAGTTGCAGCAGTTCTCATCATCTGGAGTCGTCGTCGTGGGAGTACTGCGGACGATTGATCTGTCCCGTAGCTGAAATGACTACGACCTGACACTTCGCCCTTGGTCTGAGATCATGTTCCCCAGCCACCAGCAGTATTGAGTTTCATAATGATTGCAGACCCTCCTTCATCTTCTCGGTTGACTTGGCAACTGCCAATGCTCTGTCTTGCGTTGGCCGTTGCGGCTGTATGCGTTCTGTGCCAACTTGCACCTAGCGCGTCAGCAGCCGATGCCCCCTCGGATCGAGTGAGTGCCGCCCAGAGAGCTCTTGTTGAAGCAACATCGTTGCGTGAACAGGCCGAGGCTCGCTCAGAGCAACTCTCAGGCAGTGTTGCTCAGTTGACGGCCGAGTCATCTCGTCTCGGCGAACAAGACACCGCTCTTACTTCCGAATTGGTGACGTCTCGGCAGCGTCTGCGCGACTATGCAGTGGCCGCGTACATCGATGGTGGGCAGTCTGCAATTTTTCGAGCCTCGCTCAGCTGGGAAAAGGCCTCAGCGCTTTCCTGGCAGAGCACTATCTCGATCGGTCAGTCCTCCTCTGCGAATCAGGCTGCAAAGCGCTTCGAGGCACTCAAAGCAACGACTGCTCCTGTGCGTGCTTCTCTAGCTGAGCAATTAGAGGCAGCCGCTAGCGAGTTGGTTTTTGCGCAGTTTGATGCCATCCAAGCCGCAGCATTTGAACGCGATGCCGAAGCCGAACTCGCCGCAGCCCAACGCCAGCAGGAGCAGGCCAAAGCTGCCGCCGCTGCAGCCCAAGCCGCAGCGGATGCCGCAAGTGCTGCTGCTCAGCAAACACAAGAAAATCTAAGGCAAAGTCCCACAGGGGGCTCCGAAATTCCGCAAGACCCGCTATCCCCGCCAGCCGAGAATTTTGCATTGATGGGTAACCCGTCGGCACAAGAATCAGCCACACTCGCCCGAATTCGCCGCTGTGAATCTCGAGGAAACTACTCAATTCTCAGTGCCTCGGGCCGGTATCGCGGGGCGTATCAGTTTGATTTCACTACTTGGCGAGGAGTGGGTGGATCCGGTGATCCCGCCGCTGCTTCACCCCCAGAGCAGGATTACCGGGCACTACTGTTACTTCGCTTGAGAGGCACGCGACCATGGCCAATCTGTGGAAGATGAGCCGGGGTTCGTAATGAATTCCTCTGAATCATTTGCTTCAGGTTTTCCTGCAGCGCCGTTGCCCCGGCTATGGTCGCACTCGTCATGAATGGCCCAGATAGAGGAATGCCGTGAACGCTAGTCTTCGTTTGCCCACGCTGTTAGTACTAACTGCCCTTGTGGCGTTCGGATGCAGTACCCAAGAGGCTGCCAAACCAGCCTTTACCGGAGATATCGCTAAGGGAAACCCACCCGCAGCAGAGGTCCCCTTGAGTTCTGCTTCTGGTGACGCTCCCGAACCCATCGGCCTTGACCCCGAAGGCGATGCAGAGTTGCAGGCTTCACTTGAACAAACCCCACCCGGGTGCGAGGTGCTCACCACACGTTCCTGCTTGTTGCCATTCCCGAGCGATGCCTACACGGTTGCCGACGTCACCACTGGAACGGGAAGGCGCGTCAGTATCCCCGAGGGTCTCCTTGAGAACGAAGATGGCCAGAGCTTTAACCCAACTGAGTGGAACCTCAATGATGGGTTCAGTCCATCCACCCCGATTCTGGTTCACATCCCAGGACTTGACCCATCCAAGACTGCGTTACCTTCAGAAACCAATATCGGATTCTCAACAACTGCCGAATCGGCGACGGTGATTGTGGATCTTGATAGTGGTCAGCTTGTTCCGCATTGGGCAGAGATGGATCAGCGGGCTGAGGAAGATATCGACCGTGCTCTCATTCTGCGTCCGGCTACCTCGCTCATCGAGACTCACCGATTTGCCGTAGCCCTTCGCAATATCAAGGGATCTGATGGTCAGACGCTGCCCGCCCCGATCGGGTTCCGCGTGCTGCGAGACAACAACCCCACAACAAATCCAGTCATCGAGGAACGCCGCAATGCGTTTGAGGCGATCTTCGCCGAGGAAGCCGCTGTTGGAATCAACCGAGCTGACCTCTATCTGACTTGGTACTTCACGGTTGCATCTGCCAACACTCTCGCTGGTCGCATGCTGTCCATGCGAGACGATGCTTTTGGCAAACTCAACGGCCAGTCACCCACCTTTGCCGTGACGGGAACACGCACGACCGGACTGCAAGACGGCATCGACAAGATTGTGACTGGCACCTTTGAGGTTCCGCTGTATCTAGACAACGGCGGAGCTCCGGGCAGTCGGATGACCTATAGCCCCGCCAACGGTGATCCGGTCTCGACGGGTTCCTACACGGCAGAATTTACCTGCGCAGTGCCTTCGGCTGCAGTCCAAAATGGTGAGGCTGTGCCTGTGGTTTACGGTCACGGTCTTCTCGGTTCGTCAGATGAGGCTGCATCGACTCAAGTGCAGAGAACAGCAGCCACCAACAATTCGCTTTACTGCGCAACAAGTTGGATTGGTCTTGCGGCCGAAGACGTTGGTTTTGCATCACAGGCATTGAGCGATATCAGCTTGTTCCCGTCGATTCCGGACCGACTTCAGCAGAGCATGCTCAATACGTTGTATCTGGGCAGACTCATGATTCACCTTAACGGCCTTGGCAACGCACCCGAGTTCCAAACAACCTCGGGCGCGAACATGATTAACACTGAGTCCGCCTACTTCGATGGCAACAGTGAGGGTGGCATCATGGGCGGAGCAGTAACAGCCGTTGCCCAAGATTGGACCAATGCTGTGCTCGGGGTGACGGGCATGAACTACTCAACCCTGCTTCAGCGCAGTGTTGACTTTGACCAGTTCGCTTTGATTCTGCGTGCTTCTTACCCCAATGCTTTGGATCAGCAGCTGGTCTTTGGTCTGATTCAGATGCTCTGGGATCGCGGTGAGACCAGCGGCTATGTACAACATTTGACTGATCGTGCTTATGAGCGCACGCCAGCTCACACAGTAATACTCGATGTTGCTTTCGGCGATCATCAGGTAGCACCGATCACTGCTCAGAACATTGCTCGAACCTTGAGGATGCCGATCTACAAACCGACGTTGTCTGCAACCTCGGCCCCACTCGGAATTCAGCCATTCTGGTTCTGGAACCTTCCTGGTATTCGCAAGTTCCCCTATGAGGGCTCAGCCCTTATCGTTTGGGATTCAGGAACGATGGCACCGCCTAGCGGAAACATCACTCCCATCATGAGCGAGCGGTGGATTGCAGAGTGCAGCGGCGAGAATGCCGGTAACGCCGATTCTGCTCTGTGCGCAGACCCGCATGAGGATCCTCGACGTCAGCCTGCAGTGATGCAACAGAAATTGGCTTTCTTTCAACCCAAGGGAAAGGTCATCAACGTCTGCAAGGACCAAGCATGTACCTCTCTTCCAAGTTCTGAGCTGGGCTACTAAGCCTCAAGCCTCGGATGGGTTGCTGAGTGGCGATCTACTGATCCACCGAAAAAACGAGAAGGTCCTCTGCAAGGTTGTCTCGTAGCTGCTGGGCAAGAGCGCCTCGCAAAGTGCTGCGAGTCATTCGGAACGGACCAGCGTGCAAGGCCGCACCTAGCTCAGTGGCTACCTGGGTTGCCCGAGCCACAACCTGTTCGGGCGCAACCACCTCATCCAAGAACCCAGCCTGCAGCGCATCATCAGGTGAGTGCAGATGTGCAAGCTGAATAGCCTGAGTAAAGAACCTTGGCGAGAGTCGGTCACGACATACCTCTGCTGCAAATGCGGGTACGGGCATGCCGATACGAACCTCATTGAGACCCAGTTTGAATGGCCCTTGAGCGCCAATACGGACGTCGGCACAGCAAAGCAAAATCCCGCCCATTGCCAAAGCGTGGCCAGTGACTGCTAGCACCACTGGTCGAGAAAACTCGAAGATTCGAATCCCAAGCTCGGCGCCCCGACCAAGCAACTCTCTGGCTTGTTCCGGGCCACTAGTCATAATCCCTAAATCGAATCCTGCAGAGAACTTGCCCTCCCGACCAGCAATAACTACCGCAAGTGCGCCGTCGGTCTCGGCCCTGTCTAGCGCCAGTTCAATTCCACCGAGCGTGTCATGGTTCAATGCGTTGGCTTTGCCATCATCCACAGAGATGTTTGCGATCCGCTCGCTCAACACATAGGTCACAGAATCTGATGTGTTCTCCGGCTGCGAGGTTGGCGTTGGCGTGTCAGTCATGACCGAACCGTAGGAGGAAGTTCAGGGCAGATCCAACTTCTGAAAAGAAACCTTGCTGCTCAGATTCGCTCAGCATTGGCCTGCAGCCTTGTATGCGCGAAAGTAGAGGGTTCTGCACCGCAGATCTCAACCTTATGCATTCAACTAGATCAGACACCCGAGATTTCGTTTTGATGGCCGGCGCCGATGGGCCGCGCCTGCCTCCCGTTCCGGCACTTGATGGCCTACGCGGTTTGGCAGTGGCCTCTGTAGTGCTCTACCACGCCGAATTCAACGTAATGATTGGTGGGTTCCTCGGAGTCTCTACCTTCTTTACCCTGTCTGGATTCCTTATCACGACGCTCTTAATCAACGAGTCGGCAAGGAACGGCACCGTTGCACTTCGACAGTTTTGGGGCCGGCGATTCCGAAGGCTGCTGCCGGCTTCTCTAGTTACGTTGGGACTTGTCGCGACCCTGTTTGCTTGGCTAGTAGCGACTGCCGATCAACGCGCAAACATGCCCGGCGACATTTTGTCCTCATTGTTTGACGTTGCGAACTGGCATTTCATTCGTGAAGGCGCATCGTATGGTGATTTGTTTGTTGCGCCATCTCCAGTTCTTCATTTCTGGAGTCTGGCCATTGAGGAACAGTTCTACTTGTTCTTCCCGCTCTTGTTAGTGGGTCTATGGCGGGTAAGTAGGGCGCGTTTCCAGGTGCTCGGCCTTTCTCTTGCCGCCTTAGCATTGTGCTCTGCAGCGCTCCCGTGGATCTTTACGATGTCGAAGGATCGGATCTATTTTGGAACAGATACCCGTGCCGCAGAGTTGCTGCTCGGCGCAGTTCTTGCAGTGCTGCTCTCCCGGCTATCTGTGCGTCGCAAACTTGCACTAGTTCCGAAATGGCGAGTGGGTCTGGCTCTGCTGGGGTCAGCCTGCTTGGCTGTGCAGGTCTACTGGTGGTGGACACTTCCACAAGCCACCGACTGGTTGTACAAGGGCGGGTTTGCCCTCTATGCGACTATGAGCTGCGTTGTGATTGCATCTCTTGCGTTGCCACGCTCCCCGCTGCGTGCAGCTTTCTCTGTGGGTTGGCTGCGTTGGCTTGGTCTTCGTTCCTATGGAATCTACCTAGCTCATTGGCCGATCTTTTTGGTAGTTCGCCAGGAACTACCTAGCTGGGGGCGACTCCCGC
>JBIKPA010000011.1:0-24420 GCA_044357715.1 Microthrixaceae bacterium
GCCGATGAGACCTACGGCCGCTTTATGCGCATTCGCCACTACGACACTTTTATGCACGAACACGATATTCGTCAGGCGCTTGGCCTTGAGGATCGAGCAGATCCAGCGGCTATAGGTTCAGCACTGTTAGAGATCGAACCATCCTTGGGGTACATCGTTGGGCGGAAAGCGGGTTTGCCAGAAGGGTCAAGAATCCGCATCGATCTGACTGGCGAGGTGCAGCGCACCTACCTAGTTGAAGTGACCGACCGTGCCCGTGTGGTGGACAACCTGTCAACCGCAGCCTCGGTTGAAGTGTCGATGCCTGTCATGGTGTTCTTTCGACTCACCGGCGGCCGCTGTGAACCAAGCGAGGTCATCGCAGAGCAGGTCCTACTAGCAGGCGATCAAGAACTTGCCCTGCAGCTGGCAAGCAACCTGAGCTTTACGCTGTAGCAGAAGCAGTCAACGACCGAGCCATTCGTGTAGGAGTGCCAAGCGAATCTTGTAGAGCTTCTCGCAGGAATGGTTCGAACATGTCAGCCCAAGCGGTGTGGCCCAGTCGGTTTGGATGAAAGCGATCTTCAGCGAAAAGGTCGGTTGTCGGTGACCTGAACATGGCATCAGAGAGTTCCCGTACCGGAACCCGAGTCACCTGACTCACCCCGTCTGCAACTTCGGAGTGAATCTGGTCGATGGTTGCACTTCGATACGCGGCAAGAGACCTCAGGCTTTTTGGTAGTCGCGGAATGACAGACAAGTCGCCCACGCCCAAACTCATCACCGGTGCAACGTGGCCAAGCAGATTGAGCACAGCTTCAAGGTCTCTGCGGAACTGCCGTGTCGAGGTGGCATGTAATGCATCATTCGATCCGATTGCAAGGATGAATAGATCGGGCTGAGTGAGAGCCGCTTCGGCTGCTTGGTGCAACAAGACATCGCGAACTCGCGATCCACCCTTGGCCTGGCTGCGCAGGTCCACACTCCAAGGCAACCGGTTCACGAGTTGAGCAACCCAAATATCGGAACCCTGTTCTAGGCCAGGCCCTGTCAGGGAGCTATCTCCAAGGATGGTGATTCGTACGGCTTCCCCGGAAGGGTCGCCGTAATTACCGCTTGCACAAAGATCCGCAAATCGAGGTAGGGCGGCGTTTGCTGAATGCAACGCTTGAACCCACAGCCCGCCGGCTGTCGCGAGCGCCAAGCTCGGTACCCCGATCGCAACCTCTCTCCTCATACCCCCTAGGTTGGACATCTAAATCGTTAGCGTCAACGGGTAAAAAGACCATTTTGTGATCGTTTTCACGCATGCGAATCAGCGGGCGCCATGCTCCAAGTCAGTTCTGCGCTGTAAGTTATGGAAGTAACTACTTCTGCAGGGGGAACCTTATGAGTCGCACTGATGCCGAGATCCTCGATCGAGATGGCGTGAATGACCTTGATTCGATACTGGCGATGACAAACACTGATATCGACGAAACCATTCATGCTGTTACTGATAACGCTGACGCGATCTTTACCTGGAACTACGAAAAGGGTGAGCGCACCGGGCTGAACAAGTTGTACGAAAAGGCCAAGCACTCGATGTGGAACGGCGAGACCGATCTTGATTGGTCGATTGAGGTTGACCAAGAGCGAATCGCCCGCGAGTCGCCCATGACCATGAACACTGCGCTTATTGCAGAACTGGGAATAGACCTCAGCCGCACCTCGTTTGCAAGCTGGGGCGACGAGGAGTGGGTGAAGCTAGCCGTTGAGTCTCAGAACTGGAGCCTGAGTCAGTTCATGCACGGCGAGCAGGGGGCGCTGGTGTGTACTGCCAAGATTGTCGAGACGGTTCCTTGGATAGACGCGAAGTACTACGCCTCGACCCAAGTCATGGATGAGGCCCGCCATGTTGAAGTCTTTGCCAAGTACCTAGACACGAAGTGCTCAGGTCATTACCCCGTCAATCATCACCTGCGGGCATTACTCGACGACATCATCAGTGACAGTCGCTGGGACATGACGTACCTAGGCATGCAGATCATGATCGAGGGCCTAGCCTTGGCCGCATTCGGTTTGGCCTATCAGGTCACGCCAGACCCGCTACTCAAGCAACTGTTGCGGTACGTCATGAGTGATGAGGCCCGCCACGTTGCTTTTGGTGTGTTGAGCTTGCAGGAGTACTACACCGAGTTGAATTCGGCTGAACTGTTGGAACGTCAAGAGTTCGCCTTTGAAGCCGCAGTCAGAATGAGAGACCGCTTCTTGCAGCAAGAGGTCTGGGAGAACATGGGAATTCCTGTTCGTGAAGCAATCTCTTTGTTTAAACAGGATGATCCAGAGCTAAAGAACCAAGATCCGTTCCAGCAACTGTTGTTCTCCAAGATTGTTCCAAACTGCAAGAAATTGGGTTTGCTTGATGCCAACGACGGTTGGCTTCGCAAGAGGTTCGATACCCTCGGCGTGACCCAATTTGAGGACTGGGCCGACACTGGGGAAGAGTACGAACTACTTGACGAGGTAGCTAAGGACCGAGCGGCAGCACACGCTGAATAGCGTTCTGAGTACTTGGACCGAGGTCCCGGCGCTCAGCGAACAGATCGTAGAAAGAAGAACTCCCCTGGCCAAGAGCCAGGGGAGTTCTTTGTTTGACCTGAGTGCAGCTCAACCGCTGGGCGGCGGACTGCTTAGGAGATGACTGTGGTTCCCAGAATTGGGTTGGTGGGTGCGTAGCACTTGGTGACTGCGTCAACGCTGCCGAAGAGCGGAACCCCGGTTACACGTGCCGTAAAGCCGATGCTGAAGCTGGAGTAGCTCGACCCAAACAGCTGAGCATTGAGTGAGGTTCCAGATGCGCCAGTGGCCTGCAAGTTGATGGTGACCTCGGGTAGGACTGCAGTGCTGCCCCCTGCAAGGTTTCCTGGGACTGACAGGGTGACGATGCTGCCCGAGGCGGTCACGGTCACTGCGCCAGAACCCAACGCGCTACCGCCAGAGTACGAGGCAGAGACAAAGGTCGAGCCGGCGGGAATCGCAAACTTGACGGTTAGTGACTTCAGGTAGCTGATGGCGTAACCGCCACCACTGGTTGGAACAACCACTGGGTCAGCAGTGAGTTTCATCGCGAATGCGCCGCCCGGCGTAACCGAACCAGGTACCAGTGTGGTGACTCCGCTGCTCAGAGCGCTGGTGCTTGACTGCCCAACAGCCGTGCCCTGACATGTCATTGCTACCGCTGTACGAACCGCCGCCGGTGGAGCAGTCGTTGTGGTTGTGGTGGTGGGCGGAATTGTCGTTGTAGTAGTTGTTGTTGTTGTCGTGGTAGTCGTTGTTGTTGTCGGTGCCACGGTGGTTGTTGGTGCGACAGTGGTTGTGGGCGCCACGGTGGTTGTTGGTGCAACTGTGGTGGTGGGAGCAACAGTAGTTGTAGTGGTAGGAGTTGGCGGCTTCGGGGGTGCCACGCAGGCTCCAAGCACCAATGTTCCGGCGGCAAGTGTCGCCCCCAAAACGCCACGTACCCGCATAGTGCTTGTCTGCCTCATGAACGCTCCCATTTCGCCAATGCGAGCCCCATTCGACCCACCGAGTGAGTATTGACTGAAATACAAATGAACACAAGCAGAACGTGCGCTTTTTCATGACAAAAGTCACCCTGAATCCACCTGACTCGGAGTTGGGCGACTGCTAATTTCTCAAACTTATTTCCATGTATTGGCCGACAAACCCTTGTGTTTGAAGCCTTGTTTCTTGACCACATACGCCGGTTTGAGTTCTTGCTCAACTAGCAAACTCCTTGGACTTTTTCATGAACCGAGCTTTCACGCGGGCTGGAGTTTTTCTCCTCGGTCTGCTCATCTCTTGCACTGCGTACTGCCTGACAGTTCGCGCCGATATTGGCTTAGGACCTCTGTTTCTGGTGCAAGTTGCGCTCGAGAAGCAACTAGGAATGTCTCCTGGCGTTTCGGCAATGGTCTTGGGGTTGCTGCTCGTTGCTCTTAGCGCACTTGTGCGCGGCGGTGTCGGTATTGGCACCGTGCTGGCCCCGGTCCTCGGCGGGGTAATTATCGACTTAGCGATGCCGCTCATTCCAAGTCTGAAGGGAACCGAACTTCAGATCTCTGCCTGTGTTTTCGGAACCGTTGTCATGATGCTTGGCGGGGCACTGATTACCCAAGCCCAATTTGGGGTCGGAGGAATGGACGGTCTGATGCGAGGGTTGGCAGGCAAACTTGGAGCGCCGCTTGGCCATATTCGCCTAGGGATGGAGGCAACGTTGCTCCTGCTGGGTTTGCTGCTCGGGTCACAGGCCGGAATCGGAACGCTCATCACAGCGCTGCTAGTGGGGTACTCCTACCAATTCTGGATGCACCTGCTTGGCAAACAACCCCTTGCGCTTGTGCTCCCTGATCGGGCGAGCGCGCAGCAGCAAGACGGTGCAGTTCTTCTCAACTGACCTGTCAGCGGACCGCAGAAATCGGGTATTCGTTCAACTTCTCAGTGCGCTGCCGACCTAGTATGCGGATGTGGAGAGTTCGTCAAGGTCTACCCATCTGGTTTTCGGCCTCATCTCTGGCTTTGCGCTTTCCGTAGCTGGGTTTCAGGCATTCTTTGGTTCGACCGGGATTCGGGCCTTTGACACGTTAGATCTTCCTTTTAATTTGCTCGCTATTGCCGCGATGCTCATGTGTATCAATGCATCCCAACGCTCTGTTGGGTCTGCGGCGCTGGTGTGGAGACTGATTGCACTTTCTGCTGCGTGCAATGTGATTGCGGATATTGCTTGGAGCGCTGCGGAAGCGTTTGGCCTTTCTCCCTTTGGTTCGGTTATCGATCTGGTGTACCTGCTCTGTTATCCGCTCCTCCTCGCTGCTGTGATTGTGCTGGCACGGGCCCGGGACCCGCTGAATGGTTCCGAACAGATTCTTGACGGGCTAGCAGTGGTTGCGGGGCTGGGGTTGTTTGCATGGCAAGCAGTAGTTGTTGCTCCAGGTGGCCTTGCCCAGGTAGATAGCCTCATGCAGAAGTTGCTGCTTGTTGCATACCCGTTTTTGGATCTGCTGTTGCTCGGGGCGTTGGCTGGCCTACTTCTTGGAACTGCCCATCGAAGTCGAGCCATCTTGGGCCTCTTTGCGTACTTTTTCGTTTTTCTGGTGACAGACATGCTCTATGCGGTATCGCTTCACGGAACTGGTACCGGGGCTTTGCTAGATGGCACCGATCTAGGATTCTCATTGGCATACGTGCTGCTCGGTTTCACTGCGCTTCAACCCTCAGCACCTCGGATCGCAGAACTGCAACCCCCCGCACAGACGGGGAGCAGCAGGTTCTTGCTTCTTGGCGCAGCAGTAGTAATCCCTTCTCTCACTGCTGTGGCCTCGATCACTATTCTTGGTGGCGTTGATCCGCGGGTTTTCGCATTATCTACAGTTGCCGTTGCGATTGTGCTCATGGTCAGGGTGTCGAGGGTCATGTCGAATGAGCAGCGCGCGCGTCGGGAGGCTGAGGGAGCCCAAGCGGAGCTTTCGCGGTTGGCCCTAGAAGATCCCCTCACCGGACTTCCCAATCGCAATGCTCTTCTAGCTCGCATGTCGGGTGTTGCATCTGATGGGCATTTGGCGCTGCTGTTTATTGACCTTGACCACTTCAAGGTTGTCAATGACACTGCGGGCCACGCCGCTGGCGACACCATCCTCAAGATGGCTGCAGCAAGAATCTGCTCGGCTATTCAGCCTGCAGGTGAGGTGTTTCGGCTGTCAGGAGACGAGTTTGTGGCTCTGTGTAGTTCGAGCGAGGGTTCGGCCGACCCTCAAACTGCGGAGCGAGCAGCGGTTCGAGTTCTAGAGACACTTGCTGCGGTATTTGTTATTGATGACCTGCGTTGGTACATCGGTGGCAGCGTTGGCATAGCGGTGCGCCAACCAGGTTCAAACAGGGCGCCTGACCAGCTGATTCATGATGCAGATGTTGCAATGTATGAGGCAAAGCGTCAGGGTCGCGGACGCTTCCGCAGCTTTGATCAGGCCCTTCGAGAAGACATTCGAAGCAGGCACGAGCTTGAAAACGAGATTCGTGTTGCAATTGATCGCAAGGAGATTGAGGCTGCTTTCCAGCCGGTGGTTCACCTTGACGGTCACGAAATCGCTGGGTTTGAGGCTCTTGCGCGTTGGAAGGATCGTTCGGGCCAGAACCGCTCCGCAGCAGAGTTCATAGAGGTAGCTGAGCAAACGGGATTGATAACGCAAATCGATCATGAGATGCTGCGAAAGTCTTGCCGGTTTATTGCCGAGTTCAATGAGCATCGGCTTGATCGTGAGCCAGCTTGGGTTTCGGTCAACCTCTCAACGCAAGAACTTGCTGCTCCAGACCTGAGCACACGCATTGCCTCTGTGCTTCTCGAGACAGGAATTGACCCCTCTTGGCTCACTATAGAACTCACCGAGGGAGCGCTAACTGTCGACCCTGATGTTGCGGTGCGGAGACTGACAGAGGTGCACGACCTTGGTGTCTCGCTCGCAGTGGATGATTTTGGAACGGGCTATTCATCCCTGTCGCACCTTCTGCGGTTCCCGGTGGACGTGTTGAAGGTGGACCGGATTTTCGTGGAATCTCTTACGGCAACCACATCTAGGCGCAGCGTTGCTGCGGCTGCTTTGCAAGTAGCTACCACTCTTGGGATTACTGCGGTGGCAGAGGGTGTTGAGACCACCATCCAGGCAGATGCCCTTCTTGCGCTTGGATACGACTTGGCTCAGGGGTACCTGTTCGCTCGGGCGCTGCCTGCAACAGAAGCCCTTCGCTTGGTTGACACACCTGTTGTGCCCGTGTCTCAATAAGCCCACGCCGTTCCCTTTTTGCCTCAGTTCGTTTACTCTGAACACTGCACCGTCTCGCTGCTGCAGTTCATGCCGGTGTTTTTCGGGCAGAGGTGGGCTTGTGAGCGACTTGATAGAGGGGTGGAAACATGGATAGGCGGGATCTGCTGCGGGGTGGAGTTCTAGCTCTTGGTGGAGTTGCAGCCACTTCGCTGGTGGGCTGTGCACCTACTTCGACGAAGCTGCCGTCACCCGAAGATGTTGATCTGGGTCCCTTTAGCTGCGGAGTTGCCTCGGGGGTTCACAGCGACACAGCGGTTGTTCTTTGGACTCGATTTGCCCCCGCTGCAACTGGTAGTGGTGTCGAGGTTGCTTGGCAGGTCGCAACGGACGCTGCTTTCTCTCAGATTGTCCAGTCTGGAACCGGTGTCGGCTCTGCACAGAACGACGGATGTATCAAAGTGCTCGCACAGGGACTGACCCCGGGGCAACGGCTTTGGTACCGCTTCACCGTTGCTGGCCTCACAAGTCCCATCGGCCGAACCAAAACGCTCCCCGCGGCAGGCTCGACTCCGGATTCCGTTCGCCTTGCAGTAGCGAGTTGTCAGAATTTTTCGGCTGGCTACTACCCAGCATGGCGCGCAATCGCATCTGAAGAACTTGATGCAGTGGTGTTCCTAGGTGATTACATCTATGAGTACGAAGGAAGCCCTAGTCCGCTTGATGTGCGATTTGATGCAAGCGTCGAGGCCACGGACTTACCCTCATATCGCGCCAAATACAAGATGTATAAGTCAGACCCAGAATTGCGCGCAGCTCACGCGGCTCACCCCTTTGCTCCAGTATGGGATGACCACGAGTTCTTCAACGACTACGACCGCGTAAGCTTGTTACGCTTCCCGCAGCGCGCAGCCGCTGCCTACCAAGCTTGGTTCGAGTATCAGCCAGTGTGGCGAATCGACGCAGACCAAATCTACCGGCGTGCTCGCTGGGGCAACCTGTTGGACCTATCTTTGCTTGACACTAGGCAGTATCGCGATCCGCACATTACTGGCCCCAATGGTGAGAGGCTCTCTGTGGGAAGCTCTGCAGATCTGCCGCTTCGACAGGTTCACGATGCTGGGCGGTCGATTCTGGGTGAAGCCCAAAGAGACTGGCTTCTTGATGGGTTTGGGCAAGCTCAGGGGAATGGCGTTACCTGGAAACTGGTAGCAAATCAGGTGATGATCACACCCACGCGCCTTGTGGATCTCGACGAACCAGCACTTCGAGCGTTACGCCCAGATCTTCCCAAACACGCAGGCATTTACGGCAATTTCGACGACTGGAGCGGGTACTCCTGGGAGCGAGATCAGCTCACTCAGCGAGTGTCTGCTGACGGAATAACCAATCTAGGTTTCCTTACCGGAGATATTCATTCCTTCTGGCAGTCACCGGTTCTAAGAGATTTTGATGAGCCCTATAGCCCGGTAGTGGCTCAGGAGTTTGTCTGCGGTTCGATTAGTTCAAGAGGCATTGATTACGCAGGTGACTTTGCTCCCGTGCTTGAGGCAGGGGTAGCCACGCTGCGGCCGGGGTTCCGTTACGCCGATTTTCGCCGACGTGGCTTTGGGCTAGTCGAGTGCACCCCATCGCATGCAAGCGTCGAGTACCGAACTGTCAATACTCGTACCCCTGATCTGACAGCGCCGAGTGCCCAGCAGAAGCGGCGAGTTCGATTTGATTGGCCTGCGGGTGCGCAAAAAGTGAGCATCACCCGCGGTTGAGCAGAGTTCGCTGTTGAATGGACATCGTGTCTGATCGCGTTACGCAGCCAATCTGGAAGCCGCTCTCGGATGGTCTGACCTTTTTTGCAGCCCGTAGTAGTGGAGCAAGACTGCGGTCAGTCTCCGAGGTGATCACGCTCATCCTCAGCTTGTTTCCAGCAGCATTACTGGCTGAAGTCTCGGTTCCTACCTCGGGTTTCGAGCAAGCTTTGGTAGATCTGATTGATGCAATACCGAGCTTTTTGGATGTGCTCTGGCGTTTTGGTGTTGCCTCGTTGTTGCTGTGGTTGTTGGTCATACTTGTTGCCTCGGTGGTACGCCGGCGAGTCGAAGTGCTTGTAGATATAGCGGGTTCGCTCCTTGCAGCAGTTGGGCTATCACTGCTGTTCTCGCGACAGATAAACGGTGTGTGGCCATCGTTTTCGCAAGCTGCTTCGGGTGGCTCAGCAGGCTCGGTCCCTCTGATTTCGTTGGTGAGCGCCATCGCTGTTTCTTCGGCAGCCTCACCGCACTTGTCGTTACCTTTTCGGCATTTTGGCCGCTGGGCAATGCTCTTAGGCACCCTGTCAGTGGTGCTGTTGTCATCCTCAACGCCGTTTGGTGGAGCACTGAGCTTCTTGCTCGGAATAGCCGCCGCCGCAGTAGTGCACCTGCTGCTTGGCTCCTCTATGGGAGGCCCCAATCTGCTGGGAGTTCGAGTAGCCCTTGAGCAACTCGGCCTAGAAGTACATGACCTAGTAGTTGCACCTCGTCAGCGCAGCGGCGTGTTCGTAGCAGATGGGGTGAACCCAAAGGTTGGGAAGGTTCACATTAAGGTTTACGGCCGAGATGCCAGAGACACACAGCTTGTCAGCCGTCTCTGGCGGGCAATCTGGTACCGAGGCGATGCGCGGCCTGCAATGACGCGTGAACAACAAGTTGAACATGAGGGGTTTGTCACCATGCTGGCGGCGAGTCGCGGGATTGCCGTTCCACAGGTACTTGTTGCAGGGGTTACCGACTCTGGTGATGCGTTACTTGCAGTTGCTCAGCGAGGTAGGCCCCTTGAGTCAGGAGAGAACGGTCCTCTTGAACAAGCGTGGCCTATCGAAAAGATTTGGCAGCTTGTTCGTTCCCTTCACTGCAGCGATTTGGCTCACGGTGCGCTAGATCTCGACAGCTTCGCTCAGATAGGAGACGAGGTGCTCCTGACTGACCTGTCCACGGTTACCAATACGGCCTCTCGCGATCAGCAACTGACTGACCTAGCCCAGACCATGGTGGTCACCTCGCTTCTAGTGGGTATTGAGCGCGCCGCAATCATTGCAAGTGAGCAGGTCGATTCAGATGAGGTTGAAAGCCTCTTGGCCTATCTACAACCGCCTGCACTTGGTCGCTCCCTTCGAGAAGACCTCAAAGCCTCGGGTCTTGGAATAGAGGCAGTGCGCTCCGCTTTAGCTGCTGTAGTTGGGATTGAGGTTCCAGAGGTTGCCCAGCTCAGGCGCGTCTCTTTGCAGTCCCTAGTGATGCTGGCATTGCTCTTGCTTGTGGCTGGTGCCCTCATCGTGTCTCTAGGCGAGGTCAGCATTGCGGAGCTCGTGGCGGCGCTGAAGTCAGCTTCTGTCGCTCTTGCCCTTGCAGCATTAGTGGTGGGACAAACCCCGTTCTTCACTCAAGCTGTTGCCACCCGCGGAGCATGCCCACGCCCGATTGCTTATGGCCCCGTGGCTCTACTTCAGATATCAATTGGCTTTATGGCTCTTGCAGTTCCATCTACTGCGGGCCGCTTGGCACTAGACATCCGCTTCTTTCAGCGGCAGGGAATTCCTGCAGCTTCGGCGGTGTCGATAGCTGCAATTGATGGGTTTAGCGGATTTCTTGTGCAGATTTCGTTGCTTCTACTCACCCTAATTTTTGGACTTGGGCGAGTGGACCTGACTTGGAATCTCCCTACGGCCGGGGGCTCAAAAGACCTGACCTTGTTTTTGATTGTTGCTGGAGTGCTAGCGGTTCTATTAGCGCTGCTCGCTGCGGCGCTTCCCGCTATCCGCAACCGTGTCCTGAGCAGGGTGCTTCCCATGGTGGCCGAAGCGAAACAAACACTTCGCTCCCTTCGCTCGCTCTCTAACTTGTTGCAGATCTTCGGCGGAAACCTTGGCAATCAACTGCTCTTTGCGCTCACACTTGGAATCTGTCTGAGGGCCTTCGGCGACAGTCTCAACTTGGCGACTCTGCTAGTCGTTTACGTGGCGGCCGCGCTCTTTGGCGGTCTCATGCCAGTTCCCGGGGGTATCGGCGTCATGGAAGCTGCACTCATGACCGGGTTAGTCGCTGCCGGGGTTGATACCACCACAGCAGCCGGTACAGCGCTGCTGTTCCGACTTGTAACATTCTACCTGCCGCCAATCTGGGGATGGGTTGCGCTTCGCTGGCTGCAGCGGCATAGCTACCTGTGAGCGGGGCACAGCATCCAAGTCGCGAAGACTGAACTAGCAGTAATAGGGTCCACCTCGGCAGTCCGCTAGCGAAGGAACATAGGCAAGTGAGCAAACCACACCTCCCGATAGCGCAAAACACCACGCCCGAACTCGAGGCCTACCTTCTCAGGACTGAATCGACCCTTGATCTTTTTGCATTGCTCACCTTGTGGGTTGTGGTCATTCCCTTCCGCAGCTTCGGTACGGGAACGACGGCATTTGCGGCCTCGTTTATCACCAAGTTTCTGGTATCGCTGGTGTTCGCTATTGACATGTTTCGCCGGGCGCGGATGGCACCACAGCCTTGGACGTATGTCTGGGCTCACCCCATTGGACTGCTCGCGGTTATCTTTCCGCCGGTTCGTGTGCTTTTCAGCGTTCGCCTTGTTACCTCGCTGTTTCGGCGAGGGCATCTAGCAAAGTTCCTTGCCGCAGACTTGGTGTTGCTGATGAATGGCATGCTCATCGTGTACTTCTATGAGCGGCGAGCACCGGGCGCAAACATCACCAGTCTGGGTGACGCAGCATGGTGGGGAATCGTTACCGTCACCACCGTGGGCTACGGGGATCTGTATCCCGTGACTCCCGCTGGGCAGATCGCTGCAGGCTGCATTATGGCTACTGGCATTTTGACACTCGCTGTTATTACGGCTCAGGTCTCATGGAGTTTTAGTCAGCAAGTAGAGGACCGAACCAAGGGGTCGCGTATCGAAACCCTTGAACCCGACAGTTCAGATGTAGGAGCGAGTGCCCCCCAGCAAGATCTTGCTGGGCTACATGGCCGACTCGACGGAATTGAGGCGCAACTCAAGCGCCTGCTTCAGCAGTATGACCCGTCGCCAGAGCAGGTCCAGGACGACAACGAGTCCTAGCGTGCTTGCAGAGCGTCCCAGGCTTCAGTGAGGACCTTGCGAAGCACAGATTCAATGAGGGCAAATTCGGCCTCACCAGCAATGAGCGGCGGCGATAAGACAATCAACGGTTCTGCTCGGTCATCTGTTCTACACATGAGGCCCTCTTCGAAGAGGCGCTGCGAAATGAGGCCCTTTAGCAACCACTTGCATTCCTCGGGCGAGAAGGTCTCTAGGGTGACGGGGTCTCGCACTAGTTCAACCACCTGCAAGTAGCCCTCACCTCGAATGTCTCCCACGATGGGAAGATCCTCAAGGCGCCGCAGGTGAGCAGTCAGGCCCGACTCGTTCTCTAACACGTTCTGCAGCAAGTGTTCACGCTTCATGATCTCGATATTGCAAAGCGCAACGGCGGCAGACACCGGGTGGCCCGCAAAGGTCAGACCGTGCAAGAACATGTCGTCCTCTCCTAGGAACGGTTCCGCGAGTGCTTCGCTGATCATCATCCCGCCAAGTGGGGAGTAACCCGAGGTGACACCCTTGGCAAAGGTAATGATGTCGGGCTGGTACTCGTATCGCTGGGAACCAAACCAGTGGCCGAGTCGGCCAAAGGCGCAGATGACCTCGTCTGAGATGAGCAGCACACCGTAGTGATCGCAGATCTCTCTGACGCGAGCGAAGTATCCCGGTGGGGGAACTAGCGCTCCGCCAGTGTTTTGGACGGGTTCTAGGATTACTGCGGCAACTGTTGACGGACCTTCCATCTCGATGCGAGCGGCGATGTCTTCAGCGCAACGCAACCCGAATGCCTCTAGATTCTTTGCCTCCGGGTCTCTGAAGCTGTTCGTGTTTCGTACCTTGACAGCTCCAGGAACGAGTGGCTCGAACACGTTTTTGATTGCAGGTAGGCCAGTGATTGACAACGCCCCCATCGTGGTGCCGTGGTAAGAGAGGTACCGGGAGATGATTTTGGTCCGTGAGGGCTGACCGATCTGAGCAAAATATTGCCTTGCGAGTTTCCATGCCGACTCCACCGCATCGCTGCCGCCGGTAGTGAAAAAGACTCGGTTGAGGTCGCCGGACGAGAGCGCTGCTAGTTCGGCGGCGAGCTCCAACGCTGGCTCTGTTCCGTAGGACCAGATCGGAAAATAGGCGAGTTTCTCTGCCTGCTTCGCTGCCGCTTCTGCGAGTTCCTTGCGGCCGTGGCCGACCTGCACAGTAAACAGTCCAGAAAGTCCGTCAAGATATCGCTTGTTGTTTTGATCAAAAACGTAGCAACCTTCACCCCGCACAATCACGGGCAGGTGCTGTTGGTCAATGGGAGATAACTGGCTGAAATTACCCCATAGGTTTGACATTGATCGGCCTCTTTTAGTCGATTGATCCTTGGTCATCTCTAAACTACGCGTTAGTGACACTGCTTCGCTGCTACGTCTCAGGGTAGCTTCTTGATGTGACAAGTCCTTCGGGTGGCTGGTTGAGCCTTCCAACCTCTGAGGTTGAGCTCTTAGATGTCCTACATCATTCGCCTGACTTCGTGGTCTTTGTGGATCCAGGACTATGCATTGAGGCGGTTGGAGGAGATGCAGAGGGCTTTGTTGGCCTTGACGCACAAGACCTGCTTGGGCTCGCAGTCTTTGAGTTGATCCACCCCGAGGATCGAGACCGCGTCACGGTCAATATGATGCGATACATCGATGGCGACGAAACCTATCGCCCCGAGTTTCGCCTGCTGCACAGCAGTGGTCACGCCGTTGTGGTTGAAGTAGTGGGTCGAAGGTTGCCCCGCGCCGATGGAACGCATTTTCTGCTCATAGCGCGACGCCAACTCGGATTAGGTGTGAGACAAGTTGCCGATGACATTGGCATTGGGATCCTCCGCTGTGATCCTCTCGGGGAGATTCATGAATCCAACGCTGCAGCCTCGCTGCTTCACGGCTATGACGGAAGAGAACTCACTGGCCGTATCCAAGACTTGGACGTCCGCGTCTATGACGAAGCGGATAGCCGCCTTGATGAGCAGCTACATCCAGCACTGCGCTTCTTAGAGGATGAGGGGCTCTCTTCGCAGACTGCAACCATCCTTGGTCTTGATGGCGTGTCGAGAGTGATTTCGTTTGATGGCCGCAGCGTGAAGTATCGCGAGGACGGTACGCCCGGAACCATCATGTTGCTTCGTGATGTAACCGAGCAATACGAGATGCAACAAGAGTTGTACCGCCGTTCCACTCGCGATGACTTAACTGGGTTGCTCAAGCGCTCAGCTTTCTTAGAGGCGGCCGAAGCACTGTTGGCAGCGACGGCCCGAGCGGCTGATGTTCACCCCAGCAATGCCCGAGTGAGCGAGCCGAAGATATTTGGTGTTCTCTTTTGCGATATTGACCGCTTTAAGTCAATCAATGAGCGCCATGGTCATGGCGAAGCGGACCGCTTCTTGGGCCAACTGAGTGAGCAGCTCGAAGCATCGCTACGCACATTTCAAAGTTCTGCCTTTTATCTTGGAAGAATTGGCGGCGACGAGTTTGCAGTAGCAATTCAGTGCAAAAGCCAAAGCGAGTTTGAACAGCTAGCTGCTGGGTTCAGAGCAGCGGTTCAGCATGCTGCGCTTGAGACGTTGCATGTTTTGGTGACTGCGAGCGTCGGTGTTTCCTTATTCGACCCGAATGTTGGGCAGACAGTCGAGGAGCTCCTTGACGAGGCTGGCTCGGTGTTGCGTCTAGCAAAGAGAACCGGCCGCGACCGAGTGCTGCACTTCGATGCTGCCATGCGCGCTCTACGCAGCGAGCAAAGCCGCCTTGAGGGCATCTTGCGCTTGGCACTTGCCGAAGGGCGTATTGAGTATGCGCTTCAACCAGTCGTTGACCCCTACACGGGCAGGATTAGTGGGGCCGAGGCCTTGGCCCGGCTCAGAGACGAAGACGGCGGGTTGGTTCCTGCCGCGGCTTGGATCGAAGTAGCGGTGGCTGCTGGTCTTGCCAGCGCTGTTGACGCAGCAGTCATTGAACCGGTTCTGTCGCTGCTTGGCTCGCTCGTTGGTAGGTGCCCGGGTGGGCTGCCGATTCTTGGTATCAATTTGTCGGATACTTCGCTTGCTCGACCTGACCTTGCCGATTGGGTGTTCTCTTTACTTGATCGTTACGCGGTTCCTCCCGAGGCCTTTCTGATTGAGGTACCAGAACTAGTCCTTCCGGTGATTCGAGAACGTTCAGCAGAGGCACTCAGAAGGTTTCGTGACAAAGGGCTTTGGTTGGCCGTCGATGATTTCGGCTCGGGTTATGCCTCGTTCAATGAGGTCCGGGAATTGCCACTCAATACCCTCAAGATTGATCGGTCATTTTTGACTGACCAACGTGACTCGGCTGACTACATCATTTTACGAACGGCACTTGAGATGGCCCACGCACTTGGTTGCCGCAGCGTGGCCGAAGGCGTTGAGACACAAGCCGAACTCGACATCGTGATGGGACTCGGAGTCGACTATGTGCAGGGGTATTACTTTGCTCGACCGATGCCCCCGGCGGACTTCGTTACACTTCTCCTTTCGGCGCAGCCATTGGCACCGCAGGGGGGGAGTGGCACCGCAGAGATCAGTCGAACCAGAGAGAGTTGATATCAAAGATGAATAGCGGAACCGGTATCAATGAAAGTGCGCCCGCGACTCAGGCTTCTTCCGCTCCGGAATCGGCCACGTGGGTCCTTGTCTCTTTGATTTTGGTCGCAGCAGTCGCCAACTTGAACCTTGCGGTAGCCAACGTTGCGTTGCCTGACATTGGCAAGGCCTTCACTGCCTCACAAACGCAGCTCAATTTGGTGGCGATTGGGTATTCGCTCGGCTTAGCAGCCTCGGTAATTTATTTGGGCGCTCTTGGGGATCGGTACGGCCGAAAGTTGATGCTGCTGTTAGGTGTCGGGCTGTCTATACCGGCCTGTGTGCTTGCAGCGCTCGCACCTTCTATCCAAGTGCTGTTCCTTGCCCGACTCTTTGGTGGACTTTCTGCGGGCATGGCCTATCCGACCACCCTTGCACTGATCACTGCGTTGTGGTCCGGTCCGGCTCGGACAAAGTCAATTGCGTTATGGTCGGGCGTTGGAGGTGCGCTCTCTGCAGTGGGCCCGTTGATAGCTGGCCTCGTGTTGCAGTATTTCTACTGGGGTTCAGTGTTTCTGGTGACTTTGCCGCTTGCGGCAGTAGCGTTTCTCGCGGCGTGGAAGTTCGTTCCGGCTCATGTAAACGAAGACTCAAATCCGGTAGACAACCTCGGCGGCATGCTGTCAATCCTGATGGTTGGTGCGCTGGTCCTAGCGATCAACTTCGCCGCCGTGCCGAACGCTGCTGCGCTAGCCGTTGGCTTAGCTGTCTTGGCTCTGGCGGCAGGCGTGGCATTTGGCATCAGGCAACGCAGAGTCAAGGTTCCGTTGTTTGATCTTGACATTGCGGGCCGCCAAATCTTTTGGGTTGCGGCAGTGGCCGGCATTGTGGTGTTTGGCTCGCTCATGGGTGCCATGTTTATTGGTCAGCAATTTCTTCAGAACGTACTCGGCTACTCCACGCTGGCCGCGGGTGCATCCATTTTGCCTGCGGCAGTTGCAATGGTGGTTGTGGCACCTCGTTCAGCCAAACTCATCGCGCGTTATGGGTCGCGGTTCACTCTCCTTCTGGGGTACGCGTTCTGTCTTCTGAGCTTCTTGACGATGCTGCTTCTTTGGAACGAAAACAGCGCGTTCTGGCAGATTGGTCTGGCTTACTTTCTCGTCGGTGCGGGTGTCGGCCTAGCGGGCACCCCGGCATCTCATTCGCTTACCGGATCGGTGCCAGTTGACCGTGCGGGTATGGCATCGGGCACGGCAGACCTGCAAAGAGATCTGGGTGGCGCCATCATGCAGTCCATTCTGGGTGCCCTACTCACTATCGGGTATGCAACAGCTTTTGCAGCCGATATTGATTCGGCGGAAGCCTCAAGTCAGCAGCAGATCAGTGATCAGGTGCAGTCCGAATTGCAGAAATCCTTCTCAAGTGCTGAGGCTGTAGCAGCGCAGTACCCGCAGTACGCCTCGCAGATTACCCAGGCTGCAAAAACCTCATTCATTCAAGGCCAAGACTGGGCGTTTCTTGCGGGCAGTCTCGCAATCGCCCTGGGCTTTCTTCTGGTGTTCTTCAAGTTTCCGAAGAGTGATCGGGAGTCTGAATTGCTTGAGCAGTATCACCGTGAAGATACTTCCGCTTCATGCTGATACGCCTACTGCGAACCTTCCTAGCTCGCTACAAACGCCCTTTGTTAGCGGTTGTGATCTTGCAGTCTGTGCAGACCGCGGCTGCTCTTTCGCTCCCAGCGTTGAATGCAAAAATCATTGATAGCGGAGTTCTCACGGGCGATACCGAGTACATCTTGAAGATGGGCGGGCTGATGCTGCTGCTCACTTGTGTTCAGGTGGCATTCGCCATTGGAGCGATCTACTACGCGTCTTCGGCATCAATGGGCTTCGGCCGTGATGTTCGCGCTGGACTGTTTCACAAAGTCCTCGGATTCTCTACCCAAGAGGTTGCTGGGTTTGGCGCACCCTCGTTGATCACGAGAATTACCAACGACGTGCAACAGGTTCAGATGCTGGTGTTGATGTCTTGCACCTTATTAGTAACTGCGCCAATCACCATCGTGGGTGGGACGATTATGGCCGTGCGAGAGGACGGGCCGCTGTCGCTGCTGCTCTTAGTGAGCGTGCCGGCTCTAGTGATCAGCGTGGGTCTTGTTGTTGTGCGCCTCGTTCCGCAGTTCGCTGTCATGCAGGTTCGAATTGATCGGGTAAACCAGGTGCTCCGCGAGCAGATCACGGGCATGCGTGTGGTTCGAGCGTTTGTGCGTGAGCCATATGAGGCCGATCGGTTTGGTTTTGCAAACCACGACCTCACCGCAACCTCGCTACGTGCGGGCCGACTCATGGCGTTTATGTTCCCGGCGGTGCTCTTCGTTCTCAACACCTCAAGTGTTGCGGCAATTTGGTTAGGTGCAGATCGGATTGGCTCCGGTGACATGCAGATTGGAGCACTCATTGCATTCTTGAGTTATCTCGTCCAGATTCTGATGTCAGTCATGATGGCCACGTTTGTTGCTGTGATGGCGCCTAGGGCCTCTGTGTGTGCTGAGCGAATACAGGAGGTACTCAACACCGACTCCACAGTCGTTGCTCCAGTTACCCCTATTCGGAGTTTGCCGCCGCAGGCATCCTTGGAGTTCAAAGAGGTCGGTTTCTCGTACCCAGGGGCCGAACTGCCCGTGCTGAGCAACATCTCGTTTTCTGCAGCAGCGGGAACTACAACCGCAATCATCGGAAGCACGGGTTCGGGTAAGTCAACGCTTATCAATCTGATCCCAAGATTATTTGATGCAACCTCGGGCACTGTGGTGATAGGTGGAGTCAATGTTGCAGACCTAGAACCTGAATTGCTCTGGTCGAAGGTAGGCCTTGTACCGCAAAAGCCTTATCTCTTCTCCGGAACGGTTGCAACCAACCTGCGCCACGCAGACCCGCAGGCGACAGATGAAGACCTTTGGCATGCGCTCGAAATTGCTCAGGCCCGATCCTTTGTAGAGCAGATGCCACAGGGTCTTGACTCTGCCATTACCCAAGGCGGAACAAACGTCTCGGGTGGTCAGCGTCAGCGCTTGGCTATCGCTCGAGCGCTGGTTCGCAAGCCAGACGTGTTTCTTTTTGATGATTCATTCTCGGCACTAGACCTTGGGACCGACGCCAGACTTCGTGCATCTCTCGCCCCTGTAACCCGAGATGCAGTCATTATTGTGGTGGCGCAGCGCATATCGACCATTTCGGGTGCTGATCAGATTCTCGTGCTTGATGAAGGCCAACAAGTCGGCCTTGGTACGCATGAGCAGCTTTCTGTGGACTGCCCAACCTATGTGCAGATCCTTGCCTCTCAGGTGACAGAGGAGGATGCGGCATGAGCGAACAGGGCCCAGATGGTAAAGACCCCGCTTGGCTGCCAACCTCTGAAGCAACGCCTGAGGATGCAGATTCACAGGCCGAGGATGGAGCAGCCGCGTTAGCAGCTGAGCGAATTACGCAAGTTGAACAAGAGTTGCCTGTCGAAGATCAACTTGAGTCCATTCGCCCGCCTGCTCCCGATAATCGCTCGGTGAGTAATCGATTTGCTAGCGCAGGAATGCCAGCAGAGAAGCCAAAGGACTTTAAGAACTCAACTAGCCGGCTGCTGTCTCAACTAAAGCCTCAGCGCTCAGGAATGGTTGTGGTCGTGCTGCTCGCAGTTGGCAGCGTGACGCTTTCGGTACTCGGCCCCAAGCTGCTTGGTGGCGCTACCAACATCATCGTTGATGGGGTAGTGGGAGAAGGTGGAATCGATTACCCCAAACTGCACCGTCTGCTAGGCGCGGTTCTGATGCTGTACGTCGCCTCGGCACTCATGGCCTATGGGCAGGCGTATGTCTTAGCTGGCGTGGTGCAGCGAACCATGCAGCGAATGCGTAGTGATGTAGAAGACAAACTGCACCGTTTGCCGCTTGGCTACGTAGATGTTCAGCCGCGTGGAGATCTGCTGAGTCGCGTGACCAACGACATCGACAACGTGGCGCAAAGTATGCAGCAGACCCTGAGTCAGATGCTGACCTCGGTGCTCACCATTGTTGGTGTGATGATCATGATGTTCACCATCTCACCCTTGCTCGCCATAGTGGCGCTTATTACGGTCCCGGTCTCTCTGTTTGTGGTCAAGCTGATCGCCGGCCGATCGAAGACCAGATTTGTGGCTCAATGGACTCATACTGGAGCGCTCAATGCTCAAGTTGAAGAAGCTTTCACCGGGCATGCTCTTGTCAAGGTCTTTGGTCGGACTGCAGATGTCGAGGAGTCCTTTTCTGAAAAGAACGGTCAGCTCTGTGAGGCGAGTTTCGGTGCGCAGTTCATCTCTGGGACTATCCAGCCAGTAATGATGTTTTTTGGAAATCTGAATTATGTGGTCATCGCCGTAGTTGGAGGCTTGCAAGTGACTTCCGGTGCAATGACCATCGGTGGGATTCAGGCTTTCATTCAGTACTCCCGGCAGTTCACCCAACCGCTCACGCAACTGGCCTCCATGGCAAACGTGTTCCAGTCTGGGGTGGCCTCGGCCGAGCGGGTGTTTAGCTTGCTTGACGCACCCGAGCAGCAAGGCGAAGTAGATCAAGCGGGTCCAGCTCAGCTGCATGCAACAGCAGCAGAGGCGACCGAGCTTGTTGGGCGTGTCGAGTTTGATGAAGTCAGCTTTTCGTATCTGCCCGAGAGCCCGCTGATCCAAAACCTGTCGCTCGTGGCCGAGCCAGGCCAAACCATTGCCATTGTTGGTCCGACGGGTGCAGGTAAGACGACGCTCGTAAACCTGATCATGCGGTTTTATGAGTTGAACGAAGGTGAAATCCGCGTTGATGGTCGTGATATTTCGCAGATGCCTCGTGCTGAGCTCCGGTCCAATATCGGCATGGTGCTTCAGGACACTTGGATGTTTGAGGGGACCATTCGTGACAACATCGCCTACGGCAACCTCGAGGCCACTGAAGATGAAATCATCGCAGCCGCGAGGGCCACTTATGTAGACCGTTTCGTGCGTTCACTCCCGCAGGGCTACGACACCGTTGTTGATGATGAAGGTGGCCGTATTAGCGCTGGCGAGAAACAGTTGATGACAATCGCTCGTGCATTTTTGGCAGACCCTGCCATTTTGATTCTGGATGAGGCAACAAGTTCGGTAGACACTCGTACCGAGGTATTGATTCAAAACGCAATGGCTGCTTTGCGATCAAATCGAACAAGCTTTGTCATTGCTCATCGACTCTCGACAATCCGTGATGCTGACACCATTTTGGTAATGGAGGCAGGCCGAATTGTTGAACAGGGAAGCCATGAACAGCTCCTTGTGGCAGATGGTGCCTACTCGCGTTTGTATAACGCTCAGTTTGCGGCGGCCGTTGCCGAGGTTGGCTAGCAGCCGGTCGCATCTGAGCAAGATTGTTGTTTTGAATGGCCGCATCCTGGGCTGTGATGCAGTTGACTAGGTAAGCGCGTGAGTCGATGGGTAGCTCATTTCTTAACCCGAGGAGCAAAGTAATGACCGAAGAGAACAACCCCGAGGAATCAGAGAACTTGGATTCTGCAGAGACTCCAGACCATGAGCTTGAGCGCCTTCGCAAAGAGAACGAGAGCCTGCATCATCAAATCGAACAAGTGGAGGCTGGCGCAACAAAGAAGAAGTCGCTTCGCAGCCGCGCGATTCTGTCGGTTTCTCTTGTAATCCTGGGGGCACTTCTCTTGCCGCTTGCAGCGCTCACTGTTTGGACCCGCAACCAAGTACTTGATACGGATCGCTACCTGCAAACAGTGGCGCCACTTTCAAACGATCCGGCCGTAATCGATGCGCTGACGAATCGAATTAGTACTTCAATTGAAGGTGAACTTGACGTTCAGGGGCTTGCCAAAGAGAAGCTTCCAGATGACCTGAAGTTCCTTGCAGCACCAATTGCATCCGGGGCGAACGGTCTGATCAGTACGGCTACTTCAAGGGCGCTCAACTCAAAGCAGTTTGACACCTTGTGGGTAGAAGCCAACCGGAACGGTCACGAGGCGCTTGTGGCATTGCTCACCGGCAAGAAGGGCAAGGTGGTGGACAGCGAGAATGGCAAAGTCGTGATCTCGCTTGGTCCGCTGATCGAGGAAATACTGAAAGACATAGATAAAAAGTTTGGAATCGATCTGAGTTCCAAAATTCCCGCAGACAAAATCGATATCAAATACACGCTGATCGACTCGCCGCAGCTTGCATCCCTGCAGGGCCTGATCAAGTTGTTTAATCAGTTGACCTGGGTGATTGTTATTCTCGCACTCGGATGCTTTTTGGGTGCCCTTCTTGCGGCGCCTGTTCGCCGCAAGGGTGTGTTGCGAGTGGGTCTCGGCATTGTGATCTCGATGACCTTTACGCTTGTGGCTCTCTCTTTGGCCCGCACTGTCTACATCGCGAATCTGCCGAGGGGTGCAGATATTGCGGCCGCCACAGCAGTATTCGAAACGCTCACCCGGTATATCTTGCAGGCCTTGCGAGTTCTGTTTGCCATTGGTGTAGTGATGCTTTTCGCTGCGTGGGTGTCTGGGCCTTCGACTGCAGCAACTTGGATTCGCAATGTTTGGAATCGACTACTTGGCAGAGGCGGTGCGGGCATTGGCAACAATGTTGATCTTGGGCCCGTACCTAGCTGGCTTGCATCGCATCTTGTTGCAGTCCGTTCCGTGATCATTGGGCTTGCTGTCGTTGCGCTCGTGTTTTGGACTCGTCCTACGGGCAAGGTGGTGCTTCTGATTGCTGTGCTCACTCTGATTCCGCTTGCTTTGGCGCAGTTACTAGCAAACAGCGCAGCCGCGGCGAGCGAGGCAGGCTCCTCTAGCGCCGAGACGGAAGAACCCACAGAGACTGTTGATGCTGGGGATCATTCAGGCTAGGTTTCCACTTGAGGTAAACGGTGTTTATCCGTGCCTTACAAAAGGGGGAACATGACAGCAGTCGGCACTTATTTGCGCATTGCAGCAAAAGCTTTTGCATGCCTAGCGCTCCTAGCTCTTGTTGGATGTAGCGAGGATCGGACTGCAAACGGTAAGAGCGAGCCCTCTGAAACCACCGCAGTCCTGACCGATCTCTGCAGCACCCCCGACCTTATAAATTGCGCAGCTGCCTCTTCGATTTCTGCTCAAGTGCCAACGCAGGTGACCAAGGCGACAGGCGAGCCATTGGTGTTAGGAATGATTAACCAAGAGAACACCCCGGTTGGGTCATTTCCTGAACTCAGTCAAGGTGTTCAAGCAGCCATTGACTTGGTCAACAACCAGCTCGGCGGGGTGGATGGGCGGCCGGTACAACTCGAGGTCTGTAACACCAAGTTCTCTGCTGAAGGATCAACGAGTTGCGCTCAGCAATTTGTAGCTGCGGGTGTGCCTGCAGTTCTTGGCGGGATTGATGTGTTTGGAAATGGGATCGACCTGCTTGCCGAGAATGAGATTCCCTTTGTTGGCGGGATTCCGGTGAGCACGCAGTCGGTAACTGCATCAAACTCGTTTCAGTTCAGTGGCGGCTCCTGGGGGGCGATGGTTGCTTTTGCTGACTATGCGGCTACCGAGTTGAAAGCAAAGTCAGTCGCAATTATTTACGGTGACTTTGGCTCGGTGGCCGATGGCGCAAACTACGGCAAACAGACACTCGAGAAGCTCGGGGTTGAACAAGTCCAGATGGTTCCGTACCCGATCCTCGAGACCGACTTGGGCTCTGCTATCCAAGCCGCTGCAGCCGGAAACCCAGATGCGGTCATGTTGCTGACTGCCGATACTGGCTGCACCGCTGCCTTTGAGGGGATGGCTACAGCTGGGTTGAAGTCACAAGCGTTCTATACGGGCGCCTGTGCCGCACCAAAAATTGTTGCTGGTGTTGCGGCAGAGGCAACGAACGGGGCGATCTTCAACGTAGAGGGGCCGATTAGCCGAACAAATCCAGACCCCGACACCAATTTGTATAACGCTGTGATTGCTCAATATGGCAATGGTCTTGATGCAATTGGTGCTGCAACGGTGACGTTTCGAGCGTTTATGAACTTGTATGTTGTGCTCAGCGAATTGGGTGCTAACGGTATTTCTGCCGATTCAGTGGGCAAAGCCCTTCGCAGCAAAGTCGATGCCGCGAGCTTTATGGGTCACTCGTACACATGTAACGGCAAACAATTCAAGGGTCTTAGCGCAGTGTGTGCACCACAGCAGATGCTGGGCGAGATGACTGATCGACAGCTCAACCAAATTGGCAGCTGGGTTGATGTTGGCAAGATCTATGGAACGGGCTGACCAACTCCTGTGATTGGAGAGTACTCGGGGTACGTCCTTGCTGGCCTTGGCGGAGGTGCAGTAGTTGCCGCGCTAGCACTCGGACTAGTGCTAACGAATCGCGCTACTGGGGTTATCAACTTTGCCTTCGGCGCAATGGGCATGTACATCGCGTTTGCGTACTTTCAGTTTCGAGACAACGGGGATCTCATTCTTCCTGTCATCGGCATTCCCTCAAAGATCCACCTGCTTGAGACACCCACAATGTTTACAGCCCTGTTGGTGGCAGTGCTGCTCGCTGCAGGGCTAGGAGCCGCAACCTATTGGCTGGTGTTTCGACCGCTGCGGCGTGCCCCGGCGCTAGCGAGTGTCGTTGCCTCGCTCGGATTGATGTTGTACCTGCAAGAGGTCGTTCGTCTGAACTTTCCGAAGGGAAGCGCTGCCACGGTGGTGCGGTTGGGGGTGCTTCCCGAGCAACCCGTCCGATTCTTGGGCACAGCCGTGACTGCCAATCGCTTGCTGTTGGTGCTGTTCGTGGTTGTAGCCACACTGTTGCTGAGTGCGCTCTTTCGGTTTACTCGGTTCGGCTTGCAAACGAGGGCAGCATCGAGCAGTCAGAAAGGTGCCATGCTGATCGGAATCTCGCCCGATCGCATTGGCCTCATCAACTCCATGGTGGCAACCATTATTGCGGGGATTGCCGTGATTCTTATCG
>JBIKPA010000132.1:0-7786 GCA_044357715.1 Microthrixaceae bacterium
GGCCGACATCGTCAAGGCGCAACGAATCGGGAATGCGCACATCGGTGAGATAGACCTCGTTGAACTCCGCCTCACCAGTCATCTGTCGCAGAGGTCTTACCTCGACCCCAGGTGCATGCATATCGACGATGAATGCAGTAATCCCTCGATGCTTGGGAAGGTCAGGGTCTGTTCGCGCAATGACTAGGCCATAGGAAGAAATGTGAGCCAAGGTCGTCCACACTTTCTGGCCGTTCAGCAACCACTCGTCGCCGTCGCGCTGAGCGCGCATTGCTAGCGAAGCAACATCTGAACCAGCTCCCGGTTCGGAGAACATCTGACACCAGATGTGCTCGTTCGAGAACAAAGAGCGAAGCATCTTCTTCTGCTCATCTGATCCGTGCACTTCGACCGCCGGAGCGCACATTCCGTAGCCAATGGGATTTTTCATGCCGCCGATTGGCGCTCCCTGAGCTGCAAGACGGGAGATCACCTCACGTTGAAGCCCAGGGCTCACCCCGAGCCCACCATTCCCCTCGGGGAAGTGCACCCAAGCAAGACCTGCATCAAACTGTGCCTCAAGGAATTCTTGTTCAGTGCACTCCTTTGGCGACGTATCAGCGAGCAGCTGAACGCAAGCATCGATTACACGCTGCTGATCGGGATCGATTGACTCCTCGGGCAGTACGAGCACTGACATACATCCTCCAAGATTTAGAGATACCACGACCACGGGCACTTGACTGTGCGGTCAAGTTAGTGCAGGCCAGAAGTGTTAGTTCAGTCGGGCTCTGAATTCTCGGGCTGCTCGCTCATGGGCCGCAACGTTACGAGGGTCAGTAACGCATAATCGATCGTGAATCTCTGCTGCGTGCAGGAAATCTCCGATACTTCCGAGAACGACTGCGAGCTGCATGAAGGTCTCGGGCTGGCACTGAGGCATCGCAGTCTTTAGCCTGAGTGTCATCGTGAGACGCTGCCGGTCAGCAAGTCGGGTATACGCAGCCTGAAGGTTGTTCAGCACTCGCAGCAGAATGAGGTGATGCTCGGTTGGCGCTACATAGGCTTGATCGAAGCGCTGCTGCGGGCCTTGCAAAGATTGAAACAGCAGCTGGACTTGACTCAAGGAGAGGGCCGCTCCGCCAGAGAATGGATCGTAGAACTCATCCCCGTTGTTACTTTGCCGGATGAGGAAGTGGCTTGGCATTCCAATGCCCACGAAACTGATCCCACAGCGCCGGCCAAGCTCAATACCAAGAATGCTCAGTGTGATGGGTAGGCCCAGTCGACGCTCAAGAATCTGATCAAGCAGACTGTTTGCCGGATTTGAATACTGAGCTCTATCGCCTTGGAATCCAGCAACGCCAAAGAGTGCCCGACAGAACTCACTTGGTGAACCGTCAGAGATGTCAGTGCCGAAAGAGACTCGATGCTCTCGAGCAATCTGACTTGCAAGGTCATCTAGGTTCTGGATCAGCTGCGCTTCGGTCGCGTTGGGATTAAATGCGCAGGCAATGACTGCGAGTCCACTATCAAGTCGTGGTGTTTGCTCACTACAGATTTCTGTAAAACGGTCGAGATGGTCCACCACGCGAAAGTAGCCCGCCGATTCATGATCGCCCTACCGCACCGCTAGCAGTTGATGCGACTGCCGAGCCAACAAAGAGTGAGGCCTCATTCCAGGCACTACAATCTGAGACGTTCGAAAGGCTCACTAGGGGGACAGCAGTGACTGATCAACTTCTCTACCCGGGCGGATACGTCCAAGATCGCGGCGATCATCCCGCCTACATCATGGCAGGCACTGGCTTGGTCGTGACTTACCGAGAACTCCATGAGCGTGCAACTCGAATTGCACACCTGATGCACTCGCTCGGCCTCAAGGCCGGGGACCACGTGGCCTGGTGCGCCGAGAACCATCCTTGGTATCTGTCACTCGCTTGGGGCGCGCATTATGCGGGGCTGTACTACACCGCAATCTCATCGCGGCTCACCCAAGAGGAGGTCGCATATATCGTGAACGACTCTGGGGCACGGGTGTTCATTAGCACCCAGTACAAGTCTGAACTGGCTCGCGAACTATTGATGCTTACTCCGCAGGTGGAACATCGTTTCCTGCTTGATTCAACGATTGATGGCTACGAGTCGTTCGAGGACGCTGTGGAGGCTCAAGCCTTCAGCGAACTTGTTGATCCCACCGAAGGCATGGACATGTTGTACTCCTCGGGAACCACCGGGCGTCCAAAGGGAGTCAAAGTCCCGCTACGTGATGCACCGCTCGGCACTGGCGACATGTTGTACATGCTTGTAGCTGGGCTCTTTGGAGCGAACACTGACACGGTCTATCTCTCGCCTGCACCGCAGTACCACTCCGCTCCGCTTCGTTTCTCAATGCAAGTGCAACGTGCGGGCGGCACCGTTGTTGTGATGGAGCGGTTCGATGCCCTCGACGCACTTCGCTTGATAGAGCAGTACTCGGTGACCTTCGGCCAGTTTGTCCCGACCATGTTTGTTCGCATGCTGAAACTGACCGATGAAGAGCGGGCGAAGTTTGACATGTCCTCACTCGAGGTTGCGATCCATGCAGCGGCACCTTGCCCCGTTCCGGTGAAGGAAAAGATGATCGACTGGTGGGGTCCGATTGTTCACGAGTACTACGCAGGTACCGAAGGCAACGGCTTTTGTTGGGCCAATTCCGAGGACTGGTTAGCCCATAAGGGAAGCGTTGGAAAACCCCTTGCCGGCATTCTGCACATCCTCGATGAAGAGGGCCAGGAGCTCCCTATCGGAGAAACCGGAACGGTCTTTTTCGAGTCGGAGGGCGGGTTTAGCTACCACAATGATCCCGAGAAGACGAAGGAGTCATACAACACCGCTGGTTGGTCAACCCTAGGAGACGTAGGTCGCGTTGATTCCGATGGCTTCTTATACCTTTCGGACCGGAAGGCCTACATGATCATTAGCGGCGGGGTAAATATTTACCCTCAAGAGGCGGAGAACGTGCTGACCATGCACCCTGCTGTGAGCGACGTTGCAGTCTTCGGGGTCCCTAATGAGGATTTTGGCGAAGAGGTCAAGGCAGTAGTACAGCCCGTCAACATGCCAAGCAACGAGGCTGAAGCCGCTGCATTGTCCGCAGAGCTCATCTCTTACTGTCGCCAGAGTCTTGCCGATGTGAAGTGCCCACGCAGTGTGGATTTCCGATCCGAACTCCCTCGTCACCCGACGGGCAAGCTCTACAAGCGCCTCCTCAAAGACGAATACTGGCAAGACGCAGGGCGAAGCATTTAGCAATCCGACTGTTCAGCAGCACACAGGTGATCAATCCTTGCGTTGAACTGTTCTCACTAGATCAAGGCCGATACAGAAACTTTCTTCCAATAAGGACGGCCGCTGCAGCGCACAACCCGAGAACCGCTGCAAGGACCCACGCGGCGGAGTACGACCAGTGTTCGGCAGTAAGCCCGAAGAGAACTGGGCCTACTGCTCCCCCAACGTAGACACCAGTTTGGGTGATCCCAGTGGCCCTTCCGGGAAAGCCCGGCGAAGCACGAACCACCGACAGGTTGAACAGCCCCGGCCATGCCCAACCAGCGCCAAATGCAAGTGGTAGGCCAATGAAGTGCGCAGTTGGGGTCTGAAAAACGAAGATCAAAGACGTACACGACCCCACAAAAATCATTATCGCAACAACTCCGAGAAGGTTGCCCGTGTACCGATCCGCGTAGGCCCCGACAAGGAGTCGAACGAGGATAGAGATGACACTGCCGAAGGCAAAGGCAAAGCCGGCCGTTGCTGCCGCCACGCCAGAGTTGACAGTTGACTCAACGAAGAATCCACCCAGAGTGATTGCCGCTGCGGTGGCGAAAGCTGCCGCTACCGCAAGAATGGAAAGGGCAAGCAGCGGTGGCGCTAAGGCTGAGGCTGAGGCTGAGGCTGAGGCTGAGGCTGAGGCTGAGGCAGTATCACTCGAGGATTGAGAGTCTGCTTCGCCAGCTTGAATGGGATCCGGTGCTAAGCGCCACCTCACAGCGAGAAGCGCTAGACCGCTCAGCCCCGAGCCAATCACAAAGACCCAGCGCCACCCTACGGTGAGAGCGATTGTGGGCAGCAGCAGCCCGGCAATCAACGCTGCTCCGGGCATTGCAGATTGCTTCACGGCAAAGCCGACACCCTGACGGCGTAGAGGCAGATTTCTTGCAATAAATACGTTCGCCCCGAGCTGCGCTGTTGCATTACAGATACCTGCCAGGCCAGAAAGAAGCACTAGCCAAACAAGTTGGTCCGCACCGAAACCGATGCATAACTCGATGAGGCAGGTGCCAGCGAGCGCATAGCTCAGAGCAAGCCTCGGCCCAACTCGGTCTACCCGACGGCCCACCCGCGAGGAAACCACAGCGCTACTAGCAAAAAAGGCGGCGAACAAAAGACCAGCTGCAGTTTCGCCGTATCGCAACTCGGAGCGAATCTCGACGGAAAGCGAACCGAGAATGAACGCCGGCAAAATGGCAGCAACGATTGCCACCGCTATAACTGCCAGTCCTCGAAGCGAGCGGTCGGACGCTGCTTCCTGAGAACTAGTCACGTTGTAACTCTTACATGCTCTTCGCAAGCGAAACTCGCTAGTAACGTTGACTCGTGCGACAACACGAGTTTTACGCGCAAAAGCATCCGCTGGCTATTGCTCATCGCGGTGGGACTGAGTCCGCGCCCGAGAACACCTTGGCTGCGTTCTCGGCGGCAACATCGTTGGGCTACCGGCACCTAGAAACCGACGTACACCTAAGTGCAGACGGTGTCCTGATTGCCTTTCACGATGACCAACTCGACCGGGTTACAAACAAGCAGGGCAAAATCAGTGAGCTGACTTGGGGGCAAATAAGCGAGGCTCTCATCGATGAGTCCGAGCCGATCCCAACACTGGCCCAACTTCTTGAGACGTTCCCGACAGCGTTTTTTAATATTGATGCAAAGTCAGATGAATCAGTTGAGGCACTTGCGCAGACCTTGCAGAAGCATGGGGCCGAACCTCGAGTCTGCGTTGCAGCTTTTTCTCATCGACGCCTGAAACGACTGCGTGAGTTGCTCGGGGCTCAACAGTGCACAGCGGCATCCCCGAAAGAAGTTGCTCAACTCATGGCATCATCTCGGCTGCGCGGCTCATCTTCAGGGTCACTGTCTGACTACCACTGTGTGCAAGTGCCAGTGAAGCAGAACGGAATCTCGTTGATCACGAGCGGATTCGTGAAGGCCGTGCATGAACGTAACTGCCAGATTCATGCATGGACCATCAATGACACCCAAGAGATGCATCGGCTGCTTGATCTCGGAGTCGACGGAATCATCACCGACCATCCGAGTCAACTGCGAGCCGTGCTGATTGAACGCGAGCAATGGCTCTAGCTGCTAACAATCCTCGCCACAGCGAGCACTCACCCCCCAAGACACGAAGTCGAGCGAGCTTGTTGAAACGAGTCGCTGGTTCTGCACTGCTCGCATCAGCTGTGCTCCTAGGAGTACCTAGCGCTGCTGCTGCAAAGAACGTGGGATCCGAAGTTGTTGTGGAAAGGACTCAGGCCACGGAGCCACTACCTGGCCAAGGGCTTGCAGCGGCTGTGGCAGCAGTACCAGCAAACTCTTCGGAGCTAGATGCTCTGCTAGCTAGGCGCAAAACTCTCTCGGATCAACAACAAAAGACTCAACAAGACCTGACAAGAACCACTGAAAATATCCAAAAAGTCACGCTGCAGCGAGAAGCTTCAGCTGAGTTGGTTGCTCGCAGATCAGAAGAGATCTCCAAGGCGGCCGAAACCCAGAAGCAGCTGCGGGGCGCACTTCGAGTAATCGGGGTTGAGTGGTTCATCACCGGCTTTGGCAGGCTGTCGGAGTTGAACCCTGCAGTGAGTTCACAGGAGCGGGAGCGCCTCGATCGGGCGCGAGTTTTGTCAGAGTCGGCCGCTACGAGCACGATCACAAAGGAGCGGGCTGCTCGGCTACAACTCGAAGAACTTGAACGACAGCGTTTAGAGCTACAGGCGCAGCTAGTAGACAACGAGAATTCTTTGCAGCAGCTTGCCGATGAGTCTCAAAGCCTCAGCGCATCGCTGCAACAAGGTGTCGAACAGCTTGCAGCCAACGAAAAGCTTGTTGCGGAAGCAAGAATGTCAGCAACCATTAACGGGACCGACCTGTCTACTGGCGCACTTGACGCCTACTGGCGTGCAGCGGCATCTCTGCAGCAGAGCAACCCCAGTTGCGCAATTCCCTGGTGGGCAATCGCTGGAGTCGGTCGAACCGAGAGCAAGCACGGGACATATCGGGGGGCGTCACTCGGCCGCGACGGGGTAGTCTCGCCGCCAATCTTTGGACCGGATCTGGACGGCTCGAATTCATCATTTGCCATTATTCGCGACTCCGATGACGGAGCACTAGATGGAACCTCTGCGACCGATCGGGCGGTCGGGCCAATGCAATTTCTTCCAAGCTCGTGGAAGGCGGTGGCCCGTGACGCGACCGGAGACGGAGTGGCAGACCCGCAAAACTTGTATGACGCCGCGCTCACAGCAGGCGTTTACTTGTGCAGGAAGGGCCCCGGACTCAACCAAGAGGGCCCTCTGCGGGCTGCCTATTTCAGCTACAACAGAAGCCAGCGATATGTGGACATTGTTATGAACCAGGCGTTTGAATATCAGCGAACAGTGCCAATGATCTGATTGCTAGGTCGGTAGCACTACTCGAACTGTCATTGACTCGGCCTGCTTCACATGTAGAGTCTGCCTACTGTGTGAAGTGAGTCACCATTTTGAGGCGGTCCAGAGTTTCCGGACATGGCTCCAATGCTGAACTCAACGTGCACTTGTAACCCGATCCAAAGCTCATTGTCCTCAGGGGGAACGCATGCAAGTTAAATCATCTCGAACTGCAAAGTCATTCTTTGTAGTGGGCTCGTTACTAGTCGTGGCACTGTTTGCAGGTGCCTGCGGCGGAAGCAGTAGCAGCTCCAAAGACACATCCGGTGGCGGAAGTGGCGAACCCACGGGCAAGCCCACTCCTGGTGGGACTCTGACCTACGCACTAGAGGGTGAATCAGCCGACGGCTGGTGCCTGCCCGAGGCGCAGCTAGCCATCTCTGGAATTCAAATTGCTCGTTCCATCTACGACACGCTCACTGCCCCGAATGAAGATGGCGATTATGTCCCCTTCTTGGCAGAGACACTCACGCCGAATGCGGACTTCACACAGTGGACCCTGACGCTGCGGCCAGACATCACCTTCCATGATGGAACTGCCCTAGATGCGACGGTTGTGAAAAACAACCTAGATGCCTACCGAGGAAAGTACGCAGCACGATCCGTTCTGTTGTTCTCCTTCGTCTTCAAGAACATCTCAGACGTGACTGTGGTTGATCCGCTCACGGTTTCAATTACAACAGCCACTCCTTGGGCTTCACTCCCGGGTGCTTTGTTTGGTTCTGGTCGCGTTGGAATGGTGGCCCAATCACAACTTGATGATCCCGCTACCTGTGACACGAAACTGGTCGGAACTGGGCCCTTCAGCCTTGTGAGTTGGACCCAGAACGAGAGCCTTGTTCTGAAGAAGAACCCGAAGTACTGGCAAAAAGATGCCGATGGCACACAACTTCCGTACCTAGACGAAATTGTCTATAAGCCAACACCGGAAAGCGCTAGCCGTATCAATGGTTTGCTTGCCGGCGATTTGAACGCCATCCAAATGTCCGGAGGAGAGCAGATTGATCAGCTCAACGCAGAGACAAAGGCTGGCAATATCAATTCGTATCAGTCAGATA
>JBIKPA010000133.1:0-7752 GCA_044357715.1 Microthrixaceae bacterium
AAGGGTTGGTCACGGTGTCGGTGCCAGCTCGATCAACCCAAACTCGGTCAGGAGTTGCCCCCACAAACGCTGACCAGGCTGACCCATCCGTAACCGAAACGGCTGCGGGATCTACGGAAGTCTTGGGATCAAGGACCGAGCTTTCATAAAATTCCCGATCGGCAACGCCATTTCGCCAGTAGCGAAGGTCGCTCGAACCGACCCATTCACGAGTTGCCACTACATCAGTGCTTGGCCCGGCCTCGGGTAGAGCAAAAGAGGAAATGAACGCTGTCGAGCCTGAACCAATCGAGGTGGCCACAACAGTGTCGCCAGCAACTGGGCCCACGGTGTGTGCGATCGGGGACGGATCGCTAAAGAGGTTCACCGGGTCGAGAGAGCGATACCCAGCGCGTGACTCCAGCACAAACTTGCGCAGGCCTACCCCGTCATTGACATAGGTCGACCATTCAGCACGCAGCCCAGAAGAAGCACCAGCATCGGCATGCACATTCAGGGTGAGCCAATGCTCGGCCACAGCATCACCTTCTTGCAAGCGCACCGTTGACAGCGTCAGCCCAGCAGGTAGTTGCGCAGCGGCAGTAAAGGCTGCCAACTTGTCGGTCGGAACCTTCCAATGCCAGTTGACTGCCGCTGGCGAACCCTGGACCGAAGACTGCACGAGCGGCTCTTCGTTTCCAGTGAGCACCTGCAGTGCGCTCACACTTGTCAGCCCGCCATAAATTGTCTTCTTTAGGGCCTGCAGGCTGGCCAAAGTGGTTGGGTCAACTCGGCCGTCAGGCTGAGTTATGTTCCACCATGGCCCGATCTTGAACTTGATCTTGTCCAGGTAAACCAGAACGTGTCCCGGAATTGGGTCAACAAAGGGTGCCCACTCGGTGTCGTCCTGCAGTGTCACGTCAGCAGGGTCCACCGAAATCAGCTGTGCGTTGTGAGATGTGCTGTTGTGAAAGACACGATCATTCACGCCGTTGAGCCAGTAAATAAAATCGTTCGCAGTCACCCATTGTCGAGTTGGCAGCACGTACTGACGATCCACTGCATCTGGCAAGGCGACCGTTGAGCGCAGCATGTTGTTAGGTGTGAGGACAGTGGATCCATTCTGAACGACCGTCTTGCGAATGTCGGTGCGAATCACCCCATCGGGGTCAACGAGATGTGTAAACGGTTCGGGAGGGGCAAGCGGCCCGATCGGGTCAAGCGAACCTTCCGAGGCGCGGGCACGAAGGATCATGAATCGCGGCACGCCAGATCCGTCGTCAACGTAGGTGGACCATTCGGTTCGCAGCCCTGTGGTTAGGCCGCTCACTCGATAGACGTTGACGCTCAACCAAAACCGCTCAACTGGATCAGACTCGATGATGCGAACCTTGGCTAGCGAGAAGCCCGGAGGCAGGCTTGCCACAGCGGCAAAATCTTCGGCCTTCTCATCAGGCACGATCAGGTTGATAAAGATAGATGGCGGCGTCTCCTCCACAGTGAAGTCCAAGACTGCTTCTTTTTCTCCTGCTGCTATCAGCGCAGAGTCATCAAGTGCCAAGCGGCCAAACTCCGTCCGCTTCACCTGATTGAGTGTGGCTTTACTAGGAGTTGTTCCTGGGGCAGGAAGCATGGACGGCGAGCAGGCGGCAAGGACCGTTGCGAAAAACAGCACCACCGTTACGGCTGCAAGAACCATGCCAGTACTGGTTCTCCTTAACTCCGCTCTCCCAGACATCGCCCGGTCTAATGCGGTTTTTTCTGCTACATGCGCCGATCCCACAGGGTCCCCCAAATGATTCCCGACAACTGCCCGTCGCAGACGCCTAAACACCGTTCACCCTAGGGATGGCATCCGGAGAAGGCAAGAGTTATTACACGAATCGCGAACGCGTGGCGGCACTCGACTGCATGAACCGAAGCAGAGACAGGCACATGTAAGTGAGCGTGTTACCTTCAAGAATGAAACTAAACCTTGCTAAACGAACATCTCGATCAACTGCCGCAGCGGTTCTGTCCTTATTCGTCATTGCAGTTTTATCGGGCGCGTGCACACAAGAACCGGCAGAGCCGTTTGAGTTGATCCTCACTCAGCCCGCTCCCGTCGACAGCGTTCAAACCTTCGGCAACCCTCCTGGGACCATCGGGAATTTGCATACCTTTGTTGCACCGATCAGCGAGGACGGCGCCGTGGTCGGATACATCAGCGGGCAGAGGGTTCTGACAAAGACCGCCGACATGCTTGTCGGCTTGACTGACAAAGAAGATCCACGCGTAGTGGCGAACATCGCTATCGAAGAATGGCATCAAACGATGACCTTCCACCTTCCGGGCCGAGGAACGATTGATGTAGTCGGCGACCGACTCCTCAACGCTGATCCAAACGCAGCCTTTCCTCGTATCAAGAAGGTGGCTCCCCAAGCACTCGCCATCATCGGTGGAACCGGCGAGTTCCAATTCGCTCGCGGCGAAGTGACCACCGTGCTCAATGCCGATGAGGGCTACACGCAGACTCTCACCTATCTACTCGACTGACCTGCTGCTGCTACCAGCTAGACGGTCAAAACCAGAGAGGGCCCCGGCAAATGCCGGGGCCTTCTCTTCTATGAAGTGGTTACGGGGTGCGTGGGCACTCCGTGGACTGCGCCGTGCCGTCCGGGCAAATAGTGTCAGACCAGATTGTGTTGAAGTCGAAAACCGCGTTGGTCAGGTCGGACCCTGTCAGGTTGGCTTGCCTCAAGTTTGCTGCCTGCATGCGGGCCGAGACGATGACCGTGTCAGTTAGAGTCGCCCCGACCATGATGGCATCAATGAAGTTGGTGTTCTGGATGATTGCGTTGGTCAGTACGGCATCGGTCAGATCTGCGAATTCAAAAATCGAATTGGCAAGGGCTGACCTCTCGAGGTTTGCACCCGTAAGGTCTGCGCGTTGAAGGTCTAGGTCTCTCAGGTCGAGTTCTGAAAGGTTGCATCCTCGAAGATCAGCGTCAGGAACCCAATTTGCACTTGAACAATCGATGTACGTGAATTCAACGGGGTCTGAGGTGCCTCCCGGCGTGGTAAGCGTGACATCAACTGGACCTGCTGAGGCTCTGGGTGGTACCACGGCGAAGACAGAGCGCGGACCATCAATCCTGAAGCTTGTTGCCTCTACTCCGTCGAATTTCACCGAAGTTGTCCCGAGAAGATTCTGTCCGAGCAGCTCGACCCTTGTGCCACCTACTGTTGTCCCATAGGCCGGATCGGCGGAACCAATTGTGGGGCGTACCACGGGCACCAAGCTGGTGGTGGTCGTGGATGTTGTGGTCGTAGTCGTTGGAGTTGTTGGAGACGTTGCGGTAGTGGTGTTGCAGCCAAGGACTGTGTTCTCGCCCCGACCAACATTGAGTGCAACTACGCAGACAGACAGAGCTCCGGCTGGGGCTGGCAACGTTACGTCGTAGCCGAAGTTTGCCCCTCGTCCATATCGAGCGGCAACGTCGGTGCGAGGAAGATTCGCTGTAAACACTCCAGGGGCCCACACGCCGTTGATCATGACAACAACGTCGATCGGATTGCGCGTGTTCCAGTCTGAAGTCCAGCCCTGAACTCGAACGCTGTCCGCTCCACCGGTCACCACATCGACATATCCGGAGGGTGAGTCCGAGGTGCCTGGAGCGGGCGCAAACTTACATGCACCGAGCATTCCGGCCATCAGAGCCAACGCAAGGAAAGCCCCGCCGTAGCGCACACTGCGCCGTTTCGTAAATCGTGAAGATTGCCTCGTACCTATATTCGCCTGCATATACAGCTCCGTATCTCAGGGGCGACCATTTCGCCTGCGGCGCAGTTAAGTCTGCGAAAAGTGGATAAACAATCCACTTTTGCCGATTTCTGACAAATGCGCCACAAGATCGAAGGCGCCCCCAAGGAATCAGCGTGCCACCCTTCGCTCTGACAGACCCTTCGCGCTGACAGACCCGAGCGCGGACAGAGCACCGGTGCAGCGGCAACCATCCTCACCGCTGCACCGATGCTCTTCCGGGTGAACTCAGCTTGCGTCAGACAATTTCTGAATATCACGTCCATGCGAGGTGAGCGCCCAAATGATTGCAATATCAAGAGCTATCACGATGACCGCCCAGATTGGATACCACGGGAGCCACAAGAAGTTCACGGCTGCGCTGAGTCCAGCGAGTATCACTCCAACCGTTCGAGCAGCAACGTTTCCGGTAAAGATGCCGAACCCGGAGAGCAGCAAAATGACACCGAGGATCAAATGAATCCAGCCCCAAGTTGTGATGTCGAACGCAAAGGTCCACTTCGTTCCCACGACAAAGAATTCATCATTGAACAGCGCAACAAGTCCTGCGCAGGCCTGAAAAAATCCGACAATAACGAGCAGGACGCCCGCGAACGCCGCGTACCCCGCAGCCCAGCCACTTGGTTGTTCTGACATTTCTTCCTTTCCGCGAAGTGGAACTTCCACCACGTACTTGCTCGACAAGTAGCTGAGATGCTCGGCATTCAGAAACCGTCTCGCTGATCACCGCTCAAACGGTGTCGATGCCCTCTGTGACCCCTAGTTAGGCCGCTGCTGCTTCTGCAGCGATCCTGCCGGTGTCCATCTTGAGTTGTTTGGTATCTGCCCGTAGTTGCTTTGCCTCAACCTTGTCGGCTTTAGACATGGCGTGTTCAATTCTCGCTCCAAAGCTGGATACCCCGACCACCACTAGCCCAGCAGTTCCCGCATCAAGTTGCTCTCCGGCATTCTCAAGATCCTTACGACTCATCCCAGCAGCAGCGTGACCGGCAAGTGCACCCAACAGCATCCCTCCCCCAGTCGTTGCGGCAATTAGACCAGTTCCTAATGCCGCCGCAGGAAACAGCGCTAAGACCAAACCTGTTGCCAAACCAATTCCGCCGCCGGCTACACCACCAACTCTTGTTGGAGTCTCATGTTGCTTCACGATCTTGACCTTGCCACCGGGCGTGCGATCGACGATTGCTGCGTCATAGGCATCCAGCAAACCGGCTTCGCGGTGCAGATCCTTGACCGCCTGATAATCAGACAGTGCATCCTCAAGATCTTCGTAAATCCCGATGTAAGCAAAGTATGTATCAATGGCCATTCTTAGGGTCCTTGTCTGCTGAGCGTGCCGTGTGCCCTAGGAACCTATTGAGAGTCCTCTCTCAGCCACAGAGTACAAGTGCCCTATTTCGATGGCGTCCAGCGACGCAGGCTGATGGAGTACCCCGGCTGCCTACTTCAAGAGCAAGTTCCAAACTTGCGGTCGGCGCGACGGCTGATGCGCTTCAAGCAAGCCGCCTATTCGCCTAGCTTTACCTCGGCAAGGGAACGTGCTGCCGAGTACACCGGCACTGCTTGGGCGCCGGCTGCGCTCGGCCAATTTGGAGCCTGATAGATGGCTATTCGAGAGATTTGCGAGCAATCACCGCTAGGTTCACATGTGAGCGAACCTGACAAGCCGGGGTAGGCCTCTACATCGAGCATCGCTGCGCGAAGGTCTGCCCTGTCCACCACGAGCGAGCCACCTGGAACCCGAGTCGCAGCACGGCGAAGCGCACCAAAGAGCAGGTTTGTTGCGTCGTAGGCCGAGGCGTGAAAGACGCTAGTTGGGGCTCTGCCGGTACTGCGCTGCAGCGCTGGCAGGAATTGTTGTGAGTAAAAAGTATTGTTCTTGATGTCGGAAAGATCTGGTCCAGATGCCAAGACGCCGTCTCCGGCTGCTCCTGCGGCTGCAAGAAACTCCGAGGATTGGCAGGCATCAGAGGTCTGAATAGAAATATCCTTCAACGCAGCCCTACTGCGAATCTGCGTGACTACTTCACTGCAGGTTGGCTCAAACAGCGCCATGAAAACAGCGCTCGGAGGGTCAGCCTCTAGCTGATCGGCAATCTGTGCCGGAGACAGCATCTCTGTGCCAACTTCTGGGGCTACCACCCCTGCACCTCCGGCAGCAGAAAGTTGCGCTGCTGCCTGACCACCTTGCTGAGCGAATCGCTGCCGAAACACATTTGTCAGCGATTCCGAGTAAGCACTCCCATCGCTGACGGTGGCCGCAGTGTCTGCACCCAAGATTTGTCGGGTGTAGTCAGCTACCACTGCGCCCTGCACAACATCGTTGGGAGCGGTTCGGAAATAGAAGCGTTGATGCCGCTCTGGGTCAGTCAAACTTGGCGCTGTATTGGATGAAGAAATCAGCAGTACCGAGTTGTCTGACAGCGTGACATCAGCTGCATCCAATGCAGCCGATGAGCAGGTTGTTCCCACTACGCCGAGCAACCGCTGCTCGGCAAGTAGTCGCTTGGCACCGGCCAGACCGCCCTCGGCAGAACAGCCCTCGTTGTCTACGGCCAGACTCACCTGGTGTCCCAGCAATTCACCCGGCACTTGATCAAACTGGCCATCAAGGTAGTCAATTGCCAGGTTCACGCCATCTAAGGAGTCTTGGCCGAGTCCGCCGGAATCATCACCGAGCCATGCCAGCACACCGAGCGTGATCGACTCACCATTGCCGATAAACAGGCAGTCATCGGGACGCTGTGTTGCGTCCTCTCGACTTGTACATGTTCGCTGCGGACGCGGGTCGTCCACCCAAGATTGGTATCTGCCCTCTGAAAGCTCAGCGCTGAGGTCTCGAATGGGAACCCGGTCGGCCTGAAAGGCACCGCGAAACGGGGCGCCGATGGCAAGAATGGCCGCAAGGTCAAGCGCCACTACCGCCACGATCCCCCAAGCAATCAGGGAATACTTGTGACCTGATCGCAGCGCCACCACCATGGCGTTAAAGATGAGCGCAATCCCTGCAAGGGCACTAATTCCAAACAGTGCAAGCGGCAGGCTCTCTGCAGAAATTGCTACACGCTGCCTTCGAATTGCAGCGAGTTGGTCCACAGCCTGTTGCATCGCATCAGCCGCAAGCGTTGGCGTCTCAGGCTGCAACCCGACTTGGCGAACTCGGCCTTGGAGCTGCTTGAGCTCGTTAAAGGCCGATACCTCGGTACCACCTCCAGCACCAAGGACTCGCCACTCAGACTCATCAACCCGGCGCAGATAGGCATCGAGGTCATCTATAACAAGTTCCACCTGAGGAGCAGAGAGCCCCTGAGTGTTGAATGCCAACTGCGAGGCTGCAGCTACCTCTGAACCCACGAGTCGCTGTGTCTCGCGAAGCGTGCCGTACTCACTGTTAATAAGAAAGCCTGTGAAGATTGCAAAGAGACTACCGAGCGCTGTCATATAGGCAGCTGCAACAGGCGCCGCCTTGTCAATGTTGAGTCGCCGAATCATCAGCGCTGCGAGAACGGCGGCTCCGATTGCGAAACCGAACATCAACAACAGCAACCAGACTGAATTGATTGACGAGAGCCAGCGCATTGCGTTCACCCTAGAGCGCTGCACTGTGTGAGCCGAACTTTGCTTCAGGGTCTAGCTGGCACCTTTTTCAGCAGCCCTCAACTCAACTTCCGCAGAAGAGCAGGGCGAGCCATACTTCACGAGTGAGATTTGGCGGCACAACCACATGTTTGAGTTTTGCCGTGGCAACAGCACTCGCACTCGCGGGGCTGCTCAGCTCCTGCAGCACCAACCCAGTGCGGCCAGAGTCACGAGCTGCCGGGTCCGAAACCATGCTCCCGCTGCTGAGCGTCAGTAGCGGCATGTTGGCCGAACAAGAACAAGATGCACGTATTCGACTCGATACTTCTACCTCGGCCGATGGAATCGCCTTGTTTTGTGATGGCCTAGTAGAGATGGCGGCGTCCTCACGT
>JBIKPA010000134.1:0-7733 GCA_044357715.1 Microthrixaceae bacterium
CCTGATCAAGGCCCGGCGAGAAGATGCCCCCAATGGCAAGACCCGTCCGGATCAGGTCGGTGAGTGCACCAGCAGTGGGAAGGTGGATCTGAACGGCCACGCCGATGATGTCGTCTGCGTTACCCAAGCCTTCGATCGCTGCTGCGATAATGCTGCCGAGTCCGCCGACAAAGTTGCTGATGTTGTCAACGATGAGCGCAATCAACTGCTCTTGGGTTGGCGGCGTTGGCGAATCAGCGATGAGCAGGTTGAGCGCATCTTCAAGCACTGGCACTAACAAGCTGCGAAGAGCATCGCTCACGGCGCAGCTCGAGAAGAATGCTGCTCGGTCGCTGTCAGCTACGAAGGTCATGCTGCCAATAATCTCGAACGGGGCGTTGTTCTGAGCAAGATCACCAAGGTCGAGGTTCTGAACGTTTGGCAACACAATATCGGCGGAACCTGCAGGAACCTGCAGAGTGACCCCATTTGCACCGGCATTGGTTGGCGGGATTTTGTTTGCATAGCACTGAGACGCAAAGGTAACGACCGAAGAATCTGGAACGCCGATCTTGGACCGGAACCCAAGCTGCATTACATACGGCTCATCGCCCGGGTCATAGTCCTCGGTGTTATTCACCGTGATTGACTGCGGTGAAACTTTCCATTGCAGCGGGGCAGGCCCACCTGGTGTGCATGCAGCGCCGATCAATGCCGCTAGCAAACTGAACGAAATGATTGCACTGATCTTGCGCATAACGAACGCCTTCCAATCAAGAAAGGTCCCGCACCCACAAGACCCCCAACAAGTGAGACAAATACTAACCCTAAAACTAGGGGCAGACCGTCACGGAGTGATCGGGGTGTACACCCCGGTGGCGAATCGCTTCCCATCCCAATGGTCAAGGGTCCAAACAGAGCCCTTAGCGCATCCAGACTTACCGGGAACGTGCAGTCCGCGAAGCTGCGCTCTACGGATAAGGTCTGGAATCACATCTCCGTGACTGCACAGCACCGTGTTTGCGTTTGCCGACTTGGCGAGTAGCTTCCAACTCTGCTCAATCCCCGAAGACTCCGCTAGGGCATCGCGTATTTCAATTGACAAGTTGAGCGCTGCCGCCAACGGTTCAACAGTTTGTACACAGCGTGGAAATGGGCTGCAGAGAATTCGGGTGATTGAGGCATGGCGCAACCAATCCGACAGCTTCTCTGATTGAGCGTGCCCCGAGGCATCTAAGGGGCGGTCATGATCGTGAGCATCGGAATTATCTCGATGCCCCGCCGAGGCATGCCGAACTAGGTAGACAGTCAATTTCGGACCACAGTCACTCTTGTCGAATCTCTCTCATGGTGATGCCATTGCTCTGCAAGAACTCAGTAGTGGATCCGGAGTCAAGGTGCTGATGCGAGCGTATTCCAATGGAGCGGGCACCCAGAACGTTCACTTCAAGGTCGTCAATAAAAAGAGCTTCAGCGGCAGTGGAGTCAAGTTTCTGAAGAACATAATGAAAGATGGCGGGGTTGGGCTTGGCAATGCCGACCTCTGCGGTATTGAAGATCACGTCGAACTCATCAGTTAGATCGAGCACTGCTAAATCACGTCGTAGTCGGGTGGTGCCGTTCGATAACAACGCCACGGTTGCTTGGCTTCTTACCGACCGCAGAACCTGAAGCATCTCTGTATTCACGAGCCCAACGTTTGCTTCCCAAGCATCTAGGGCACCGGCCACGTCTGAACCATGAGCCAAGATCACCTCGGCGCGAATGGTGTCCATCCAAGTTCGGTAGTCAAGCTTTCCGGTAGTTGCGGCCACGCCGAGTTCAGTGCCAAAGCCCACTGCAAGGATTGTTCCCGGATTCAAGCCGTAGGCAACTTCGATCTCTGAGATCTCTTCGTCGTTCCAATCACGGATCACACCGTCAAGATCAAAGATCACCGCAGTTGGTAAAGCTTGGTCGTCGGCCACAGCGAGCAGCGTAGCGAGTCAAAGCGAATTATCGAAGCTTGCGCAGATCGGCGATGACACGAGGCAGTGCTTCAAGCAGGTGATCGATATCGTCTGAGCTGGTATTCCAACCAACCGAAATCCGCAATGAGTGCGCAGCATCAGCGCCCATGGCCTGAAGGATTGGGCTTGGCTCAAGAGATTCGCTACTGCAGGAGCTTCCCGAATGAACCGCAATTCCTGCACGGTCTAGACCCAATAAAACTGGCTGTGGCTCTAGCCCAACAATACTGAGACACAAGATGTGGGGGAGTCGATCCACGCTATCCCCAAGAACATCTACCCCCGGTTGGTTTGAAGCCCAGTCGGCGACGCGGTCGGTCTGTTGACGGCTCTGCGCTGACTCCAGATCTAGCTGGTCACAACACTCTTGGGCGGCTGCGGCGAACCCTAAGATTGCCGGAACATTTTCCATTCCACCGCGACGCGCTCGCTCCTGTTCCCCGCCGAGCAGCAGCGGATCAATGCGTAACCCTCTTCGAACCAACAAAGCACCGACCCCAGGGGGGCCACCGAACTTATGCGCAGAAACCGACATCAAGTCTGCGCCAAGGGCTGCAAAGTCAACCGGGACCCGGCCTACTGCTTGAGCTGCATCAACATGAAACAAGAGATCAAGGTCATGGCAGTTTGCGGCCACTTCTTTCACCGGCTGCAAAGTTCCCACCTCGTGATTTCCCCATTGAAGGTGCACCAAGGCCGTTGCCTCGGTGATTGCGCCGAGCAGTTCCGCAGGGTCTACACGCCCAAGTCGGTCGACTCCCACTTGCGTATTGGCTCCTCGCTCTGCCCATTCGCGAACTGCTGAATGTTCCACAGCCGAGTAGACCACGTGGGGTGCGCCGGACCCATTGCGCTTAGTTGCGCGCTGTACGGCCCCAAAACTTGCTGCAGCGATTGACTCAGTTGCGCCAGAGGTAAAGACAACCTCACGCGGGCGAGCGCCGAGCAGTGCTGCAACCTGCTCTCGTGCCTGCTCAAGCTCAGCCCTAGATTTTAGCCCCTCAACATGCAGTCGGCTTGGGTCTGCGCCTGTTCCGCCAAACCACTCGGCCATAGCAAGGGCGGCACTTGGCCTTGTTGGAGAGGTGGAAGCATGGTCTAGGTAGGAGCGCACGAGAAAATGGTCGCAGCAGGGCTTAGGGTTGGTTATCGAAAGCTGTGATGCAGTGGTCCTCGCTGCCAGCGGATGCCGAGGTGAGGTCAACTCGGGTCTCGCCATAGAGCGTGCCGAGCATCCCTTTGACCATGCCTCGATCTACTGCACAGATCACGGGGTGCTCAACAGCGGCATCGCCGAAGGGGCAATGTTCGGTAACGAGTCGTAGTGAGTTGCCCTCTTCTTCTGCATGGGCGGCAAACCCATGAGCAGACAGCGCATCGGCAACCGCATGTAAAGCGGTTCGAAACGACCGAGTGCTTTGCTCTCCCATGGCTTGTGCCATCTCTTCGCCAAACTCGATTCCTACCTCTTCAGCTAACGCCGAGGCGCGTTCAGCGCCAAGCTCTCCGAGCGCTCGCCCGAGGAGCTTCACTAGGACGTCGTCTTGTCGAACGGACACGTTAAGGGTCATGTTCTCATCGCAGGCCCGGTAGCGTTTGGACGGCCGGCCTGCTCCGGCTGAGCCGCCGGACGGGCGTTCAGTTGAAATTTCTAGATAACCGCCAGCAGCGAGTTTGTCGAGATGATGTCGAGCAACATTTGCGTGAAGGTCGAACTGCTCCGCAACTTCTGAAGCAGTCACCCCAAATGGAGTGCTGTGCGCGAACAAGTAGATCTCTCGTCGCGTTGGGTCCCCAAAGGCCGAGGTTATTGCAGTAACAACCGAGGCAAACTCGGTTGGGCTCAGCTGATCCACTTTGCCACTCTACTGTTCCTCGGCTTCGTTGGCCTTGCGGCGAAGTTGCCGAACCGGGGTGAGCTTGGAAGGATCAGAGGTTGAGGCACAGTAGTAGCCGACCGAAGCCCCCCGAAGAGGACCCCGAATATGAACGAAAACCACCCTGCAGTAACTGAAGATGCCGTGATAGAGGCGCTTCGACCGGTGCAGGACCCGGAGTTGCATCGCTCAATTGTTGATCTCAAAATGGTTCGCTCAGTTGAGCTGAACTTGCCCGAGGTGAACATCCTGATTGCGCTCACCATTCCGGGTTGCCCGCTGAAAGCTGAAATCCAGTCCAGGGTTTCGGATGCTGTTACTGCCCTGGCGGGAATTGACCGAGTGAACCTTGAGTTCACCTCTATGACCGACGAGGAGCGAGCAGAGCTCCGCACGCAACTCCACGGCGACCCAGCCTCCACAGCTGGGTCGCAGCCGTCTCATGGTCATGCGGAAGGTCGAGCGATTCCGTTTGCCGACCCCAACTCCAAGACAAGAGTGTTGCTCATCGCCTCTGGTAAGGGTGGGGTTGGCAAGTCCTCGGTCACGACCAACTTGGCTATTGCGTTGGCTCAAAGGGGTAAGCGTGTATCTGTAGTTGACGCCGATGTTTGGGGTTTCTCCATTCCTCGAATGCTGGGAGTTGATCGGCCACCAGTGCTCATTGATCAGATGATTATTCCCCCAGAGGCTTACGGGGTGAACTGCATTTCTATGGGATTCTTCGTAGAAGAGGACCAGCCAGTGATCTGGCGCGGTCCGATGTTGCATAAAGCACTCGAGCAGTTCCTGACTGATGTGTACTGGGACGAGCCCGACTATTTGGTTGTTGACCTTCCCCCAGGTACTGGCGATATCTCGATTTCTTTGGCGCAGTTCTTGCCACGAGCAGAGCTGTATGTGGTGACTACTCCTCAGCCCGCAGCTCAGAAGGTGGCTCAGCGCGCCGCTTTCATGGCAGAGAAGGTTCGACTTGATACAAAGGGTGTGATTGAGAACATGTCTTGGTTCACAGGGGATGACGGCACCCGATATGAGATCTTTGGCTCCGGCGGCGGTCAAGCCCTAGCCGAGCGAATTGATGTACCACTGCTTGGCAAAATCCCGCTTGTTCCTAAGTTGCGAGAGGGGGGTGACGACGGCCATCCAATCATGGCAGTCGATCCCGAATCGGAAGCAGCTCGAGCATTTGCAGCGATTGCCGAGCGGGTTGACGTGGAACTTGCCCCGACGCGTCGCTACAACCCGGAGCTGAAAATTCTCTGAGTTTGTTTTGAGCACAGTTTGTTTTGAGCACAGTTTGTTTTGAGCACAGTTTGTTTTGAGCACGGCCGGCGTTGGGTACATCAGGCGCTGGCTCAATCAGGCGCTGGGTCAATCAGGCGCGAGTGAAGAGCAACTGAAACTCGATCGGCCCATGGTCTTGCACAGACACCACGATGGGCGCAGTGGGAACCTCTACCCCATAGTCGGCAAAGGTGACATCGACAGAGCCCACAACAATCACCGTAGACCCCACCAATTTGGCCTGCAGCGGCAGCGTCACTGGTTGAGTCTGGCCATGAATGCTGAGAGTGCCGACTGCATCCACGGTGATATCCTCGCCCGATGCGGCATTTGCCCCAAGGGCAATTGGCTCCGTCAGGGTGAATGATGCAGTCGGAAACTGATCAGTTTGTAACGCTTCTTGAATCTTGCCGTTACGCCGCGAGTCGTTGGATTGCAGCGTGGTCATATCAATGGTGAAGGTTGCTTCGGTAACTGTGCTGCCCTCGATCGTGAGGCTTCCTTGAACATCGCCGGTGCGCCCAACGGCTTCAGTCGCACCGATTTGAGCGAGTTCCTCGGTAATTCTGAACCCGGCAAAGCTGCCTGTAGCGGTATCAAAATCGAACTCACCTGAATCGGTATCGACAGTCCATTTTCCATCGATTGGGACAACTTTTTCGGAGTCAGTTACTGACTCGCTCGCGGCATCCAAACTGACTGCCTCGGGCGAATCGTCTTTCAGGAAGAGGTACGCGGCGACAGACCCCAGCAGACCAATGAGAACAATCACAATAAGGCCGTACTTCAAACTTGGTTTCATGCTCGATAGTTCTCCTTCTGAACGTTCAATGCATACTACGCAACGCCTTTGGGCTCATTGTTGCAGCCGCAGGAGAGCACCCCGGCGGGTGCGTTCTGCGCACAAAACAGATGCAGGCAAAACGCGCCGGGCCTACTGTTCTCTTTATGTCTTTCACTCGCGGTTTCACCGCTGTTGTAGTTCTGTGCCTAGGGGGATTGATCGGCGCTACAGCCTGCACCCCTCCTTCTGGTTCTGGGCCGGCCCCAACTCGGTTGCAGATCAGCACACTGCAAACCATCTGTGGCGGCAGGGTTGTGCCTGGGGTTCCGTTCTGCAGGCCACCGACTTTTGTCTCTCGCTCGGTGGAAGTTTCCAGGAGAGGCCAAGTCATCGCAACCGGTACTACTGACTCAACCGGCAAACTGCTAGTTGAAGTTCCTGCGGGAACCTGGGTGGTGACGGTACCGGGAGCCATGGTGTACGAAGACTGCGATCAGCCAGTGGTCACAGCAGCACCAGGAGCAACCACCCGAGTAACTCAGACTTGCGTTCTCAACGTCCCGTAGCTGCCCTCATGGCGCTGCACGAAATCTGCTGGCGCCATACCGGTATGCTTCATAGTGTTCCTCAGTCCGGGGAAACAGAACAATGCAGGAGAGACACCAGTGGACGTGCGCATCGGCGTGACCTACTCGCCCCGTGAGATTGAAATGCAACTCCCCGAGGATGTGGATCGTGCCGAATTAAAGAGCCGCGTAGACGATGTTCTTGGCTCTGATACCAAAGTGCTCTGGCTGACCGACCGTAAGGGCCGAGAGGTCGCCGTGCCATCGGCAAAAATTACTTATGTAGAACTTGGCACGGCCGAAGAGGCCCGGCCGATGGGATTCTCGAGCTGAAGTGAGCCCATCAACGGGCTTACTGAATCACAAACTTCTCTTTGTCACCGGTAAGGGTGGCGTGGGCAAAACTTCTGTGGCTTCTGCGCTGGGCTTTTTAGCGGCGCGCAGCGGTCTTCGAACGCTGGTCTGCGAAGTTGATGCCAAAGGAGACCTAGCTCAGTTCTTTGGAATCGGCCCGCTCAAGTTTGAGCCAACCGAAGTGCGCGACAAGTTAAGCGCCATGTCGATGGATACAGAGGCGAGCCTCAATGAGTACCTCCGCATGAACCTGAAGCTTCCACTTCTGACCAGAATCGGACCGCTTGCGAGAACCTTTGACTTCTTGGCCAACGCCGCGCCGGGTGTCAAAGAGATCCTGACGGTGGGCAAGCTCACCTACGAGGTTCGTGAGCAGCATTACGATCTTGTTGTTGTCGACGCGGCAGCAACGGGACATGTTGTAGGCCAGCTCTCGTCGCCGGTTGCGATCAATGATCTCGTCAAGGTCGGCTTGGTCAGAAATCAGACTGATTGGATGATCGACATCCTGACTGATGCAGACACAACCGGTGTGGTGGTGGTGACCGCTCCAGAAGAGATGCCGGTCACCGAGAGCCTTGAACTTGTGGAGCGGCTGAGCGACGAGACCGACATCTCGATTGCCTCGGTAGTAGTCAATCGTGTTCTGCCTGAGTTGTTTGCTAGAGGCGATCAGGAACTTTTCGATCAGTTGCAGACCACAGGCCCCCTTGAATCGCTGAGTAACTCTGTTGGCGAAGGAATTGAAGATGTGCTTGCTGGTGCTGAACTGGCGGTGAACTTGCGTAGGGGCCGAGTACAGCACCTGACACGGCTAAGAGACTCGCTTCCCAAAGATCTACCGGTGATGTACCTGCCCTATCTTTTCAACCGTTCG
>JBIKPA010000135.1:0-7719 GCA_044357715.1 Microthrixaceae bacterium
GCCCCCGCACCGCCACCCCCCGCACCGCCACCCTCCGCACGCAGCTATTGGGTTGCAGACGGCTCGCATATCGATCCCGTTGCAACCCAATGCCGCTGAAGGGCCAGTCTGAGCTGTTTGATGAGTTCTGATGGGTCGTCAAGGTCTTGCCAGCTTGCATAGATCATTTCCCAACCGTGAGCAGTCAGGCGATTATGTCGCTGTCGTGCAAGCCGTCCTCGGCGCGGACCCCAGTGCCAGAGTTCCGAGTCCGCTTCGAGGCCCAGCTTGAACTCGGGCCATGCCACGTCGATTGAGTACCCCTTCCTTTGCCCCTCACAGGTCACGACCACCTGTCGTTCCGGCTTACCTAGGCCCTTGGCGCTGATCACGCGTTGCACGAGCCGTTCGAAGGTGGAATCCGGTATTGGGCCGCGCCGATCAGGTCTTGCCAAGACCCTCAGCAAAGCCCCGCAGCCGGTGACCCCTGGCCGCCGCAACTGCTCGAGCGTTTCATTGATCCAGCGCAAATTGAACCCCTTGCGAATCGAATCATCAAGCGCCTGTTCAACTTTGTCATCACTCACGACTGCGCCAAGGTCAACCAGAGTGTGAGCCACGGTGGTGGTTGGTATCGCATTGATCTGCACCGGTTTCATCAGATTGAACAGTCGCGATCGATGAGTCAAAAAACTGCGAGGCCGACGTGATCCTGAATGAGCCATGGTGATCTCGACGGGAGCATCAGCAAAACCATCTAGGCCATGTAAGCGGGCCGCGCAGCGGTGCGAGGCAACTCCCCGAAGCAGGGATACGGCAATCATGACCTCTTGCTCCCAACTCCATGGGGAACCGCACACCCGAAACACTCCCGGGTGGGGCTGCTGGATTGTGCCGCGCCGTAGAGCAGTTGTTAGCTGCGCCTTTGTCACGCCAGTTTCTAGCGCTAAGGAAGTAGTAAACACCCCGTGCTGTAAGCCCGCCTGCTTCAAAAGAGCATGCATAGGGGGAACCCGCTGCCGTATTGCCGATCGCTTGCCGAGAGAACTCATCTAGCCAGCATTCAAGCCAGACGCACAGTTGTCAGCGGGGATCACAACCCTGTCAGCTGCAGTTTTGACCCTGCCGGCGCTGGCCCGTCAACACCGTTTTGGGTATTGGGTTGCACACGGGTCGCATATCAACCCGGCTGCAACCCAATACCCAAAGAGCAAGATATTTGAGCCCTATACCGATTGGGCAGCTAACTCCTTGGCCCATCGGTAGTCGGCTTTGCCCGAAGGCGACCGTTGAACGGCATCAACAAAGATCCAACCCTTGGGAAGTTTGTATCGAGCAACCGACAAGTTGGCGTGCGCAGAGAGCTCGGATTCTTCAACCGAAGCGCCCTCTGCTAGCTGCACCACGGCGACTACCTCGGCACCCCATCGCTCACTTGGCCGACCGCAGACCAGAACATCAAAAACGGCTGGGTGAGAGATGATGGCCATCTCGACTTCCTCAACAAAGATTTTCTCGCCCCCCGAGTTGATGCACTGCGAGTCCCGGCCGAGTAGGTCAATCTCTCCATCTTCACGCTTCACTGCACGATCGCCAGGAACCGAATAACGCACACCTTCAATGGTGGGGAAGGTGCGAGCCGTCTTGGGTGCGTCACCCAGATAGCCCAACGGCACGCTGCCAGCTTGAGCGAGCCAGCCGATTCCCTCGTGGCCTTCAACAAGTACCGAACTGAGATCCTCGGAGACCACCTCTGCTCCGGGGCCGGGCTTGAACTGCCCTGTGGAGACACCACCCTTGACAGACAGATGAGTGGCCTGAGCGCCAGTCTCAGATGAACCGAGCGAATCATTCACCAACAGGTTTGGCAGCAGTTCTAAGAACTCTTCTTTGATTGCAGCACTGAGTGGTGCACCGCCATTGCCCAGAACAAACATGGTGCTGACGTCGTACTCGCCGGCTTTCAACTCTTCTAGAAGAGGCCGAGCCATTGCATCGCCCACCACCACAATCGACATCACACCCTCTTTGGCAACCGTGCTCCAGACCTCTTTCGCATCCAGATTGTGCCCCGTGGTCATGATCAGTGTGGACCCAGCATTGAGCATCATGAAACCGGCCCACTGTGCAGCACCGTGCATCAAAGGAGGCAGCGGCATGAGCCGGAATCCCGAGTTGTTGCGAGCCTTCTCGGCAATCTCTTCAGCAGTGCTCACTTCAATCCAAGTGCCCACCTCTTTACCGCCCATGGCATTCATGAAGATGTCATCTTGTCGCCAGAGAACGCCCTTTGGCATGCCTGTGGTTCCACCGGTGTAGACGATGTACAAATCTTCGGGGGAGGGCAGAACGGGTGGACCTGCTGGGTCTGAGTCTGCAATGACTTGTTCGTAATCCACAGCGCCCGGCAACAGTGCCTCGCCAGAGTCGTCTGCAACTTGAATCAGAGTGTGGATACTCGGCAGGTCTTTGAGGACATGAGCCATAGCGGGCGCAAACACGGCGTGATAGATCACAGCCTTGGTGTTTGCATCTGCGAGCAAGTAGCGCAGTTCTTCTTCCACGTAGCGATAGTTCACATTGAATGGTGCAGCTCGAGCCTTGTAGCAGCCAAGCATTCCTTCGATGTACTCGTTGCCGTTGTACATGTAGAGCGCAACGTGGTCTTGGCCGGATTCATGGCGCTCAAGCTGATCTCGCTCGGTATGGCAACCGAGTCCTTGCTCATGCAGGTATGAGGCTAAGCGCCGAGTTCGCTCGGCGAGCTCTCCGAAGGTAAATCTACGGTCGCCAAAGACAAGTGCCTCACGATCTGGAACCGCTGCGGCAACGACCTCGCTTACAAGAGCCAGATTGAATTGCTCGCGCCCAGTTGCAGTTGTTGTAGTGCCTTCTTCATTTCCCATGATTACCCCCGTGGCAAATAATCTGACTATGTGTCAGATTGGTCATCGTTCAGCATGGAGACTAGACGAGAGGGGCTAGAGATCGTCTAGCACCCCGACTGCGCGTATCCCCCAACCCTGTTCTCAGGAGACACATCACATGGCCGAGCTAGTTTCAGGAAGATTCTCTAACAAGGTGGCGTTCCTCACGGGTGCTGCATCCGGTATTGGTCGGGCCACAGCGTTGCGGCTAGCTGCCGAAGGCGCCAAGGTTTTTGCCGTAGACGTTGATGCTGCCGGCTTGGCCACGCTGACCGATGAGATCGGTAACGCCGGTGGAACGGTCATTACTCGAACGGGCTCTATTGCCGATCACGATGAGTGCTTTGCTGCCGTTGAGCAGTGTGTTGCGGACTTTGGGCAATTGGATGTGCTTGGCAATATCGCTGGCGTTTCTCGTGCCGAACATTTTCCGGACCTTTCCGAAGAGCACTACCGCCGGATGATGGCGGTAAATACTGACGGCCCGTACTTCTTGTGCCAAGCAGCAATTCCTCATCTCCTCAAGGTGGACGGAAACATCATCAACATTGCCTCGAACGCTGGGCTGATGGGAACTGCGTACACCGTTGCCTACGCCATGACAAAGGGTGCGATTGTGCAACTCACCAAAGGCTTGGCCATGGAGTATGCCAAGACAAACTTGCGAGTCAATGCCATTGCCCCAGGTGGAATTACAACTGGGCTGACGAACGCGTTTCATATCCCCGAAGGGGTAGACCTCGATCTGATGATCCCGTACATGGGCTTTCGGGGAATGGGCGACCCTGACGACATCGCGTCACTGTTTGCCTTTGTTGCGTCAAATGACGGCAAGAACATGCACGGCAGCATTCTCTCGAGTGACCTCGGCCTAACGGTCGGCTGAGTTCAGCGACAGCATGGCCCGACCCTGCCACATGTGATGGGTCGGCTAAACAACATCAGGGCTAAAAACTAAAATCTCTCTGCGAACCATGCCGGCCGGCACTACGGAGGAACTGTGATGGAACAACAACAAGAATCAGCCGATGAATCGACTGCCTTACCAGCGGTTGATTCAGCCCAAGCGGCCCGCCCCGATCTGTCGCGCAGAGACCCCGAAAAGACAAAGGTAGATATTCAAACTTGGTTGACTGCCACCCTTGCCCCCGGGAGTGCCCCAGAAGTTGATGAGGTACATGTACCCGAGTCGAACGGGATGTCGAGCGAGACCGTGCTCGTTGATGCAACTTGGCTCATTGACGGTGAGCGCGTAGCTCAACCACTGGTATTTCGCATAGCGCCGGATGAGGCAGCCGTGCCGGTGTTTCAGAAATATGACTTCGACTCGCAGTTTCGAGTTATGGCAAAGGTGCGCGAACTATCAGATGTGCCAGTGCCAGAGGTGTTCTGGCTCGAAGAGGACTCGACCCATATCGGGGCGCCCTTTTTTGTGATGAGTCGTGCCTACGGAATTGTTCCCCCGGACGTGTTGCCCTATGACTTTGGCGATAACTGGCTCTTTGATGCCTCGCAAGAAGATCAGCGACGGCTAGAAGAAACCACCGTTGATGCGTTAGTCGCTTTGCACGCAATCGAAGATGCTGAGCAGAACTTCGATTTCTTAGTATCAACAGCCGAGGGTGACACTGCACTGCGGCGCCATGTGGAGGAACTGCGCGGGTACTACCGCTGGGTAACCACCGATGGCGTGCGGTCGCCGTTGATTGAGAAGTGCTTTGATTGGCTCGAGGCAAACTGGCCCGCCGAGGAAGGGCCCTCTGGGCTGAGTTGGGGCGATGCTCGCATTGGCAACACCATGTACGCAGACTTTGCGCCAATTGCTGTGCTCGACTGGGAGATGGCCGGCATCGCGCCACGAGAGGTTGACCTTGCTTGGATGATCTTCTTGCATCGCTTCTTTGAAGACATTGCAAACTCAATGGGCTTGCCAGGGATGCCCGAGTTCATGCACCGCACGCAAATCGTAAGGATGTACGAGGAAAAGTCTGGGTACGCTCCCCAAGACATGGACTTTTACACCATGTACGCGGCGCTTCGGCATGGGGTGATTATGAGCCAAGTTCAGAGGCGGGCCATCAAGTTTGGTCAGGCAGAAACGCCAGAAGACATCGACGACCTGATTATGCATCGTGCAACGCTCGAGCAGATGCTCGATGGCACCTACTGGGAACGCGTCCTGTAGTTCGTTCGCTATACCCGCTCGATAATGGTGGCTGATCCCATGCCGCCTGCAGCACACATAGCCACGGCGCCGAACTGTCCGTCACAGCGTTCAAGTTCGTTGATCATCGTGACGATCATGCGCGCACCAGTGCAGCCAATTGGATGACCAAGTGAGCAGCCTGATCCGTTCACATTCACAATCTCTTCATTCAGGCCCAGAATCTTGACTGCTGCGACGGGAACCGATGCAAAGGCTTCGTTGATCTCGAATGATGAGATGTCGGAAATGCCAAGGCCAGCCTTGGCGAGAGCCTTGGGGATTGCTGTTGTGGGGCTGAGGCCTGTCTCGGCTGGGGTGAGTGAGGTTGATGCCCAACCGCGAATGATTGCCAAGGGCTTGAGTCCATGGGCTTCTGCAAACTCGCGGCTCACAAGCACCAGCGCCGCAGCAGCATCGTTGAGTCCCGAGGCGTTCCCTGCTGTAGTCGTTGCCCCTTCATCAAACGGGTTGAGCAGACCAAGGGTGGCCAACTTCTCGAGCGTCGAGTTGCGGCGTGGGTGTTCGTCCACACTAAACATCGAGCCGTCGGCTAGGGGCACGGGAACAATCTCATTTTCGAAACGACCCTCGTCGATTGCTCGGATTGCGTTCATGTGCGAGCGGTAGGCCCAAGCATCTGCCTGTTCGCGAGTGACTCCCGCCATACGTGCGGCGTTGTCTCCAACTCCCTTGGCAGTGTTGAACGGCGGTGCATCCTCTGTCTCTAGGTTGGCCGGAGAAAGCCAGAACGTGGGCTGACCGTCTGCCCCGGGCTTCGAGGTTCCAGGCGCGGTGGACATTGATTCAACACCGCCGCCGATCCCTGCATCGATCATGCCTGCAGCGATGTTCGCAGCGATCCATTGCGTGGCTGCCATGCCCGAGGCGCACCAACGCTGCATGGCTACGCCTGGCAGGTTGACCATGCCAAGTTGGTTCGCTGCATAACGGCCAATGTTGCCGCCGCCTTGCATGGATTCTCCAAAGCCGATGTCTTCAATGAGTTCAACGGGCACACCCGAACGCTCGACTGCTGCACCCATAGCAATCTCGGCCAGAGTGAAAGCATCAACCCCAGCTAGCGAGCCCTTGTATGAGGTGGCAATAGGTGTGCGAGCGGCTGAAACGATAACAACATCAGTAGACATGTGGATCTCCTCGGTACGAGTCTGACAGTGCGTCAGATAGTGGCACTTCTTGGCCGAAGAACAAAACTCTGGTGGCGGTGCACCGTGCGCAACACCTTCATCTCAGTTGTCCGTCATCGCTACGGCCTGATCTAGACGCTGGGCTTTGTCGCTTTGTCGCTTTGTCGCCGTCTTGCAAGCCTAGGCAGTGGTCGCAAGCTCCGCCGTGGCTTCAATCGGGGAATCCTCGCCGTCGGGAACTCCACGGTGTTGTGAGTAAGCCCACCCTGGGCCTCGAAAGACGTACGACAGGCGGTCATGCCAGTTATCTGCAGAGGCGACATCTTTGCGAATCTGATCGTGTTCGTGAGCAGCAATTCGCAACGGGTTAAAGGTGTTGATATTGGTGGTGAGTCCGTAGACCACGGGTTCGTCTTCTCGTTCGAAGGTGCCAAAGAGTCGATCCCAAATAATCAGGATGCTTCCGTGGTTTCTGTCTAGGTACTGCTTGTTCTTGCCATGGTGTACCCGGTGATGCGAGGCCGTGTTGAGTACTTCCTCGAGCGGGCCGATGGAACGAATTGCATCAGTATGAATCCAGTATTGGTAGATCAGATTGATCTGCCGTGAGGTCTCAATGAGTTCAGGGCGGACACCCAACAAAGAGAGCAAACCGTATGGCACGAAGAGCCCGAGCGAGTCTGCCCATGTTTGGCGCAAAGCTGTAGACAAGTTGTACTTCTCACTCGAGTGGTGAACCACGTGGATTGCCCACATAAATCTGGTTTCATGCATAAAGCGGTGGTTCCAGTAGTAGACAAAGTCCCAGCCCAAGATTGCTGCCCCCAACGCAAGCGGACCGTTCCCTAAATCTGGAAGCAGTCGCTTCTTGAAGAGTTTCTGAGCAGTGGTCTGTGCGGCCCAAGTCGATGCCGCCACAAGTCCACCTGCGGCAATCGCTGCCACCACGCTGTTGCCCGCAAGTTTTTTGGCCCTTCGAGCCCACCTGCGATTCGGCAGATCAGCAGCCAAATCAGCAGTTTGATCCGACTGTTCAGCCGCATCAAGATTGTCCTCGGCGTTGCGTGCTCCGAACGCCTGATGTGGCAGTTCCCCTGCTTTGTGGTCATAGGAACGTCCCACTGCATCCGCGACCACTGCGGTAAACGCCGCCGCCGCAGCAACGCCAAGTAAGGGCTTGGCCCACTTCGAAGAACCTAACGCCAGATTTTGTGCCAGCTTCTTGGTGGCCAATGGAATGAACAAGCTGCCTGTTCCCATGGCCAAGCTTGCGAGTGTGTCATTGCGTTCGTAGTCGACGGGTGAGGGTCCCTCGGTCTTTGCTCTTCGTTCTAGCCACCACGCTTCGTAGCCCATCGAGGCAAAGAACCCTGGGATGGCAACGACTGTGAGGTCCATGAAAAGTCTCCCGTGATTGGAGGCGGTCTGCGTTACTGCGCACAGGTGATGCGGTGGCGCA
>JBIKPA010000136.1:0-7682 GCA_044357715.1 Microthrixaceae bacterium
CAGTCCAGCCGTCATCCCACATCTCTAGGCGGTTCGATCCAAGGTTAATCATCGGTTCGACGGTGAAGGTCATGCCTGGCAGAAGAACGGTGTCGTTATGGGGATCGTAATAATGCGGGATCTGCAAACTGGTATGAAATTGATCGCCGATCCCGTGGCCGATGAACTCTCGCACCACTCCGTAGTTGAATTCTGCAACTGACTGTTCGATTGCCCGGCCGATCTCGTAGATGCGAGCTTTTGGTTTGACTACCGCAATTCCTGCGTGCATGGCAGCTCGTGTCTGCCGGACGAGCTGCGCAGATAGTTCGTCAACCTCGCCCACCAAGAAGTTGCAGGAGGTATCTCCATGAACCCCCTCAATGTAGGCAGTCACATCAACGTTGACGATGTCACCATCGAAAAGTTTGCGAGAATCAGGGATTCCGTGACAGACAATCTCGTTTGCAGAGGTACACAGGGATTTTGGGAAGCCCCGGTAGTTCAGCGTTGACGGGTATGCGCCAGCTTCGACCATAAACTCGTGCCCGATCCGGTCAAGTTCGTCATGGGTGATTCCCGGGCGGATATGGCGGCCCACCTCAATAAGTGCCTCGGCTGCAACTCGTCCAGCGATTCGCATTGCCTCAATCTCATCAGCGGTGCGGATAGCCCGACTAGCGCGGGTAGATGGCTCGCCGGTGGCTGCGTAATCGGGTCGCGCAATGCCTGCAGGCACCGTTCGCATCGGTCCGATCAGGCCGGGTGTGACCGGAGGTGATTGTGGGTCTGGGAGTACTGAACGACGCTTACGCTTTGCCATGGGTCCACCATGGTAGGAGATCGATTCACTCCTGAGTTGTCGATGATGGGGGAGTGTCTCCCCGGTTGAGCAAGCCAAGCGCATTTCCTGCTTGAGCCCGAGGGACTGCACCAAAGAATCTTCCTTGGCCAAGGTGTTGTGTCAACCACTCGCCGAGTTGATCGCCGTAGCGGTGGGGAACTGCTGGTGCTGTCTCTAGGGCTAAAGATGTTAGGGATTGTTGTACCGGCAGCGGAATAGCAAGGTCGCAGTCTTCAACGGGAGTTGCGGTGAAAGGAATGCTCCATAAATCGGGGCACTGCAATGCTGGGTTTCCGCTTGGGATGGTGCCGGGCCCGTTCGGGCAGCGTATTGAAGCCAACCACGATCCAGCGCTTCGAGCGTTGAGCAAAGTGATCGACAAAGATGCCTGTCTCCGAGACAGTTCAGTACCAAGTGTTGCTAGCGAAGGATTATTTGCCAAAAGCCATATGTGCACTGCAGATAAAAGTCCATGCAGAGTCGCTTCTTCTGCATTGCTGGCCCGGTCTTCGTGATGGCACAGGGCATGAGCAAGCGATGGGGCTATGACCGCTGGATGCTCTGATGTATAGCGAAGGTTGAGTACTCGCCTTGATGTGTCAGCCTCGTCAACCTCGGAACCGATGACTCGTCCTTCGCCGTTGGGTACCCCGATTCCAAGACGCTTCACCGCAGTCTGATTGTCAAGGAATGCCCTGAGCACAGCCTCTGCTGGGCCTCCGCCAAGGAGCAGCAGCGCGGCGCGAAGGCCCGGATCTGGGACGCGATCGACTAACTCGCGGCTGGCGAAAAAACCAGTCATCTCTTGGGCAGTTTCAGGCTCAAGTAGCTCACGCAATAGCGCAGCACCATGGTGTTCACCGAGCGGCGGGCCAACTGCTGGGTGCATCGGTGGGCCCTCTGGATAGATTCCTGGCTGACCAAAAAGGGTATTTGAAGTAAACAGGCTGAGGTCGCTCGGAACTGATGGGGGCAGGCTCAGAACTTGCTGGGCTTCTCTTTCGGAGAACTCCGTCATGGCAGCAGGCGCCTTAGTGTCTTTTTGAAGTCACTCATGCGCTTAAGTGTGCCAGCGAAATTCAACTCAAAAAGTCCTTCTCGGCAGTTTCTCCTCCGAGGGATCTACCCTTCAGTTCTGTGTCTAGTCGTAGCAGCAACCTCATATTGATCGCAGTGGCTTTGCCGCTCGTGGTCCTGAGCATCGACTTCTCTGGAATAGCGGTGGCGCTGCCTGATATTGGCCGAGATCTTGGGGTTCCTGCTAGCAGCACCGGCTGGGTGATTAACGCCTTCGCCTTAGGCGCCGCAGGGCCTTTGTTGGTCTCTGGGCGGGCAGCCGATTTGTATGGCCGTCGTCGAATGTTGCTGATAGGAGTGATCGTGTTTTCGCTGGGCACGGTTCTTGCCGCCTTGGCACCAGTGTTTTGGCTGCTGGTTTTGGCACGAGTTGTTCAGGGTTTTGCAACAGCGCTTTTTATGACAGCTTCATTATCGGTTGTGAGTACCTCTTTCACGGGTGATCGCCGAGCGTGGGGTATCGGCATGTGGAGTGCGCTAGGTAGCACTGCTGCCGCAGCGGCGCCGGTTGTTGGTGGTCTTCTTGTTGCAACTTTGGGTTGGCGGTGGTTCTTTGCACTGAACCTGCCTGTACTGCTTGCTGCCCTTGTCATGATCCTGCGCTACGTGCCCGAATCTTTTGGAGACAAGCGACCGATTGACCTAGTTGGCGCCTTACTCGCAACCGCTTCGGTCACCTTTGTGATCTATGGATTGCAAGAGGCTGGCATGAAAGGCTGGCTGAGCGCTGCAGTGCTAGGACCAATCGCATTCGGTACCGTAATTTTCGGTGCTTTCGTGCTTCAGCAACGAGGCTCAACTCAGCCGCTCATTGCCGCTGCGATTGTGCATGCGCGTGCCTATCGCCCGCCTATGGCCGTTGCATTCCTTGCCAACTGGGGATTCGGTGCGATCAACATTCTGATGACCTTTTGGCTTCAAGATGTTCGCAACCTGTCCGCTGCCATGACAGGGGTGGTCTTCTTGGCGTACTCCGTGCCCTTTGCCATCATGGGCGCCTTTACCGGACGAGTGGTGAAGTTTGCTGGAACACGTGCTCCCATGGTGCTGGGAATGTTCCTCATTGCGGCATCCTTTCTCACTCTGACTCAGCTTGGCGCAAGCAGTTCGATCGGCCTAGTGATTATGGCGATGGGCCTATCGGGTATCGGCCAAGGCCTTGCCTACAACGTGTCCACCACGGCGGCCATGAGTGCAGTGCCAGATGATGATGCAGGAGTTGCGTCTGGGCTGCTCACCTCCTTGCGCAATGTGGGTGTTGCAGCAGGAGTTGCCGTTGCCAGTCTGGCTATTGCGGTTCCGTCCTCTGCGAGCACAGCTACACAGAACGAAGATTTTACCGCCGGTTTGCAACGGGCATCTTGGGTGATCGTTGCGGTTTCCCTCGTAGGGATGGCATGCGCTGGCGTTGCGAGCAGTGTCCTTGCGCGCTCGCCGCAGCGCTAATTTGCCCGGGTGTCGAATTCTTGGCTTGGCAGATCAAACGCACCCGGAGAGGGTGAGGACTTCGGGGGAATATTCCAGCGCTGTCGAAGCTCCTCAAGCGGGGTGTCAGCGAGAGCAAAATGATCTACCCCGCCCATAACGTCAGCAGTGCACCGAGATGCCCGCCACAAAGCGTTCACCAGGTGATCAACCGCACCAGGGTCTGAAAGGGTGTCAGCCCTTGCAATCATGACGTGTTTTCCGCCCACAGTGCTGACTGTGGCGTTTTGGAAGAGGGCCAGCGTAAAGACAAACTGAATAAACCCGCGGTCATCTTCCATAGTTGCCGCTATGAACGCAAAGACGTCTATCTCACCCTCGGGTTCGGTGCCATAGTCAGCGAGCACATGAACCCAATCGTGCAACGCGCCGATTTCATAGATGCCTTCTGCTTCGCCCGGAAACGCAAAGCCGTGAACGTCATAGAACTGCGCCACGCCATGGCCCCATGTGCCTTCGGGGCAGTTCCGCAGTGCTGTCCACTTCGCTGCTAACGCATCGTCAGTCCCGATTGAGTAGTAGGCAAGCTTTGATCGCAGTAGTTCACTGAACCGACCAGAGAACATCCCCTTAATGGTCTGCTCGGTGTACCAAGAGTTGCGCATGAGGTCGGCATGAAGCTTGACCATGTGCTGCCCGGCAGTGTCTCTCAGGATAGCTAAGGACTCGGGTTCGCTTCCCAGAGCGGTGAGGTACTGCTCAGCATGTTTTTCTAGGCCAGGCTGCAGCGGGTGCATTGTGAGCTCCAACAGGGTCACTAGGTGAGCTAACTGCTTGAGTGCCTGCGTGTCTTTTAGTTCGGCTTGGGCAGTCTCGGGACTGCTTGGTGAGAACTCACGGACTACTTGTGGGTGTCCCTCAGAAAACGCGTTGAGTAACGACTGCAACAGGTTCAGTTGAAGCTCGGTTGGGCTGCCACCGTCCCAAGTGAGTGCTCCAAGAACTGCGCTGAAAAGCGGTCTGACTTGGTCATCCCGAGGAGCGACAAAGCGCCCCATCAGACTGCTTGATCTCCCCAGCGGGGGCGGGCCAACTCGGGTGGCAACGGCTGGACTAAGCACAGTTCATTGCCCTCGGGGTCGGCCATCACGTAGTGGTGGTCTCCCTTGAGTTCTTGGATAGTTCGAACATACGAACCACCGAGTTCAATAATGCGGTCTCGAGCGAAATCAATATCTGTGACTTCGATATCTGGTCGTGCAACCAGTGACTCGGGCCGTGGTGTAGTGCTGGGCTGGAAAGCAAAGAACGTACCGCCGGGGTCGGGGCTCAGTTGCACCCAGTCCTCCTCGCTCTCAACTATCTCTACATCAAGTACCCGGCACCAGAATTTGGCCAGCAGAACAGGGTCATGGGCATCAATCACTACTGATCGCATCCATCCCACAGCACCAATTCCTGAGTCTTGAGGGTCAGACGGAGTTTGCATGATTGGTCTCCCTAAGTGAGAAGGTCAGTCTTTTGTGGCGGGCTTTGACGGACTTGCTGCAGCAGGTTTATCAGTTGAGCTACTCGAGGAGCTGTTTTCTGATGCGCCAGCGCTTGACGAGCTCTTCTCCGAGGGGCCTGTGCTGGATGAGTTGCTCTCTGATGAGCTGGTGTCGGACGAGCCCGTGCTTGATGAGCCCGACCCCGTTGATGCAGCGCTTGATGATCCAGCCCCTGATGATCCATCGCGGCTGTCATTCTTGTAAAAGCCCGACCCCTTAAAAGTGATTCCTACAGGCTGAAACACTTTGCGCAACTCGGCCTGCCCACACTCGGGACACACCGTGAGCGAGTCATCAGAGAATGATTGCTGAATGTCGAACTGATGCGCACAGTTCTTGCAGCGGTATTCGTATACAGGCATCTGAGGCTCTCCACGTCGGGGGTTGATCTGATTCATGTGAGGGCACCGGCAACTCAGACGCTGGCACTCTGCATGCAGGAGTTCGGATTCTAACGCCTGCAGTGCGAGCTACCCAAGAAGTGTGCCGCGTAGGCAATTGTCAACAATTCGGCAAAAGAAGGTTGAAACGATAAAGACCATGGTTACCATCACATCTGTAACCTTTGACCTAGCAGCCGGATCTGACCTGAGCGCAACACGAAGAGATGCGCCTCATTGCGGTTCCGCGGAAACAAACATCGGAGTGAGACATGGGCCGTGTAACCAAAGCAGTCATCCCAGCAGCAGGTCTTGGAACTCGTTTCCTTCCTGCTACCAAGGCGCAACCCAAAGAGATGCTGCCGGTCGTTGACCGCCCAGCTATCCAGTACGTTGTCGAAGAGGCCGTGAAGGCCGGTATCGATGACATTTTGATCATTACTGGTCGCAACAAACGCAGCTTGGAAGATCACTTCGACCGTAACTTTGAGTTGGAGTATCAGCTCAAGGCGAAGGGCAAAATGGGGGATCTAGCCGAGGTCGTTGAGCTCGCCGAGCTAGCTGATATCCATTTTGTTCGCCAGGGTGAGCCACTCGGTCTTGGCCATGCGGTGTCCGTTGCGCGCAAACATGTCGGCGATGAACCCTTTGTGGTCATGCTCGGCGACGACATCATGGATGAGCATTCCACCGTGCTCACCAACATGATCAAGAGCTTCGATGAGCATGAGGCCTCTGTCGTTGCACTCATGGAGGTCGACAAAGAATCCATCTCTTCTTACGGCTGCGCTGGTGTTGCAAATTGTCAGGGAGCGCTATGCGAAATCACTGACATCGTTGAAAAGCCAGATCCGGCCGATGCGCCATCAAATCTTGCAGTGATGGGTCGCTACCTCTTCACCCCAGAAATCTTTGATGTGCTCGGTGATGTCCAGCCCGGGGTTGGCGGAGAGATTCAACTCACCGATGCCATAGCTGCACTCCTTGGAAAGAGCCCAGTGTTCGGGTATGTCTTTAGCGAGGGCAGGTTCGATATCGGCAAAAAAATTGACTATCTACGTGCCACAGTTGAACTGGCGTTACGGCGTGAAGATCTTGGTCCAGAGTTTCGTGCGTTCTTGTCAGAGGTTGCACAGCGTGAAGGCCTTTGCTGAGCCCCTAACTGTGTCATGAGAGAAGCGCTGCATCTAAGATGCGCTTATGTCAGACCGGGGCTTGACCCATCTTGATCCGCTTGGCCGTGCACGCATGGTTGACGTGACCCCAAAAGAGCCAACTCATCGCAGAGCAATTGCAAGGGGTCGTGTCTATATGACTACCGACACCACCTCGTTGGTTGCTCGAGGGGCGATCAACAAAGGTGATGTGTTGTCCGTAGCGCGGGTTGCGGGAATCCAAGCTGCAAAACGTGCTTCTGATCTCATCCCGCTGTGCCACCCAGTTCTGATGGGCGCGATGTTGGTGAACTTCCGCATCGAGGACTCATTCATAGAAGTAGAGGCCCAAGTAGAGACGGTGGATCGAACTGGCGTAGAGATGGAAGCACTCACCGCAGTGACGGTTGCGTGTCTCACCATCTACGACATGTGTAAGTCAGTTGATCGCGCCATGGTGATTGGCGAGATTGCTCTGTGGGAAAAGACCGGCGGACGATCTGGCACATTCCGCCGTCAATCCGAACTCGTGGGCGAGGCCGGCGAGGACGCCTAAACCCCTAGAGACAGGGCGTTTTTGCTCTGGAGCGCGAATAACATTGATGTAATCCGTAAGCTACTTGTAACATTGCACGTGAAACCGTAAAGTAATGTTCGCATTCAGTACACCGTGCTAGATGCAGACATCGCTCAATACCGAGTTGCTTTCGAACCGCTCAATGAATCGATTGTTCCCGCCGGAATCGTTGGTTCAAGAAAAGGACTGAAACATTCAATGAATGTCTCTACGCTGATCTTTCTAGGTCTCGCAGTTGTTTGGGCCTTAGTGCTATTACCAGAGGTGCTCCGGAAACTCTCAGCGGGGCGACGCACTGACTCCATCCGTTCTTTCAATCAGCAGCTCTCGGTATTGAATCGCTCGGGCCATAGGCGTGGGGCTGACTTGCCTGGCATGCCTCGTCCTGTCAGCCTGAACTCCTCATCAAGCAATGTGATCGATCTGCGGGACCGCTCCAACGCTCGGTCGCTTGAAGGTAAGTCAGTGGCAACCCAGTCCCAGCAGGTCCCGCCGGCAGTTCGTCGCCGTCGCCAAGACGTGCTCGTGGTGCTCGGATCAATCGCCGTGCTCACCCTGCTCTGCACTGTTGCTTTCGGTAGCCTCTTCCTCCTTCCGTTCATGGTGTCAGCCGCGCTTCTTGTTGGCTATGTGTTTCTACTGAACCAAGCCAATCAGTCTGCTGGACATGTGCAGCAACGGGTGCAGCGCAATGGC
>JBIKPA010000163.1:0-6496 GCA_044357715.1 Microthrixaceae bacterium
CCGAGGTGAGCTTTCACCCAGGAGTTCAGTATCGCCACATCATGGTGGCACCGGAGTCTTGGGCGGCGGCTGAGTGCATCCCTCCGCACGATCTCACCGATGCTCCGGCCGTGTGGCCCACCGGTCCGTCGGGGCAAAAGTTGAGTGATCTGATGGTGGCGAGCCGCGCTGTGTTGGAGCAGTTCCCCCTGCTCGCTGCCAACCAAGTCTGGCTCTGGGGTCAAGGCCATCAGCCGCAGCTACCGTCGTTTGAACAGACCTTTGGTGTCAAAGCCGGCATGGTGACAGCTGTTGACCTAGTGAGGGGCCTTGGCGTGTTGACGGGAATGGACGTCGTCCAAGTTGACGGAGCAACCGGTTGGTATGACACGAACTACGAAGGAAAACGGGACGCGGCAATTGCTGCGCTTCAAGGCGACACCGATCTGTTTGTCATCCACATCGAAGCCACTGATGAGGCAGGCCATGCTGGGAATGTGGCCGAAAAGGTTGCAGCGTTAGAGAACTGGGACGCAAGAGTTCTTGCCGATCTGATTCCGGCTTTGGACGAGCTAGGAGAGTGGCGACTTCTCATGTCGCCCGATCACGCAACTCCGCTGCTACTGAAGACTCATACATCGACCACCGTTCCGTACTTGATCGTGGATTCTGCAGTTGATGGTGTCGGCGGCGAGTACACCGAGTCAGGGACCCAAGAGAGCCAGGTCGTGCCTGGTCATGAACTGATGTCGCTGTTACTCAAACGCAAGTAACTAGCCGAGGTTTGCGACAAGAACAGTCGCTAGATAGATTGGGAGCTTCTTCGGCAAAGGCTGCAGGGGGTTGTTGGGGTTCACCGGCCATCAGGTCGGGTTGTGAGCTCCGAAACCGCAGAACACTCGTTAACTCGATAACGGACTTCATCGGTCCAAGCGTGTTGAAGTGCTGTTGAGCGAACTCCCCAAGTTCTGCAGGTTGGTGCCGTCTCGAGAAGTGCCGATCCGGTCTCCGCAAATGTGGCGGGCCGAGAGGACCAAACCGCTGCAGGCGACACTTGCCTACAGCCCAAACGAAAAGTGAGTCTGAAGCAGTGAGTGCTGATTCGATAGACCTTGATGGCCTTGAGCGCAAAGACCGCTCCGAGCTTGCCGTAATTGCTACAGCCCTTGGCGGGAAGCCAACGAGTCGTGTGAAGAAGGCAGACATAATCACCATGATTTTGGAGTTGGCTGGAGTCACTCCTGATGCCGCTCCTTCGGGTGACACTGGTTCGCAAGAGAGCGGTTCGCAAGAGAGCGGTTCGGGCGGCTCGGGGACTGCAGAAAGCAACGACTCGGCAGGGGAGAGTGCTAGCTCTCAGGGGGACCATGCTTCTGAGGGAGTGAAAGCAGAAGAGACCTCAGATCAAAGCGGTGCTCCTGAGCAGAACCAGTCTGACCAGAGTGCACAAAAGCCGGTTGACTCGGGCAGACAGAATTCGCGGCAAAGCGGCTCTCGCAATGAGGGTCCACCGAGGAATGCTCCGGCAGGCGCCCCCCGTGGTGCCGCTGATGACACCCGTGCGCCAAGCAGTGCATCCGAAACATCGCTTCAGGAATCTTCTAGTAACCCTGCCTCTGAAGAAGACGCGCAGAGCCTTGAGGGCGATCCCCGTCGCCGTCGACGTCGCCGTGGACGCGATCGGCAAGAAGACGGGCCGGAAGGCTCGCAGCCTTGGGAAGGCGAACTCGTCGAGGTGGCTGGTGTGCTTGACCTGCGAGACGAGGGTTACGGATTCTTGAGGGTCAACGGGCTACTGCCAAGCCGTGAGGATGTCTACGTATCAGTCAAGCAAACTCGCCAGCTTGGCCTGCGTCGAGGTGACTGGCTCACTGGGGCAAGCAGACCAGCGAATCGCGGAGAGAAGAACCCAGCTCTTTTGCGAATTGATGCAGTCAACGGCCTTGACCCGGAGACGGCTCGCGACCGACTCAACTTTGATGACCTCACGCCAGTGTTCCCCTCTGAGCAAATTCGCTTGGAGCGAGAGGACCATCCCTATGACATGACGTCTCGGATCATTGATCTGATTGCGCCAATTGGCAAAGGCCAGCGTGGGCTCATTGTCGCACCACCTAAAGCGGGTAAGACCACCATCTTGCAAACCGTTGCTCAAGCTATCGAGCAGAATCATCCCGAGGTCGAGCTCATGGTGTTGCTCTTGGATGAGCGCCCAGAAGAAGTGACAGACATGCGACGCTCAATCGAGGGCGAAGTCATTGCCTCAACCTTCGATCGACCCGCCGAAGAACATACCCAGGTTGCCGAGTTGGCCATTGAGTGTGCCAAACGTCGAGTGGAGCAGGGCCAAGATGTTGTGATCCTCTTGGACGGAATCACTCGCTTGGCACGCGCTTACAATTTGGCTGCTCCGAACGGTGGTCGCATCATGAGCGGTGGCCTAGACACAGGTGCCCTGTACCCGCCGAAGCGCTTCTTTGGTGCCGCTCGAAATATTGAGGATGGTGGGTCTCTGACGATTTTGGCTACCGCCCTTGTTGACACCAATTCCAAGATGGACGAGGTGATTTTCGAAGAGTTCAAGGGCACGGGCAACATGGAACTGCGCTTAGACCGTGCCGCTGCCGAGCGGCGGGTCTACCCAGCAATAGATGTGGATGCTTCCTCTACTCGTCACGAGGAATTGTTGATCTCTTCCGAGAAGTTGGCGCAAGTGTGGAAACTCCGCCGGTTGTTGTCTGCTTTGGCGGCGAGCGGCGAACCTGCGGCAGGGTTGGAATTAGTTGTTGACCGTATGCGCAAGTTCCCCACAAATGATGTGTTCCTGGCAGAGATCGCAAAGGCCGAACACGTCAAGTAGCAAAAGAAAGCAGTCTCAGACCAGCGGGTTCGCCTGCAGGGGTCTGGACAGGCCATACTAAGAGTCTTATCTGGGCCCCGCACGGAAACCGGGGCCTTAACGGAGCGAAGCATGAAACCAGGAATCCATCCCACGTATCGTTATGTCGTCTTTCAAGACACCTCGTCTGGAGACACCATGTTGACGAAGTCGACCATTGAGGCGACTGAGACCACAACGTGGACTGATGGCAACGAGTACCCGCTTGCCAAGGTAGAAATCTCTGCCTTCACTCATCCGTTCTTCACGGGTCAGATGAAGATTGTGGATACTGCCGGTCGTGTTGAGCGCTTCGAGCGTCGCTACGGTCGACGTAAGAACGTTGAGGGCGAAAGCGAAGCATCAGTCGATGACACCACAGTCGAAGACTCCGATGCCGCTCTTGCCGAGGATGCTGGTACCGAAACAGCAGAGACTGCTTCCGCTGAGTGACGGCTCCGGCTTCGGCTGGATGTGTCTAGTAGCTCCGCAGGATCTCTGATGGCTCTCGATCCAGCACAGCGGTCGCAATTAAAAAAAGCCAAACTCGCGGCGGTGACCCGTGACTATCTTGACCGGGAAACCGATTCACGCGCTTTTGAGCAGACCGGCCTTCATGCGGCATCAGCAGAGATTGGTGTAGCCGAGGTCGTAGAAGCTGGATCTCTCTATGCGCTCAACCTGAACGGGCATGGCTTTGTTTTGCTGTCGGAGAGCTCTGCCCGCTCCCTGAGCGCAGCCATGATTTGGGCAGCACAACAACCAGCGCAACGTCTCACTGTCTTTGCTGATGCCCCGGCGCCTTCTGATACCAGAAGTGAAGACCTGTCTCGCTGGGCCCAGTACTTTCTGCTTGACGAACAGCCCATAGAAGTTCGACTGATTGAAGGCCCTCTTTCTCATAGGGTTGAACCCGCTGTTGTGCCCGAAGTATTTGAGCTTCCCGAGCGCAAGGAACTCCTTGAGCAGCACCTTCTTGCAGAGGGCCTAGAGGTAGTACACGAACACGGTGTGACTCGCGGCGAGGTTCTTGGTCTTGAAGTGGCACGCTTGGTGGTGTGGCCCAGTGAAGCTGGCGGCGATGATGCGCTTCATCTTGAGGTCGGCGTCGGCCGCTTTGACCGCGATGCACATGCTGCCGTGCGCCCCGATGAGTCGCCTGTTGATGACCTGGCACATACCGTTTCGATCATTCGTGATCATCGGTTCCCGGGCGCACCATCACATGCTGTGCAGAGGCTGTCTCGGGAGCGGTGGTTGCGAGCTTTAGCATTGGCTCAGCCGAGCCTTGTTGGCGCAGATACCCTCACGGCGATTGGCATGACGGCCGAGCCTGCTGGGCTGCGAGACGCATTTCCGGCATCGGCGGTTGGGACTGCCACCGACGGATCCCCCCTGATCTTGGTCTTCTCGTGTGGGGTTGATCTGGGGCTTTTGCCTTTAGCTGCCGATCTGCGAGCACAGATCAACTCAGAAGCAACGCTGCGGATAGCGCTTCCAGCGAAGGATCATCACGTTGCAACAAAGTGGTTGGCATCCATGCTGCGCCGTCCAGCAGAACTCATCGACATAGAAGTTGGGTGGGGCTGAATGGCTGCGCATGATCTATCAGTTCGGCTGAATGGCTTGCAGCGCGAGTTTGAAGAGGTTGAGGATCGCCTCGCCGATCCGGCGGTGATCGCAGATCAAACACGCTATGTAGAGCTATCCCGTCGCTATAGCGAACTGCAACCAATCGTGGAGCGGACTGCTCTGCTAATTCAGGCCGAAGGAGACCTAGAGGCGGCAAAAGAGTTGATCTCGCTTGGCTCTGGTGAGGAGCGTGACGCGTTGCGTGCTGACGCTGCGGAATCTGAAGCAGCAGTGGAGCGACTCGTTGAGGAGCTAAAACTGCTCCTTCTCCCCAAAGACCCAAATGACGACCGAAACGTGATCGTAGAGATTCGTGGCGCAGAGGGTGGAGAAGAGGCAAACCTGTTTGCGCGCAACTTGTTTGAGCTCTACCGGGCGTACTCTGGTCGGGTCGGGTGGAGCTTCGAGACAATGTCTTCCTCTCCGACTGAGATGGGTGGACTCTCTGATGTGACGTTCCGCCTAGCAGGACCAGGCGTGTGGTCACGCATGCGGTTTGAAGCCGGCGTCCATCGTGTGCAACGGGTTCCTGTGACGGAATCTCAGGGCCGAATACACACCTCCTCTGCAACCGTTGCAGTCTTGCCAGAGGCGGATGAGGTTGATGTCCGTATCGACCCTAACGACCTCACTATCGATGTCTACCGCTCCTCTGGGCCGGGTGGGCAGTCAGTCAACACCACTGACTCAGCAGTGCGGATCACGCACTTACCGACCGGACTTGTGGTTGCGATGCAAGACGAAAAGAGTCAGCTTCAGAACCGTGCGAAGGCTCTGCAAGTTCTGCGAGCGCGGCTGCTGAAACTAGAACAAGACCGCCAAGCCGGCGAGGCTTCGGGGCAACGAAAAGCGCAGATTGGCGGCGGTGGCCGCAGCGAAAAAATCCGCACCTACAACTTCAAAGAGAACCGAGTCTCTGACCACCGCATTGGACTCACGGTATACAACCTTGACCGAGTGCTTTCTGGCGAGCTCGATGAGATTTCTGATGCACTTGTGGCCGACGACCGTGCGAAGCAGTTGACGGATTCGGAGATATGAGTTCCGCTGGCCAAACGGTGACTTGGAGGGAGCTTCTTATAGAGGCCACTCAAACATTTAGAGCTGCAGGGGTTGATCAGCCGGCGATGGATGCAAGGCGCGTGGTCGAGCAAGCCTCGGGAGCGGCTCCATCGGAGTTACTCCTGTTGCTAGATGATCCGGTGACCGAACGTGCCATGGGTTTCTTCGACGCGATGGTGCAGCGCAGGTCGGCTGGCGAACCGCTTCAGTACGTCCTTGGAGCATGGTCATTTAGGTCCTTGGACCTCATGGTGGATTCGCGAGTGCTCATTCCGCGGCCAGAGACCGAGGCAGTAGTCGAGATTGCACTCGCAGAGTTGGACCGGCTCGGGGCACGGGATCGAACATGTCAGGTTGTGGATCTGGGAACAGGATCGGGAGCAATTGGGTTGTCGATTGCTGTTGAACGTGTTCGAACTCAAGTGCTACTGACGGATCGCTCCGAAGATGCACTTCGTGTAGCGGGGGCGAATATTGCTGGGTTGGGTCGACCAGGGGCAAGAGTTTCTACGGGGCTCGGATTTTGGTTTGAGGCTCTGCCCAAAGACCTGCGGGGCAAAGTTGACCTAATTATCTCGAACCCTCCGTATATTCCGAGTGCACTGACGCTCCCGGATCAGGTCGCTGATTGGGAGCCTGCTGCAGCGCTTCGTTCCGGTGCCGACGGGATGGATGACCTTCGCTTGTTAATTGCTGGCGCAGGGGAGTGGCTTCAAGAAGACGGCGTGTTGATTTGCGAGCTGTCACCCGAACAAGCAGCAGACATGCTGGCCCTAGCCTTGACTGTATTTACTCACGCACGTATCGAGCCCGATCTCACTGGGCGTGATCGGGCGCTCGTTGCCGCAGGTCCCAAATAGGCGCAAAGTGTCCCATGCTGCCGCAGTGGATGGCAGCGCCACTCAGTGCCCTTGTGATGTCGCTAGACATCGGCAAGGACCAAAC
>JBIKPA010000012.1:0-24049 GCA_044357715.1 Microthrixaceae bacterium
AAGGTAAAGACGATGATGTTGATGAGCGGTAAGAACAAATACAAGTAGACCAAACACGCGAAGGCAGTAAGGATTCGCCGTCCCCATTTTGAGCCGGCACGGCCCGTTGACCGCGATCCTCGGCGCGCCTTACTAGGCTCTTCGAGTTCACGACTCAGGTATGGCGGAGCTACTCCCTCTGACATCACCATGAGCGAACCGCCCTGCTGCACAGTCTCATACCGCTAGTCCTTCTGTGCCCAAGAACTTGGAGTAGATCAACACCATCGTGGTGATAATGGCCATGAGTACGAGCGATAGCGCTGCGGCCACCGGGTAATCAAACTGCACCAAGAACTTGTCTTGGACCACAGTGCCAATCATCGAGGTTTTTGGAGAGCCAAGGTAGCGGTTATTGAGGTAATCCCCAGCAGCCGGGATAAACACCAGCAGGCTTCCGGCGAACACCCCGGGCATAGACAGCGGAAGCACGACTTTTCTGAATGCCTTCCATGGGGTGCCATACAGGTCGGCCGCAGCCTCTGTCAGACGAAAGTCGATCTTCTCTAGGCTCACATAGATGGGCAGAATCATGAACGATAAGAAGTTATAGGTGAGGCCACCGATCACTCCTGCCGGGGTGGCGAGCAGACGAAAATCCTGAGGCACAAAAGGGATCGCATGGATGATATTGAGCGCCCAGCCATCGTCTTTCAGGATTGAAGTCCAAGCAATGGTGCGAATCAGGTACGAGGTAAAGAACGGCACAACGACTAGGCCAATCAGCAAGTTCTTCCATCGGCCGCCTTGAGTGGCAATCCAATAGGCCAAGGGGTAGCCAATCAGGATTGCAGACACGGTAGCGATCCCGGCGAAGAGAAAAGATCTTGCAAACTGCGGCCCGTAATCCGTGAATGCCGAACTGAAGTTTGAGAACTGCCAGGAGAACTCTGGGTTGGCAAACCGACTGGCCTTCGAAGATAAAGCCGTGCGAACCAGAATCATCACGGGTACCAGAAAGAACAGCAGGAGCCACAAAATGCCAGGGCTCAGCAGGCCGTATGGGGCCCACTTTCCTTTTCGGAGACCACGATCATCTGAGTCGGTATCAGCTGCCATCAGAACGCGTACTCACGCTCCCGTGATCTTGGCGAACTCGGCGTCAAAGAGTGCCTCTTCTTCTTCATCAAGGTTGCCCCAAGTCTGCAGCGTGGCCAAGGTGGAAGCGTCGGGGAAAATGAGTTGGCTGTCTGCAAGCGCTGCAGCCTCTCCACCCATCTTGCGCAGCTCGTCTTGCACGCCTTGAACGGGCGAGATGTATTGCACCTCTGCGATGATCTTTGCGGCGTTCACTGGGTCATAGACATAGTTCATCCACTCGGCTGCGCCTTCAACGTTGCTTGCGCCAACGGGAATTTGCATGGTGTCAAACCAAAGGGCTCCGCCAGACTCTGGAATTGAGAACCCGATATCTGGATTCGAGGCCGAGAGTTGCACCACGTCGCCAGACCAGCCGATGCATGCGGCAAAGCTCCCTTGCTCCAGGTCATCCACGTAGTCGTTTCCAGTGAACTGCCGAATTTGCCCGGAGTCGACACCTTCTCGCAGTCTGTCGAAAGCAGGCTGGAACTTCTCGAAGGTGGGGGTCGCCAAATCGATTCCAAGTGACATTGCAATCAGGCCGATGGTGTCTCGCATTTCGAGCAGCATCCCGATCTTGCCTTTGAAGGCGGGGTCGAAGAGGTCGTTCACAGAGTTCAGTTCGCGGCCAGTCACCGACTTGTTGTAGGCAATTCCCGCCATGCCGGCCAGCCAGGGGAGTGAGTACTCGCCGGTGGGGTCCGATGGGGGTTTGGTGAGTGATTCGATCAGGTTCGCTGAGTTGGGAATCTTGTCTAAGGGAAGTTTCTCTACCCAACCCAGATTCGTGAGGCGGCCCGCCATCCAGAAGGTGAGCGCAATGATGTCGGGGCCGATCGGCTTGTCCTTCGAGAGCAGTGGCTGAATCTTGGCAAAATACTCGTTGTTGTCGTTGATGCCCTCGGTGTATTTGATTTTCTGCCCCGAGGCTTTTTGGAAGGAGTCAAGAGTGCCGCCCTTGCCGTACAAGTCTCCGTCTGGCTTGTCTATGTAGAGCGTCCAGTTATCAAACCAGAGTTCGCTATCTGCAGAGGATGCAGAGTCACCGCTGTCGCTGCTGCAGGCGGCAAGAAGTGCTGGCCCAAGCGCCAAACCTCCTAGGGCTAGACCAGAGGTACCCAAGAATTTTCTGCGACTCAGATCTGCTTGGTTTGTAGCGGGTGGAGTTTGGAGTCTGCGCTTTGTCACGGTTCTCTCGTTTCTTGTCTGGGTTATGAGTTGGTTTCGGTAATGCCAGCATCTTCTGGGCTTATTGCTTCGGGCACTAGGTAGGCGCCTTCATAGGCCCAGGTCATATCAACTCGCGACCCCACACTGAGTCGAGCAGGGTCGTCCTCGGGGCCGAGGTGAGCTACAAGGGCAGATCCAAGATCAGTTTCAACCTCGCATCGCACCACAGGCCCTTGGAACACAAGGCTAGTAACCGTGGTGGGAATGCTTCCGCCGGCCACTCCATCTACTGGGGCAAAGCTAGGTACAAGTCGTTCGGGCCGAATCATGAGCGTGACCTCTGATCCCGGTTGATAGCTGCGTTCTCCGCACGGGACGCTGAATTGAGCACCAGTTCGAGAGTCCACCGTGACGGTGCTGCCATCTTGGCTTCGCACCGTGACAGGCAACAGGTTTGCGGTGCCGATAAACCCGGCCACAAAGGCAGTATCTGGCTGATGATAAATCTGTGTTGGGGTGCCGATCTGATCGGTGCGGCCCTGAGTCATCACTGCAATTCGGTCTGACATGGTTAGGGCTTCTTCTTGGTCGTGAGTAACAAAGATGAAGGTAATGCCAACCTCTCGCTGAATGCGTTTAAGTTCAAGCTGCATTGCTTGACGCAGCTTTAGGTCGAGCGCTCCGAGCGGCTCATCGAGCAACAGGGCCTTGGGCAGGTTGACAAGTGCTCGGGCAAGCGCAATGCGTTGTTGTTGACCGCCAGAAAGCTGGTTAGGGCGCCGCTTTGCAAACTCGGGTAAGCGAACAATTTCAAGTAGTTCAGTGACCCGCCTAGTTACCTCTGCCTCGGGAACCTTCGAGTTGCGAAGCCCAAAGGCGACATTGTCGAACACCGACATATGTGGAAAGAGCGCATAGTTCTGAAACACCGTATTGACGTCTCTTTTATGCGGCGGGGTCTGCGAGACATCTACGCCATCAAGAAGTATCCGCCCTGAGCTGGGTTGTTCGAACCCGGCGATCATTCGCAGGGTTGTGGTCTTTCCGCAACCCGATGGTCCGAGCATCGAGAAGAATTCGCCCTCTGCAATATCGAAGTCTGCAGATTCAACAGCGGTGTAGTCGCCAAACTTTTTGACCACATTCTCTAAACGAATCACCACGTTGGCGGTGCCAGTTTCTGCAGCACTGATCCCTTGGATTGCCCCACCGCCCTGAAGTGCTTGACTCATTCGTGGTCACCCGTACCATTCCCTGCGAGATCGGTAGTAAAATCAGCTATTTACAACGATTTGCATGTAAAACTAGTTTCAGTGCTCATCAGAACTCGGAATGAACTCTGATCTAACTACTAGCAACTTAGAACTTCTAGGGGACTGATGATGCCAAATAAGGAAGTACGAAACGAAAACTTCATACGTGGAGCTTGGATGCCATCGGGCTCTGGGCTGATGAGCTCTGTCATTGATCCCTCGACATCGACAGAAATCTTTACCGCTCCAGTGTCTGATGCACATGATGTTGACCTTGCCGTGACTGCTGCAGCCGAGGCATTTGTCTCTTGGAGCAGGACCACACCCTTGGAGCGCGCAACAGCGATGTTCAAGCTCGCAGACCTGATCGAGGCAAGGGCCGATGACCTCATTGCAGTTGAATCGCTGAACGCCGGCAAACCGATCTCGGCAACCGCAGATGAGATTTCTGCTGCTGCTGACTGCTTCAGGTTCTTTGCGGGAGCGGCTCGTACGATGGAGACGCAGGCTGCTGGTGAATACATGGAGGGATTCACCTCTATGTTGCGCAGAGAGCCAGTTGGTGTGATTGCTTCGATCACGCCGTGGAACTATCCGCTGATGATGGCGGCATGGAAAATCGGCCCCGCTCTAGCGGCCGGATGCACCGTGGTACTCAAGCCATCTGACCTCACTCCGATGTCTTCGCTGTTGCTCGCTGAACTCACCCAAGATGTGTTCCCCCCAGGAGTGTTCAATCTTGTTTGCGGTAACGGCGCTACCACTGGTGTTGCACTGACTACTCATCCCCTCGTTGACATGATCTCAGTGACAGGTTCGGTAGGGACGGGCAAAGCAATAGCGCGAGCGGCTGCTGACTCACTGAAACGAGTCCACCTAGAACTTGGCGGTAAGGCACCCGTGTTGGTCTTTGACGATGCCGACTTGGCAAAGGTTGCTGAGGCTATCAAGGTGGGTTCTTTCTGGAACGCAGGCCAGGACTGCACTGCAGCAGCGCGAGTGATCGTGGCAGACGGGATTCATGATGATGCCGTTGATGCAATTGCTCAGGCTGCCAGATCGCTAGTTGTTGGCCCCACTGGGGATGAGTCCACCGAACTTGGCCCAGTGATTTCTGCCGCGCAACGAGATCGGGTTGGTGGCTTTGTTGAGCGAGCCTGTGCCGAAGGTGCCGTTGCCGTAACAGGCGGGGCAACTCGGTCAGGTGACGGGTACTACTACGAGCCGTCTGTGCTAGTCGGTGTAGAACAGCACTCAGAAATTGTGCAGCGCGAAGTGTTTGGCCCAGTTGTGACCGTGCAACGAGCAAACAGTGTGGATCAAGCAATCGAGATGGCAAACGACAGTGATTATGGCCTCGCAGCATCTGTGTTTACGAGCGATGTTGGCACTGCAATGCAGGCAAGCGCTCAACTGCGCTTTGGTACCGTCTGGGTGAATGATCACATTCCACTTGTTCCCGAAATGCCGCATGGCGGGTTCAAGCAGTCAGGGTACGGAAAGGACATGAGCCAGTACGCAGTGGAGCATTACACCGAACTCAAACATGTGATGGTGAAGTGGTGAAGGGGTGAAGTGGTGACAACTCCACAGCACTGCGAGTACTCAACTCGGAGTTTTTGGTTGGACTCTTGCGGGGATGACCTCACCCCTCGCCCGTCACTGTCTGCAAACGTCACTGCCGATGTCGCCATAGTGGGCGGTGGGCTAACAGGCTTATGGGCTGCGCACTATCTCAACTCGGCATCCCCTGAGCTTCGCATTGTGGTGCTCGAGGCCGAAGTCTGTGGCTTTGGGGCATCTGGTCGTAATGGGGGATGGTGTTCGGCGCTGTTCCCAGCGTCTTTGGATCAGTTGGCTGCAATGAGTAAGAGCCCTTCGGCAACAGGTAGGCGAGCAGATGCCATTGCTCAATACCGGGCAATGATCGACACCGTCAGCGAAGTTGAGCGTGCAACAACAGAGCTTGGAATCGACGCAGATTTTGCTCGTGGCGGAACCTTGTCGTTGGCTACGAACCCCGCGCACTCTCCAAGGTTGCGCACCGAGGTTGAGCATCTGCAGTCCTGGGGATTTAGCAACGATGACTATCGTTGGATCGCCCCGGAAAAGGTCGCAGAGCGCGTCCGAGTTCCTGGTGTTTCGGGTGCGGTATTCACCCCGCATTGTGCTGCGTTGCATCCGGCAAAGCTGGTACGGGGTTTGGCCCGATCAGTCGAATCTGCTGGGGTGAAGATTTATGAACGCAGCCGGGCGACATCTATGAAAATGGCACAGGTGCAGACTGATCACGGCTCAATCAGCGCCAAGGTAGTTCTGCAATGCCTCGAGGGGTACACCCCGCTTATGCCTAAACAGCGACGAGATGTCTTGCCGCTCTACTCGCTCATGATTGCCACTGAGCCGCTGCCAGAGGACATGTGGCAACAGATCGGATTGGCTCAACGTGAGACCTTTACCGATGGTCGGCACTTGTTGATCTACGGCCAACGAACAGCGGATGGGCGCTTCGCCTTTGGCGGTCGCGGTGCTCCCTACCACTTCGGTTCCGCCGTCAAGGACCAATTCGACTCTGATGCGGGCGTGTTTTCATCTCTGGCTTCAGTTCTGCATGATCTGTTTCCCATCACAAAAGACGCGGCCATTACACATTGCTGGGGTGGCCCACTTGCGGTGCCCCGAGACTGGACAGCCTCTGTTCACTTCAATCGCGCAACCGGCATGGGAACTGCTGGTGGCTATGTAGGCGATGGATTGTCTACAACGAACCTTGCAGGGCGCACCCTGGCTGACCTGGTGCTTGGAGTTGATTCAGCGTTGATCCATCTGCCGTGGGTTGGGCATAGCTCACCCCGATGGGAGCCGGAGCCTTTGAGGTGGCTCGGCGTAAATGCGGGCCGCTGTCTTTACGGCTTCGCAGATTCCTCCGAGCGGCTTCGGCGCCGACCAGCAAGATTCACCGAGCGGGCGATCGGCTTGTTTGCTGGTGGTCACTAACTCGAGCGGCCTTTGCTGGGGTAGTTCGCTAACTTGTTCAAGTACTGCTTTTCCGAGGGGGGATTCGATGTCTTCGCAGTCACAAGATGAAATTGATCTAGCGCTCATTGGCCTGCTTCAACTCGATGGGCGTCGCCCCTATACGCAGTTGGCAAAAGAGGTCGGCCTCTCTGAGGCTGCAGTTCGCCAACGCGTTCAGCGCATGCTTGACCAAAAGACCATGCAGATTGTTGCTGTGACTGACCCTTTGCAACTGGGATTAAAACGCCAAGCAATGGTGCTGATCAGGGTGGACGGCGACGCACGAGAGGTTGCTGATCAGCTTGAACAGATTGAAGAGGTGGACTACCTCGTGGTGACTGCGGGTTCGATTGACCTGCTTGTAGAGGTAGTGGTAAGCGATGACGACGCGTTGTTCGCTCTTCTGAACGATCAGATACGTCAGATCCCCGGAGTGCTCTCTACCGAGACAATCATGTATCTCAGCCTGCGAAAGCAGACGTATCAATGGGGTACCCGCTGAACGTCGAACCGGAACCCTTCGAGCAAGAGGCCTTCGAAGAAGAAGCTTCGCGGGTACTCAGAGATTTAGCTGGCCCTGAAGCAACACTGCGTGCCGATCAGCTTGAGGCGATTCGCGAGCTTGCAGTCAACCACCGCAGGGTTCTACTCGTTCAGGCCACGGGCTGGGGGAAGTCAGCGGTCTATTGGATCGCAACGCAACTTTTGCGCAAGGCGGGAGCGGGACCCACTCTGGTGGTTTCGCCGCTTCTCGCACTCATGCGTAATCAGGTGGCAGCAGCCGACAGGGCAGGAATCCGCGCCGTTACGATCAACTCTTCAAACAGTGAGGATTGGCAGTCAATTGAGGAACTGCTTCGCAGCGATCAGGTTGATGTGCTGCTGATCTCACCTGAGCGACTCAATAACCCCCGGTTTCGACAAGATGTGTTGCCTGCTCTTGCAGCAAGCATCGGCCTGTTGGTCATAGATGAGGCGCATTGCATCTCTGACTGGGGCCATGACTTTCGGCCTGATTATCGCCGGATAGCAGACGTCTTGTCTGGTCTTGCTCCTGACACTCCTGTACTAGCCGCAACGGCCACCGCAAACCAGCGAGTCGAGGCCGATATCGCTGCACAAATTGGCAGCACCACCCTCACTTTTCGCGGCTCGCTCGACCGTCCAACCCTTCATCTGAGCGTGGTGCAGATTGCTACTGCCGCCGAACGGCTCGCATGGATTGCTAGCTGGGTTCAACGAAATCCCGGCCCAGGTTTTGTGTACTGCCTGACAGTGTCAGAGGCAGAGCGAACTGCAGCGTTTTTAGCCAGCAGGGGACTCTCAGTTCAGGCCTACACCGGCAGCACGCCCACTGCCGAGCGTGAGGCAATCGAAGCTTCGCTAGACGACGGCTCGCTTGCGTGCGTGGTTGCCACCTCGGCGCTGGGTATGGGCTACGACAACCCACGACTGGCATATGTGATTCACCTTGGCTCGCCCTCTTCTCCGATTGCGTACTACCAGCAAGTCGGGCGTGCTGGGCGGGGGCTGGTGCAGGCTCAGGTTGTGTTACTGCCAACGAGCACTGAAGAAGAGATCTGGGCCTACTTTGCCTCTACTGCAATGCCGCCGAAAGAAGTCGTGGAGCAGGTGCTCGCAGTTCTCGGGTCAGAGGGTCCGCTCACCCTGATTGAACTCGAGGCCAGTGTCAACCTGCGTCGAGGCCGCTTAGAGGCGCTGCTCAAGGTCCTTGACGTAGAGGGCGCAGTCGAGCGCAAGGGGTCTCAATGGCAGCGAAGCGAGATTCCATGGGAGTACGACACCGAACGCTATGAGCAACTCGCCGCTGAGCGCCGGAACGAACAAGATGCCATGCGTCGCTATCAGCGCTCCCCGGGTTGTCGACTGCGCTTCTTGCGAGAACAGCTAGATGATCCTGCAGCCGAGGATTGTGGCCGCTGCGATGTTTGCGCAGACCCGTCGGAGCAGTCGGAGCAGTCAGACCTGTTCAGGGAAGCCTCTGTTGCAGATCAGGCTTCCGCTGCGCAGTTCTTGCGTGAAGTGACGGTGCCGATTGAGCCAAGAAAGCAGTGGCCTCGGGGCGTTGTCGGCCGTAGCGGCAACATCGCTGCTAGCAGTCGCCCCGAAGTTGGTAGAGCCCTTGCGTTTGGCACAGACCCAGGTTGGTCCGAGGTTGTATCCCCACTGTTTTCTGCGCCTGATGCGCCTCCAAGCCAGGAGGTCCTTATGGGTCTTGCAGCAGTACTCAAATCTTGGTCTTGGCAAGATCGCCCCACCTGGATCACCTGGGTCCCATCTAGGTCTCGGCCAGCGCTAGTTGAGGGATTGGCGCAGGGCTTAGGGGCGCTCGGCAAGCTCGATGTACTCGCTGCGGTGCAACGAGTCTCCGTCGATGCGCCACCGCAATCCAACATGGAGAATTCTGTTACCCAAGCAGCAAATGTGATCTCTGCGTTCACCTTCGGCCTGCCCAACGGACAAGCGCTCCCTGCTGGACCATGTCTAGTGGTTGATGATTCGCTGCGGTCAGGCTGGACGATGACTGTGGTTGCAGAGGGTCTGCTCAACGCCGGTGCTGATCAGGTACTGCCGTTGCTGCTCTGGCGCCGGCCCTAATCCGCTCCGGCCTATTCGCTCCGATAGCCTGCGATCAAGATGATCACTGTTTCTGGCCTCACAAAATCTTTCGGTGGTCGCACCCTTTTCGAGGGAGTCACCTTCAAGCTCATGCCGGGCCGGCGCGTTGCACTTGTTGGCGGCAACGGTGTGGGCAAGACCACGTTGTTGGAAATCATCGTGGGCGAACAACGAGCTGAGTCCGGCGAGGTACACGTTGGCAAGGACACCCGAATTGGTTACTTGCCTCAGGAACTGACCGAACAGGTGCACGGATCGGTCATTGAAGAGGTGCTGCGCGGCGCTGCTCACGTGACTGATCTGCAGAAGCAACTCCTGAGACTTGCCGATGAAGTTGCAGACACTGGCCCCGAGGGCGCACATCCCGACCCCGAGGCCCAATCTGCTGCCCTTGATGCGTATGGAACAGCGCAGCATCATTTTGAAACGCTGGGCGGTTACGGGGTCGAGGCCGAGGCTCGCCAAGTGCTCGCAGGCTTAGGGTTTTCTACCGAGGATGCCGACCGCTCGGTTCAAGAGCTTTCCGGTGGCTGGAGAATGCGCGTGGCGTTGGCCCGGCTCATGCTCTCGGCCCCCGACTTGTTGGTACTTGATGAGCCCACGAACCACCTTGATGTTGAGTCGGTTTCTTGGCTTGAGCAGCACCTAGCTTCTTGGCCCGGCGCCATTCTGTTTGTTTCACACGACCGTGACTTTCTCGATGCAGTATCAGAGCGAGTAGTAGAGGTATCGCACGGACGTGCCGTTGAATACGTTGGCGGATTCGCCGAGTTCATCGTGCAGCGCGAAGAACGGCTCGCTGCCGCCGAGGCCGCCGCAGCTGCACAACAAAAACAACTTGCATCCACTGAGCGTTTTATTGAACGGTTCCGCTACAAGGCGACCAAAGCGCGGCAGGTGCAAAGCCGTGTGAAGGCCCTTGAAAAACTCGAGCGTCTGCAGCCGCCCGAGCGTCAAGATTTAGTGGCAAGATTCGGTTTCCCTCCGCCACAGCGTTCGGCCCGCGTTGTGGTTGAAACCCGCGATGCCAGCGTGGGCTTTGATGGCCAAGCAGTGTTGAGTCACGTGGACCTCATCGTTGAACGGGGCCAGAAACTGGCGTTGATTGGTCCGAACGGTGCTGGCAAAACAACCCTGTTACGTCTTTTACTCGGGCAGATTCCTGCGATGTCTGGCGAGGTAGAGATTGGGAACAACGTAGACATTGCCGAGTTCGCTCAGCATCAGGTGGATTCTTTGCGATTCGAGGCAACTGTTCTTGAGGAGTTTCGAGCAGCCGTCGGAGACGAACATGGCCGAAACCTGCGGTCGGTTTTGGGAAGCTTTGGATTTCGTGGGGAAGCCGTGGATCGCCGGATAGCAGACCTATCTGGAGGGGAGCGCACTCGTTTAGCTCTGGCCCGCATCATGGTTAATCCCGTGAACTTGTTGGTGCTCGATGAGCCAACAAACCACCTTGATCTGCCGAGTTGTGATGTTCTTGAAGATGCGCTGATTGCCTATCCCGGCACGGTGCTCTTGGTGACCCATGATCGCTACTTGATTCGCTCAGTCGCTGACTCTTTGCTCGAGGTGCGAGGAGGCAGAGTGATCTTTCACCCCGAGGTCGATGAGGCTGTACTCGCTCCCAGCGGAGCCGCTGCGACTGCAATACCAGCCGCTGTTTCGTCAGGGACCAAGCGCACTAGCAAACTCGAGACTCGAAAACTGACTGCCGAAGAACGCCAGAACAAACAGAAGGCATCCAAGGCCCTCAAGCAACAGGTGCAGAAGCTTGAGCGAGCAATACAGGCCGCAGAAACGCAAGCCTCGCTACTTTCGGCGCAGCTTGCCGACCCAGAAATCTACGAGGACCACGCACGGGTGCGGCAACTCGCTGAGGAGTTAGACGTTGCCAAGGGAACGGCAGACCGCCTTTTGCAAGACTGGGAGCAAGCCCAGAGCGAGCTTGAATCAGTCTTGGACTAAGTCGGCACTGAGTCTCTAGCCCTCGGTTTTTGCTGTACCCGACTCTGCAAGGTCTTTTGCCCATCGGTAATCGGGTTTGCCAGATGGCGAACGCAAAATAACATCGACCACATGAAGTTCACGGGGAACTTTGTAGCCGGCAATATGGGTTCGCGTGTGATCAACCAAGTCCGTCAGACTGGCAGTCTGGCCCTCTCGGAACTGAACCACCGCGGCAACTTTTTGCCCCCACCGTTCGTCGCTTACGCCAACCACGGTGCAGTCGAATACTGCTGGATGCGCCTTTAGTGCTTGTTCGACCTCTTCTGGGAAGATCTTCTCTCCACCAGAGTTGATCGAAACCGAGCCGCGACCAAGCATGGTCATCTGCCCGGGGCCAGCCCACTGTGCTGAGTCTCCAGAGACTGCATAGCGCTTGCCATCGGCGGCAATGACAAACGTCTCTGCAGTCTTGATGGGGTCGTTGTAGTAGCCCAACGGGATGTTGCCGCCGCGGCCCAACTTGCCGATGCGATGATCGCCATCGGGAATAATCTTCAGTTCCTCGTCAAGAATCACCACGTCGCGCCCCGCTGCCACAGTTGGCCCGCCGGCGGTTGCCTTTGCGCCTTTGCTGGCATAGGTCAGGCCGTTAAACCCGGATTCGGTTGATCCGATCGAGTCGGTGATGATCAAGTTGGGGAACTGATCCAAGTAGCGATCTTTGACTGATTGCGAAAACAACGCAGCGCTTGAAGAGACCGAGATCAGTTGTGAGAGATCCCAGCGATCTGGTTCTGCATCGAGTGCGTCCACAAGTGGACGGGCCATGGCATCGCCAGTAATGAGTACCGAGTTCACACCTTCAGCAGCGAACAAGGACCAGATTTCCTCAGGGTCGAATTTGCGAACCACTACGAGCGTGCTTCCCAAGAACCACTGGCTCAGCGTTGCGATCTGAGCCGCGCCGTGCATCAGGGGTGGGATGATACAAAAAATCAACGGGGTTTCGCTTTGCTCTGCTTGCTCAGAGCGCGAGTACTCACTGTCGACCCGCTCGCCGGTGAGAGCATCAATTCCTTGGCCAAGCGCAAAGAAAATATCTTCGCTGCGCCACATCACGCCCTTAGGCATGCCTGTAGTTCCACCGGTGTAGATCACATAGATGTCATCGGCGGATCGCTCAGGAAAGTCGCGTTCCGTCGACTGGGCGGCTACAGCATCACCGAAGGCTACCGAACCGAGAGCGGACACGTCAGCGCCAGAGTCATCCTCGATGTGAATAAACGTGGTGAGCTTGGGGGAACGGTCCGCTACAGCGCTGAGGCGGCCGGCGTACTCCTGATCAAATACGCAGGCCACAAGCTCGGCGTTGCCGATCAAGTACGAGAGTTCGTCCTCGACGTAGCGGTAGTTGACATTGATGGGAACTGCTCGAATTTTGAGACACCCAAGCATGGCTTCGAGCCACTCGTGGGAGTTCTGAGCATAAATCCCAACATGGTCATCTTTGACCACACCGCAGGCCGTTAGGTGATGAGCTAGAGCATTCGCTCGATCATCTAGTTCTTGGTATGTCAGACGAGTGTCGCCGTCGACGAGTGCAACTCGGTCGGGAAGTACGTCGACGGTGTGTTCGAAGAGGTCTGCGATGTTGTAAGCCACTCGTCAAAACTAGAACATGTTGCAGAGTCGGGGTAGCTGAGCCCTACGGAGCCGATTGTTCTGAGGGTGCCTGAGAGGTCTGGGTAACGGGTGCTGCGGTCTTGGTGATCGTTGGGTCACTGAGTCCCGCGAGTTGTCTTAGTTCCTCAAACGCTGGTTCCACCTGTGCTGCGACTTCCCAAATATCGGGAACAAGATCGGCGTCAGCCAAGAATCCAATATCGATGTGATCTCGGTACGACAAGACGGTGATGTTCAGTCCCGCGCCGTCCATGATCGGCCCCATTGGGTATGCAGCGACGAGTTCGGCCCCTGCGAGATACAACGGAAAGGGCGGCCCGGGCACATTTGAGATCACCAGATTATGGATCGGGCGATGCTGATTAGCCAGGTTCATTGAGCTATAGAAACGAGCAGCTAAGCCGAAGGTGCGCGGTGCAGCCCACTCTGCCCAGTCGGTCAGGGTGCGGGCGCCGATTGCGTTGTGGTCTTCTTTGGCGCCCTCGGTGCTCTGACGAATAGTTTCAAGCCGTTCCTCTGCCGAATCCACGTCGGTCGCAAGTGACGCGAACATGGCAGAAACCATGTTTCCTTGAGTGCCCATTTCCTCTTCGACGCGTACTGACACCGGACATACTGCAAGCAACGGCTCATCGGGAAGCGCATCGTGTTCTAGGAGGTAGCGCCGCAGGGTTCCGGAGCAGACCTCAAGCACAACGTCGTTGATCTTCACATCCAGCGCTGTTTTGACAGCCTTAGTTTCTGGTAGCGAAATCCGGGCGAAAGCTACTGAGCGGCGCGGCCCAATGGACTGGTTGAAGGGGGTGCGAGGTGCCGAGAGGGGAACGCCCCCGTGCTTCATCTCGGGGTCGATGATGTTGCCCACAAGTTGTGTGACCGAGCGGATCGTTCGACTGAGAAGCGGGACCACTGCTCGGGCTCTTCGGAGCTTTGAAAACGTTGCGTAAGAAAGCAACTCAAACTCGTTTGGTATGCGATCAGGTGGCGTGTCTACAGCTTCGATTGGCTCGGCCTCGGGGGAGAGGTCATAGAGCGCCGTCATGATTTCTGCGCCAGAGGCGCCGTCGATCGCTGCGTGATGCACCTTGACGACAAACCCAACTCGATCCTGCTTCAGTCCTTCAATGACCCAGGCCTCCCAAAGGGGTCGAGATCGATCCAGCGGAACCGAAGCAATTTCTGCTGCCACCTGACCGAGTTCACGCCTTCCACCGGGCTCGGGTGCAGTGATTCTGCGAACGTGATTGTCGAGATCAAAATCCGGATCTTCAATCCAAACTGGGTGATGAAACTGAAAGGGCACCTCAACTAGGCGGCGGCGAAACGGTGGTACCGACTGCAGGCGCGACTCAATATGGGTTCGGAACTTCTCGAAGGAGTATCCGCCCACCATCGTCGAGATGTCATAGATGCCGACCATTGCTACGTGCATGTGGCCAGCTGGTGTCTCTAGGTAGAGGAATGTGGCATCCATGCCAGACAATCGCTCCATGTTTGTGCCTTTCGTCTAGGGACGTGCCCCCCCTGATGTCCCTATTCTTCCCTGAATTGAACTGCGATGCACCGTGAAATTAACTTCGGCTTGTGGCAAGTACTTTCGGGCACAAGACTGAAGGGCTATGCCACGAGCGATGAGCGAAGATCACCAGGTCCGTCGTAGTCGAGCTCTGTTGCGACAGGGATTGCTTCGTTCGGCACTTGTCATCAACGCGTATCGACCAAAGAAGAACAGCCCCACGTTCACAATTCCATCCTTTTTTGCGGCTTGGCTGGTAAGCGAGGCGACCCCAATTTTCTTGGCCGTGACTGCAACAAGGACTACGAAGCAACTTGTGGGTGCAATGCGGGATCGGTCGGATCGCTCGGCGGGATCCGGTGATTCATCTGAATCATTGCTTCGGCCAAGCGGGTGGGTCGGGCTTGGACTCACAGCGGCGGCGAGTGTCGGTGCACTTGGTTTGATCCGTCAAGGCCAGCAATCTGCAGAGGAATTTGATGCTGCTCTGAGTTCGCTGTTGCCCGAAGATGAACTGAAAGCTGCGCCGCAGCCGGTGCGCCTTGGCGCCTTGCTACCGGTGCTGAATGGGTCAAGTCGCAGGCGGATACAACGCAACATCGTCTTTAGCGAGCACAGCACGAGCTCCGGCAAATCAGTCAAGCTGAAGCTAGATGTCTATATGCCTCTTGAGGCCCCAAAGCCCGACCAGAAACGCCCCGCTGTGCTGCAGATCCACGGGGGAGCCTGGGTGCTTGGCTCAAAAGACGAGCAGGGGATTCCGCTGCTCAATCATCTGGCCGCTTGTGGGTGGGTGGGGTTCAATGCCGATTACCAGTTAAGCCCCAAGGTGAAATACCCGGGGCATCTGATCGACTGCAAACGCGCGCTGGTCTGGATTCGTGAACATGCCGATGAATACAGCGTTGACCCCAACTTCATTGTGGTTACTGGTGGCTCAGCCGGAGGTCACCTGTGCGCGCTCGTTGCCCTCACTCAAGATGATCCAGCATTCCAACCGGGCTTTGAGAGTGACGACACATCTGTTCAAGCTGCGGTGCCGTTTTACGGTGTGTATGACCTAACGGATCGACAGGGCTACAACGGCCGGCAATTTACTGATCTGCTGACGAAGACGGTCATGGGAGTCTCCCTTGATGATCAACCCGATGCATGGTCTGCCTACTCGCCAATCGATCGCATAACGAACCAGGCTCCTCCGATGATGGTGATTCACGGCGATAAGGATGTCCTCGTTCCCGTCGAGGGCGCTCGCGATTTCGTTGCAGCCCTGAGTGCGGCCTCTCCGAACCCAGTGGTGTACGCCGAACTTCACGGTGCGCAGCATGCGTTTGAGATCTTCTCGAGTTTTCGCACGGTGAACGCAGTACAAGCAGTAGAGCGATTCTTGAGCCACATCCATGCCGGGTACCTTCGGCAACAGAAATCGGATCAGGCTGACTCGCACTCTGAAGTGAGCTGAGACTCGCTGTGGGTGGTAGTCGCTATGGGTGGTAGTCACAGCCACGGGTCGGGTAGCGCTGGGACTCATGCTTCTTTAGCCTTCGATCAGCGCCTCAGAACCAAAATCGGAGGGCTTGCTGCAACCCTTGGCGTGATCACACTGATTGGCTTGATCCTGCTCTGGCCTAAGACCGCAGCTGAACCAGAACTGAGTTCGCTCGGGGTTCCAGATGAGTACTACAACGCAACAGTTACCCGTGTTGAAGAATTTGTGTGCCCCGGAAAAGCGGAAGCTTCCGAGGCGAATCAACTGTGTCTCGAGCTGAGTTTTCGCCTAGAAGAGGGACCAGATCAGGGAAAGATCGTACAAGTGGAACGCACCGATGTTGGGGCTGATCCTGCCTTCGAAGTAGGAGACGGACTCGTTGTGCCGTACCTGAAAGACGCCGAACCACAGTTCCAATATGCGCAGCAGTTTGAGCGTCAACGCGCTGCACCATTGTTGTTGCTAGGGGCAATATTTGCCGTACTCGTAGTCATTCAGGGCCGACTACGAGGCCTTGCCGCCTTAGCTGGTTTAGTGGCCAGCATCGGCGTGATCATTGTGTTTGTGCTTCCCGCGCTCATCGGTGGCGGACCCCCAGTACTAGTTGCTGTGGTTGCAGCCTCTCTTATTGCCTATTTGGCACTGTATTTGGCCCACGGGTTTTCTCCGCTTACTACCGTTGCGCTTCTTGGCACTCTTGCTTCGCTTTTGCTGGTGGTGTTGTTGTCCTGGGCGTTTACGTGGCTAGCAGTGCTCTCTGGTCTTGGGGAAGAGACACAGTTCTTGCGGGCATTTGGCGGCAATTTGGATTGGTCGGGTCTGTTGCTTGCAGGCATGATCCTTGGATCATTGGGTGCCCTTGATGACATGACGGTTACGCAGGCTTCGGCAGTGGCCGAGCTTCGCGTTGCTAATCCCGAGTTTGGTTTCTCTCAGCTCTACAGTGCAGGAAGCCGCATTGGTCGAGATCACATTGCTTCCACAGTCAACACTTTGGCGCTGGCGTATGCAGGAGCTTCGTTGCCGTTGCTGTTGTTGTTCGTGCGCTCAAAGCAAAGCCTGAGTCGGGTATTGACCTCAGAAATTGTGGCAACAGAGGTTGTGCGCACGCTGGTGGGCTCGATTGGCCTCGTCGCCGCTGTCCCAATCACCACAGCGTTAGCAGCAAGGCTCGTCAGTAGCAGCAGTACCGTCTGCAGCAGCAAGACCGGGCAGGAAGACTCGCCTAGCAGTGCTGATGAGTTCTGACGTATCGTCAGAAACATGACTCAGACAGAATCATTTGATCCAGCAGCAGTGGCGGCCTATCAGTTTGGTGGCCAAGACATCCCTTGGATGATTGATCACTGGGGGGAACACCGCTCAGAGCATCCATTCCTGATCTGGGAACCTAAAGACGGCAGCGACCGCACCTGGACCTATGCCGAGTTCGCAGAGGCCACCAAGAAGGTTGCGGCCGGGCTTCATGCCAAGGGTGTTGGTATCGGAGACATGGTGTTGATCCATGCTGAGAACTGCCCGGAGGGTGTGATTGCGTGGTACGCGTGTGCTCGGGTGGGCGCAATTGCGGTGACGACCAACACGCGCAGCGTGCGGAGCGAGGTGAGTTACTTCATTGAGCAGACCGCTTGCGTTGGTGCGATTACCCAACCCAAGTTTGCGGCTCTCGTGGCCGAGGCCGGGCCAGACCTGGGCTGGATTGTGGTCACCGATGACAACTCCGGTGTGGCGGCTACTGCAGAAGAACTTGCCCACGGCCAAGAATCATTTGCAGTACTAGAGGGTGACGCCGCTGCAGCGCCCGTGCGCACAGCCGACCCGCTGTTGCCTGCAGGCGTGCTGTTTACTTCTGGCACGACCTCTAAGCCGAAAGCAGTTGTGCACACTCATGGAAACATGTTGTGGGCTGGCAAGGTCAACCCAACCAATATCGATATGGGCGCTGATGATGTCTACCTAGCATCGCTTCCCTTCTTTCATGTCAATACTCAGAGTTGGGCCATCTGGACGGTGTTGGGTGTGGGCGGCACCGTGGTCTTGCAGCCCAAATTCTCGGCGAGTCGCTTCTGGGATGTGATTGCAAAGCATTCGGTGACCCACATCTCGCTCATTCCGTTTGTTATCAAAGCAGCGTTCGAGACCGGAATCCCCGAGAACCATACGGTCAAGGTGGGGGTCTTTGGTCTGATCATGCCGGTGCTTGATCAGATGATGGGCATGCGTGTGATTGCCGCCTACGGCATGACTGAACTTGTGACTCATTGCATTCACTCAAACGATTTTGAGTCGTACCCTGACCTTGCCATGGGCAAGGTGTCGCCCGGTTATGAGTTCTTGATTGTGGACCCTGACACGGGGGCGCTCTGCAAAGAGGGTGAGATCGGAGAACTCTGGATTCGTGGCGTACGCGGCATCTCGGTGTTCTGGGAGTACTTCGGCAATGCCGAGGCCACCGAGAAGTTCTTTACCGAGGATGGCTGGGGGCGCACCGGAGATATGGTCCGCTTGCTCGCCGATGGCAATATTCAGTACACCGACCGTGATAAGGACGCTCTAAAGGTTGGTGGTGAGAACGTCTCTGCACGAGAGGTCGAAGATGTCGTTCGTACGGTGCCCGGGTTGGCCGATATTGCCGTTGTTGCCAAGTCCCATGAGATGCTCGACATGGTACCCGTCGCCTTTGTGATCCTTGCCGATCCCGCTGCTGATCAAGAAGCAATTTCGGCTCAGATTATTGAGGCCTGCAAGCTGGACCTTGCCGACTTTAAGGTGCCACGTGCGGTGTATTTCGTAGAGGAGTTCCCTACGGCAGAGCTTGGCAAGATCTCGAAGAAAGACCTCAGAGACCTAGCTGACAGTCATCCCGCTGTTTGAAGTTGTTGCCACTGCGATGTGTTACTGGAGCACTGCTGCGAGTGCTGCCGGCACCGAAGAAGGGCCGGCTAGTGGCGCGCAGCGAATCCCCAAATAATCTGCCAAGGCGCGAGCATCCTCAGCATCCTCAGCTGGCGCAAGGATGACGAGTTCAGCGAGCGCAGCGGCATCGCCCACAGCCTCGCCTCCGGTAGTTGCTCGACAATCCGAAAGAGCGAGCGTGATCTTCCTTGCCGCACTAGACCGGGAGAGTTGTTGAGAAGCGGCGCGCATGGCGAGCGCCAGATTGGTTACTCCAAAGCCGCGCAATCGTAGAAGGTCGCTGACAACCTGCTCGGGCGAGCGATGCTGCTGCTGGGCTTTGATCACAATTGCATCCTCTGCAAAGGCAATCACGGAGCAGTCGGCGCCGCAGCGGTACACCACTGCGGCTGCAGCAACAGCGGCTGCAGCTAGGCGTTCGCCAAACATCGAGCCGGATCTATCAACGAGCAAACACAACGCCGTGTCTGACCGTTTCCAAGCCTGCACCGTAAGTTCTTCTGCCCGCACTGCTGTGTTCGTGGCCCGGCCGAGCAGGATTGGTTCGAGAGATGAATCAAGATCAAGATCTCCCGACAGCTTGGATGCCGGAGCGGCACCTAATCTGCCGATGCCGCGCAGCGGGGCAGGGCCAAATTTGGCCAAGTCAACGACTACTCGGCCAGCGAGCAGTTGGGCAAGCTTTCGGAGTTGTTCGTCGGTCGCAGCGTTCATGTCTGCGAGCAACGAGAGTGCCTCATCTGGGTTCTCTTCAAGCAATTCGGCGAACGCATCAGAGTCAAGCTGCCCAACCTCGGGCGAGACTTTGTCGAACTTTGGATGTCGAGAGAGTTCACGCCGAGAGGTGGTCCTACGGCCTGCCTCAGCCACTGCGGAGCGAGCTTCCTCACCCTCTTTAACATCCTCAGTGTCTTGGCGCCCCCCGCCGGGTGGCGGGGTCAGGCTTTTTTCTGAGCCTCACTCTGCTCGTTTGCTTGAGGGGTCTCTCCTAGTTGAGGGGCAAAGTGCCGTCGCCACAGTTCTGTGACGATCTCCTCTGCTGTGCGGGATCCGCCCTCGGTGATTCGGATCCGGCCAGACAGCGCAAGAAGCGCCGCATCAAGGGTGACTGATGGGTCATCAGTTGATGTCCCGCGAAGCGCTGCAAGCTCCTTAATGAGCATGACAAAGTCAATAGCGCCGCGCACAGATGAACCAGTGCGAATGTCGCTATGGGTTCGGCTATCTCGAACCATGGCTACTGCGGCGTGCAGCAGGCTCGAGTTGATCTCCTCTGCGGCGCCGGGTGCGGCCGATTGCACAATCTGTTCTTCCTCGGCTGCATCTTGATAGCCCATCGCTAGCCGGCAGCAGCGGTCATAGAGCGCAGAGGCGATTCGCGCAGTGCCAATAGAGTCAAAGGGGTTCATGGCCGCTACGAGTCGGAAGCCGGGATGGGCCTGAATGCGACCCAGCCGCGGCACATGCAGTTCAGCCTCACTCATTACCGTGATGAGCAAGTTCAGAGTCTCTTCGGGAATGCGATTGATCTCTTCGATATACAAAAGAGCGCCCTCGCGCAGGGCGCAAATCAAGGGGCCGTCAACAAACGCGTCGGCCACGTAGCCTTCCGTGAGAACCACCGAGGGATCGAAAGCTCCCACTAGACGGGCCGGCGTGAGTTCGGCGTTACCTTCAACAAACTCAAATCCCGATGCAGTGAACTTGGCCACAGCACGCAGCACTGTTGACTTTCCTGTTCCTGGGGGACCCTCAAGGATGAGATGGCGACTAGCAGCAAGCGCTGCAACCACCGACTCAAGCTCGCGCCTTCTACCAACAACCGAAGTTGCTAAGAGCTGTAAAAGTTCGGGACCAGAGGTTGGCTGCACTGGGGTTGGTTGCACTGAGGTTGGTTGCACAGACTCTTCTCAGGCGAAGTCGATTACGCCGCGGATGTTTACTCCGTTGCGCATATCTGCGTAGCCCTCATTGATCTGATCAAGCGAGTAGCGCTTTGTTATGAGTTCATCGAGCTTGAGTTCGCCTTCTCGGTACATCGAGAGCAGCTGCGGAATGATGGCTCGGGGGTTCGAGGACCCGTAGACGGTGCCTTTGATCTCTTTGTTCATCATGGACAGCATGAACACGTTGAGTTGCGCATCGTTCTCTAGCAGCGGAGCAAGCCCTGTAACTACCAGGGTGCCACCTTTCGAGGTCAACCCAAGGGCTGGCTCGATCATGTCTCCGTGCATCACACCGGGGCACAGAATGACTCGCTCGCACATATCTCCCCAAGTCAGGTCAGGAACCGCGAGCATGGCCTCTTCTACCGAGGAGTAGGTATGCGTTGCACCAAATTCCATGGCTTGTTCACGTTTGAACTCGACGGGGTCAATTGCAATCACTCGCTTTGCTCCAGCAATTCGAGCACCTTGAACTGCGTTGATGCCGATGCCTCCAACGCCTATGACTGCGACGTTATCGCCGGGCTTGGTGCCTGCACGCTCAGTAGCTGATCCAAACCCTGTTGCTACTCCGCAAGAGACCAAGGCAACCACAGCGAAGGGCAAATCCTTCTCTACCTTTACAAGTGAGTTCTCGCTGACAAGGACCTGCTCGGAGAAGGTTCCAACCTGAGCGAAACGCCCCACTGCCGTCGAGGTCCCTTGAGCATTACCAACATGGTGAGCCTCACGGCCATCGCTCATCATGCCAATGTCGAACAGCTTGGCTCCCTCGTCGCAGAGGTATTGCCTGCCAGTTGAGCACCACTTGCATCGTCCGCAGCTCGGGATGAACGAGATCGAGACATGATCGCCAGGGGCAAGAGTGGTTACACCTGGTCCAACAGCTTCGACGATGCCAGCGCCCTCATGACCGCCAATGACAGGGAGTGGTAGGGGCAGGTCCCCGGTGACTGCATGCTCATCGGAGTGGCACATTCCGGCGGCCTTCATGGTGACGAGAACATCATTCGCCTTGGGGTCATCGAGTTGGACATCCTCGATCTTCCAGTCCTCGCCAGTTCCCCAAAGCACTGCGGCACGAGTTGTTGTTGGCATGAGTTCCCCTTTGGTAATCGCAACGCTGAAAACGTTTGGCGAAGAGTTGGCCTAATACCAACCCCCAACTTTTAGCCTATTTATGCGCCCGCTGTCGTTCAGATACCTCAGTTCTCTTGTGCTGAATCTCGCGACGGTGGTAGAGAAGTACTCTTGACACCGTTGCCCTACTCATCGATGAAGAACTGAGGCTCTCATGAGCATTGACGAACTCCCTGTAAACGCTGAGCAAGAGCCTGTTGAGGAATTGTTAGTCGAAGAGTTGCTCGTTGAGGAGCTTCTCGTTGAGGAAGTCTCCATCGACGGCATGTGTGGCGTGTATTAGTCGCTGGTCACCATGATTAATCTTGAGGCCCGCTATCAGATCAGCCCGAATGTATCGCTGAGACCAGAGCGGTTTGGTGCTCTCGCATATAGCTTCGACACGCGCAAGTTGTCATTTCTGAAACACCCAGACTTAGTGCGTGTAGTTGAGTCCCTTGATTCTTCAGAGTCTGTTCGCGAAGCCTTTGAGACCGTTGGCGTAGATGAAACTCGCTGGCCAAGTTTTTTGACCGCATTAGCCACCCTTGAGACCTCGGAGATGATTCGTGCAGCGTGAGCAGCATGTCGAGAAGATTCCCAGCCAACCTGCAGCAGCGACTCGTCCTCTAGTTGAGGAGTTCAAGTTCGGTTTGGATGCGCCCATCTGCCTGACATGGGAGTTGACCTATGCATGCAACTTGTCGTGCGTTCACTGTTTGTCATCCTCTGGCAGGCGCGACCCTCGAGAGTTGACCACCGAGGAATGCTTCCGTGTCATAGATGAGCTCGAGCGACTCAAGGTGTTTTACGTCAACATCGGTGGCGGTGAGCCAATGCTGAGGGCCGATTTCTTTGAGATTCTTGAATACGCCGCTGCGCACAACGTCGGGGTGAAGTTCTCTACCAACGGTACGTTTATCGATGCAGCGGCTGCTGAACGCCTTGCATCCATGGACTATCTAGATATTCAGATTTCTATTGACGGTGCAGATGCTCAGGTGAACGATCTCGTTCGAGGCGAAGGCTCCTTTGCTGCAGCTCGTGCGGCGATGGATCACCTTTTCGCAGCCAACTTTGGCCCTTTCAAGATCAGTCTGGTGGTCACGCGACACAACGTCAGCCAACTTGATCAGTTCAAAGAGATCGCCGACTCCTACGGTGCGCAACTTCGTGTCACACGTCTGCGTCCCTCGGGCCGCGGAGTTGATTCTTGGGCCGAACTTCACCCAACTCAGGCCCAACAGAGGCAGCTGTACTACTGGCTTTTGGACCGGCCTACGGTGCTCACCGGCGACTCCTTCTTTCACCTTTCAGCCCTTGGAGATGCCTTACCTGGATTAAATCTGTGCGGGGCTGGCCGCGTGGTGTGCCTGATTGATCCGGTTGGTGATGTCTATGCCTGCCCATTTGTGATTCACGATGAGTTCCTTGCGGGAAACATTCGCAACGAGGGTGGCTTTACAAAGGTCTGGCGTGAATCGGACTTGTTTTTGTCTTTACGTGAACCCGAGAGCGAAGGTGCCTGCACGAGTTGCGGAAGCTACGACGCGTGTCAGGGGGGTTGTATGGCCTCAAAGTTCTTTGTCGGTCTTGAACTCACCGATCCCGACCCCGAATGTGTGCTGGGCAACGCCGAGCCGTACCTAGCTGCGCTGGCAACGGTTGGTGCTGCCGTGCCGAGTTCAACCGCAGATCACTCGCGGCCAGGAGTTCCGGTGCCATCGCCCGTCACGCTGCGTCCAACCCGCCGGCAACGCGCCTGATTTCTGTGATTGTGACCGAGGGCTTGAGAGAGGCTGTACCGGTGAGCCAAAGCGTTGGAGCGAAGCTGCTTGAACCACTCAATTTGGGCTCACTGCAGGCGCCAAATCGAATCATTTTCGGTCCGCATGAAACGAATCTGGGATCGGGGCGCAGCCTGTCGGATGCCCACGTTGCCTACTACAAGCGTCGGGCAGCAGGCGGGGCGGGGATCATCATTACTGAAGAAGCCTCGGTGCATGAGTCGGATTGGCCGTATGAGCGTGCACCGCTCGCATCGCAATGCGCTCAAGGTTGGGCCAGCGTTGCCTCGGCCTGCTCGGCGGAGGGAGCGCTAGTGCTTGCAGCGCTCGGGCATGCTGGTGGCCAAGGAACTTCTCATTGGAGTCAACGTGAACTCTGGGCGCCTTCTCGGGTTCCAGAAGTGAATTCTCGTGAGATTCCAAAATGGATGGAGCCTGAAGAC
>JBIKPA010000137.1:0-7617 GCA_044357715.1 Microthrixaceae bacterium
TTCTGCGATAGAGCCGCTCGAGGTCTTCAAGGTTTGCAAACTCGACGGTGACTTTGCCTCGCTTCGCCGTCATTGACACCCCGACTCTGGTCTCAAGGTACGAAGCAAGTAGTTCCTCAAGCTCCAAGATTCCCGGAGGCCGAAGCTTCTTTTCGGGATCCGAGAGTGGTTGTGTCTTCTCGCCGGGGGCGTCAGCCACTCCCCCAAGGCCCGACTCTAGATCGAGTCGTTCCTTAATGAGCTGTTCGACCTCTCGCACACTGAGGGACTCCGAAACAACCCGCTTTGCCACGGTCTCTTGGTAGGCGCGATCTGGGTGGGCAAGCAGAGCCTTAGCGTGACCAGCCGACAGAAGTCCTTCGCCCACCAGTTTCTGCACAGCAGGGGAGAGTTGAAACAATCTCAGGTGGTTCGCAACCGCGGATCGACTTTTTCCGACCCGTTTAGCTACCTGTTCTTGAGTCATACCAAAATCTTCAATCAGCTGCTGATATGCCGCTGCTTCTTCAAGGGCATTTAGATCTTGGCGGTGAAGATTCTCTACTAGCGCCTGCTCCAATGAATTGACATCGTCCACGGTTCGAACCACAGCTGGAATAGTGGGCAGACCAACACGCTTTGCCGCACGCCACCTTCGCTCACCAGCAATGATCTCAAAGCCGGCATCCGTTTGCCTTACTAGGATCGGCTGTAGGACGCCAAGCTCGCGGATACTTTCTACAAGGCCCTCTAGTGTCTCCTCGTCAAATGCCTTTCTAGGCTGCAACGGATTTGCATGGACACTAGACAGGTCAAGATTATGTAATCCGGCGGCACTTTCCTCTATCTCTGAATCGCCTGTGGGGATTAACGCAGACAACCCTCTTCCCAGTCCACCTTTACGAGACACCACTTACCTCCCGAGCTAGTTCCTTATATGCCACCGCTCCCCGAGAACTGGGGTCGAAGGTAGTAATCGGCTGCCCAAAGCCTGGTGCCTCCGAGAGCCGTACATTGCGAGGAATCACAATTCGGCACACTCGAGATCCGTAGTGAGCTCTTACCTCATCGGATACTTGCTCCCCCAATTTGGTTCGAGCGTCGTACATCACCAGAACAATGTTGAGAATTTCGAGGCTCGCATTGAGGTTCCGACGGATCAGGTCCACATTCCTTGTTAACTGACCAAGGCCCTCGAGAGCGTAGTATTCACACTGAATCGGTACCATGACCTCAGTAGCAGCCACAAGGGCATTCACGGTAAGAAGACCAAGTGAAGGCGGACAATCAATCAAGACGTAGTCATAGTCATCAATGACCTCGTCAAGTGCACGCTTCAGTTTACTCTCACGACTAAATGCCGTGACCAACTCAATCTCGGATCCAGCGAGATCCAAACTCGCAGGGGCAATGAAGAGTCCTTTGACTTCGGTTGGTTCAACGCACTCATCAAGACTGACATCTTGAAGAAGCACGTTGTAGATCGTGACATCAAGATCATGGTGATTGATCCCAAGACCAGTTGTTGCATTCCCCTGCGGATCAAGATCGATCAGCAATACTCGGTAGCCGAGATCAGCGAGGGCCGCACCCAGATTCACCGTTGTTGTCGTCTTACCAACTCCGCCCTTCTGATTCGCTAACGCGATGACTCGGGGTAGGGCTGGAGTCTTACGAACAAAGCCATCTGCCGGGGAATCACCCTCTGCGGGGACCACGGAATCTGACCCGATTGGATTGTCTGATGGCTTTGGAGTCTCAACCTCGCGATCAGTCGGATCTTCGGGGTACTCCGTATCGAACTCCTCTTCAGTCTCCTGTTCTGGAGGAGCTTCGGTCGGTAGGTCCGTGTTCTCAATAGTCACAGTGTCTTCCGGCTGCAGTAGCTCGTCATCCCTGTCCTGCACTCTTGGCACAGCCACTTCTGCGTGAAGTAGAGGAGTTTGCTCTGGGTCAGCCGGGGATTGCAGGTCGGTCATCCATGCTCCCTGAACGCAGGTGATCAGCGCCCGAAATGGCGCCTCTGTATACTTGACGGTTCTGAGGTCCGGGTCAAGGACCCTCGGCGTGTTCCACGTGGAACATGCAAAGAAATCGGGACTTTTCCCGATACTTGCTAAAAAACTGGCCGTTTCGCAGGGATCCCAACTCGCCTTGGATACGTCTCTGGGCAAGCTGTGACCACGAGTAATTGTTGAATGGTTGCCATACCATCTGTTTCTCGGCGGCCTAGCTCTAGTCCGAGCCTCTGGAGGCCTTCCGCTGGCCAACGAGTTGTTTGGCTCTCTGGGGGTTCACTGATGAGCAACTGTGCGCCTACACCCGATAGAAAGCCAATTGCACATTCAGCTGTCACGCCTGGGGGCCCAAAGGAGCGGGAAACAACGATGTCACAACTACCTCGGAGTGCAGAATCACGGGCAAGTTCCTCTGCTCGTCCCAATGCAACTTGTACTCGATCGATCAGTGAGAGTTCTTCGATCGCCGATTGCAGAAAGGAACATCTCCGTTGATTACTATCGAGAAGCACAAGTTGTGCGTTCGGCCGAGCCAAGGCGAGTACGAGTCCGGGCAGTCCGCCGCCGCTACCAAGGTCAAGGACCTTTAGGTTGCTTACTTGGTCGTCTTCACCGATTGGCAGGAAGGGTAAGAAGCCCTCCGCGTGACTTATCTGCGCATCAACGGGCCCAGGGCCAAGAAAGCCAAGATCACGACTCTGCTCAAGAATCACTAATAGTTCGGCTCTTCGGTCAGTCACCGTCACAGTGTCGCAGGTTTGTATGCCTCCGTGTTAGTTCAGCCCGATGCTCATTCCACCTTCTTCCTCGGACGCGACACGGGCACCCGATTGGGTGCCCGTGTTTACACTCTTTAGATTTACCTCAACTACTTAGACTGACTTCAGTACTACCCGACGTCGAGGATCCTCGCCCTCCGACACAGAGGCAATCCCATCAATCTCGGAGGCCACGTCGTGGACCTGCTTCCGATCAGCACTCGACATCACCTCAAATACCACAGTTGTTCCGTTGGTGACACTAGCTGCCTGCTCAGTCACAAATGCTGTGAGTGCCTGCTTGCGTCGCTCACGGATACCTTCGATGTCAACGGTCACTCGGCCATACTCTCGACCGGCTGCCTGGCGCTGAAGGGTGTTTCTTGTTATCTCCTGAATCGCTTCAAGCGTAACCAACCGGGGTCCGACCATCACCCCGAGGTTTTCACCTGTTAGGTTCACTCTTAAGTCCTCGTCCTCGAACACTGCCTGTGCCGTAGCCGAGAACCCAAATGATTCGGCAAGACCGGTAAGGAACTCCTCCACAACAGTGCACTGCTCAGCAGTATCCATTGGCTCCTTATTGCGGCGGGGCTCCGATCGCTCACGAGTTGACGATGTTCCACGTGAAACACTCTCCTCGGTCGAGTCGTTGCTCTGGCGGTCAGATTTCTCTTCTGCCGCAGACGTGCCAGTTTCTTCTCTTCTCGGCCGGCGCTTGCGCTCAACCTTGGCCCGAGGGGACTTTGGAAGAATTCGAGCACGAACCCTTGCATCACCACGAGGACGGCCAAATAGGCCCGTCTTTGGTTCCTCAAGAACCTCGAACTCCGCGTCTTCCTGATCAACTCCAAGCTGATCCAGGGCCAATTCCTTGGCCTCTTCTACTGTCTTGCCAGTAGTTTCTACCCACTCCATCACATACCTCAGTTGTTCTTCGTTTGGGAACCTCGACGGGACTCCCCGGAGCGGCGAGGGTTAACCTTGGCCTTACCCGGTGTGCTCGACGTGGTTCCGTCCGTCGAGTCTGATCCTGATTGCTTTTTATGAGCAGCTTGGCTTTTCACACTGTTTCCCGGAGTACGCACATCGGGTTCAGGTTGAATAGATTTCTTCGAGGTCGTTGCTGACTTCTTAGAACCACTCTTGGCTGAGATTTCAGCAGTGGCTGCTACTGCACCCTTTTTCGGCTTACTCCCTTTCGCGTTCTGTGAGCCTTTGGCCTCTTTGGAACTCACCTCGATGGGGTTCTTCTCGTGTTCCTTACGATATACAGAACGAGTGATGTAGCTATTCGTGCCTATCCGGCAGAAATTTTGGGTGCACCAATAGAGCGCCATACCTGCTGGGAAGGCAAACGAGAAGACCGGCAAGAAGAACGGCATGAACTTCATAATCATCTGCTGTTGCGGGTTCACGTTTGCAGAAGTGTTGCGGGATTGAAGCTGATGATTCTGGTACAGGCCGGTTCCCAACATGATTCCTAGAAGTGCGAGATACGGAATTGCGAGGAACAGCCCGAGCTTGAGTGCCTGACTAGCCGAGAGCGATAGGTCCATCCCTAGGAAATTCATCTTCGAAGTGGTACTGAGAGCCTTATACAACTGCGTTGATTCATTTAAGTGAGTGGGATGAAAGACCTGATCGCTAAATATCCAAGGCGTGGTCTGAAGCTTTTGCTGCACTTGGGCAAGAATTTGACCGGTACCCGATCCCAATCCACCATCGCGAACTGTCAGGCCCCGGATGAGTTGGTACATGATGATAAACACAGGCATCTGGGCCACCATCGGCAAGCATCCACCTAGGGGATTGATGGAGTTCTCTTTGTAAAATGCCATTAACTCCGAGTTGAGCTTCTCGCGGTCATTCTTATACTTCTCTTGGATGCGCTTCATTTCGGGTTGCATCCGCTGCATCTGCAACATTGACCGAGTGCTCTTCACCGTCAGAGGTGTAATGAGTGCCATAACCAGCACTGTCAGCGCCATGATGGAAAACCCGTAACCGAACCATGGTCGAATTCCCACAGGAACCAACACGTAAAAGAAGTTCAATACAGCGGCAAGGGCATCAAAAAATTGTTCAAACATCAGCAGGCCTTCTGGCTGGGTGGCAAGGGAACAGTTGTTGAAATGGGATCTTCGTGGCTGCAGAACCGAGAAGCCGGAACGGGGTCGTACCCCTGACCGCCCCAGGGGTTACAGCGAAGCAGCCGCCTACATGCAAGAGATCCCCCGCGCAACGCCCCGTGTTGTTGAACCGCCTCGGCTGCATACGTAGAGCAACTCGGGACGAACCGACAAGGTGAGGGACGTCCTTCTCGGGCGAGTTGGTAGAAGCGGATGACCCGTAGACAACCACGCGCTAGAACTCCAGGTCCCGGCGGGGTTTGGTTCATCCCTAAATCGCCTTGCTGCTTCATCAGTAGTCCACGGTTATCTCTCAAAGCGATCATTAATAGCTCGCTTATCTGAACGTACGATCTTGACTGCGCTGTTTTTTGTTTGCTGTAGATTCGGTTGCTTACTTGTTGCTGACTTCAGGTGAAAGCCTAGTTCTGTCATTGAGCAATCAACTGCTAGCGGATGAACAATGACCAGATAAGGAGCGGGTTGAAACACCCCTGCCTGCTCCAACTGCACCGCAGCGTGGCGGAGTTGCCGGCGTACTCGGTTTCTCACCACCGCGTTTCCAACCTTTTTAGAGATGGCGAACGCCAAAGAAGGCCGCGAAGTACCACTCGGGCTCGCCCTGACCACGGTAAGTGGCCCGCTACGGGACCGAACTGCGCCTCGTCCGAACTCACGGAAGACTGCACGTTCGTGTATCCGGTCGATCAGGCAGACAGACGCTGGCGGCCCTTGCGGCGCCGAGATTTGATGATGGCTCGACCAGCACGGTCGGACATGCGGTGACGAAAGCCGTGCTTACGGGCACGACGTCGTTCGTTTGGCTGATATGTACGCTTCACGGAAACTCCAAACAACTCCGAGCAAGCTAGTCACCTACTCTATGAACCTGATGAGCGGATCTATCCACTCATCGGGCCGGCTACTCAGGGCAAGCGTCATCAGTTACCGGACGCTATCGGCATCGGTTCGAAAGCCGAACGCGAATAAATGCCCCGGAGACACCCGGACTACAAAGGATAGGTCGTTCAGTTGTATTCCGCCAACTATCAAATGCTGTGAGACAAAAGTCACTGTTCGGTTTGAGACTCAACTACTGAGTCGCTAGCCTCCCTGGTACCCAAGACCTACGAAGTTATCCACAGAATGTGGACTGTGCTGTGGACTCGGTGGGTGAAACAGCAAATGAGTCTTGGTATTACTAGTGCTTTCTAAGCAGTAACATTTCCACACCTGTTCGACCTCAGCCCGCTGCGGCCGGCATCGAATGAGCTCAAACCAAAGGAAGCAGGCCACATTGGCAGGAGAGGGAGCGCAAGTCTGGGCCGAAGCATCTCCCTTACTTGCTTTACAAGTCAGCGACACCGTGTGGAGCTCCACTTTCCAAGACATGACCGGGGTTGACATCGTCGATGACATTTTGACCGTTTCGGTACCAAGTCAGCTAGTTCGGCAGCGAATTGAACAACGCTACGTTGAACTTCTTCTCTCTGCTCTCACCGATGCGGGATACCCAGATCTCACACTAGTAATCGAAGTAGAGATTGACACCGAACAACCCGAACCAGAGTCCGAGAGTCATCCCAAGTCTGTTTCTTCTTCAACTGCAGAACCCGCAACTGGTTCAGATCTCGGTTCTTCCTCAGCACCCGCCAAAAATTCCAACAGGCGCTACACCTTCGATACTTTCGTGATTGGGCAGTCAAACAGATTTGCTCACGCCGCAGCGCTGTCAGTGGCCGAAACCCCCGCTCGCAGTTATAACCCCCTGTTTGTCTACGGGGACGCAGGCCTAGGTAAAACACACCTTCTACAATCCATAGCTAACTACGTGCGAGAGAACTATCCCCAGTACAAGGTTCGATATCTCTCAACGGAGACCTTGCTGAATGAATTTGTTGATGCAATTCGTAAGAACTCCCAACCAGAGTTCAAACGACGGTACCGAGAGATCGACGTCTTGTTAGTTGACGATATCCAATTCATGGAAGGCAAAGAACAGCTACAAGAAGAGTTCTTCCATACCTTCAATACTTTGCATGAGGCTCAAAGACAGATTGTTCTGTCTTCTGATCGACCTCCAGACGCAATTGCAACACTCGAGGACCGGCTTCGTAGCAGATTCAAGATGGGCCTCATCACAGATATCCAACCTCCCGACTTCGAAACCAGGCTCGCTATTTTGCTGAAAAAGGGTGAGCAGTCGAATACGAAGGTTCCAGCAGACGTACTTGAGTTCATAGCTACAAATATCACCTACAACATCCGAGAGCTAGAAGGGGCGCTCATCCGAGTTAGTGCATATGCCGCTCTCAATGATGAGCAACTCACCGTGGAGCTTGCTGAAATAATTCTGGCGGACTCAATCAATGCCACAAAACCCCGCCAGATAACTGCTGGGTATATCAGCGAAAAGACGGCCGAGATGTTCGGAGTTGAGGTCGAACAACTCCGCAGTAAGAGCCGAACCAGAGACCTTGTTCACGCCAGGCAGGTCGGCATGTACGTCTGTCGTGAACTCACTGACCTCTCGTACCCTCAAATCGGCAAGGAGTTTGGCGGCCGTGACCACACGACCGTCATTCATGCGTACGACAAGATTTCTAATCTCATGCAAGAGCGGCGCAAGACATATGACGATGTGACGTTGTTGATCCAACAGATCCTGGCTCGATGATGAGTCTCCATGGTAAGGATCACCTTCGATGGGAGCGGGATCGCGACCGCGAT
>JBIKPA010000138.1:0-7606 GCA_044357715.1 Microthrixaceae bacterium
GTGTGAGCGCCACAGACAACGTTAAAATCGCTAGCGTGGTGCCCATGCCCAATCCGTAGGCAAGAAAGGTTGAGAGACCTGCGGCAAAACTGTTTCGGTCCAAAGTGGTCGAGACGATGCCGATAAAGATCGGGATGGTGCAGCTCAGAGATGCGACTGCGTATGAGATGCCGTAGATGAACATTGAGGTCATCTCTCGGCCTTCAGAGGTCATCTTGATTCCGGGCAGTTTCACCACGGGCTCAAACCCCCGAAGCATGGCGATGCCAACTGAGATGAGCGCGATTCCTACCACGATGGTGATGTAAGGCAGCCGCCTCCCGATCAGCCCCGAGACAGACGACCAAGCAAAACCCATAATCCCGAAGACCAAAAGAAAGCCCAGGGTGACGCACCCGCTTACTGCAAGTGCGCGCAGCACAGGGCTCCGAACTGGGTCAATGCCGACGGACGCTGCCACGGTAGCTTTACCGTCTGGATCTTCAGTGGCGGCGGAGTTTGCGGCTACTCGCGGAGCTTCAAGGCCCAAGAAATACGCAAGGTAGGCCGGCAACATGGCAAATCCGCAGGGATTGATCGTGGCGACCATGCCCGCCGAAAACGCCAGTGCCAGTACTGCTCCCATTATTGGGCCGCAATCCCGTTCTTCTTCAGCAGGTCCAGCAGAGTTTGCTGGTCAAGTTCGCCCGTATAGGTGTCTGCCACCTTGCCCTGAGCATCAATCAATACTGTGCGAGGAAGAGCAAGCGCTCCAAAGACGGTAGAAATCTGGCCTTTGGGATCACGGGCGTTGCGAAATGTGATCCCAGTTTGGTCCACCATTTTCTGGCCAGACTCAACCGTGTCCTGGCTATCGATTCCAATCACGATGACTTTGTCGCCAAGTTGTTGTGCCACTTTCTCAATTTCTGGGAGCTCGTTCAGACAGGGTGCACAAGTTGACGACCAAAAGTTGAGCACAACTGGCGTACCTCTACCTGCGATCTGAGCGAGCTGTTCTGTTTCGCCACCCAAGAACTCCAAACGAGCATCGGGCGCTGGGGAACCAACAGTTGCCCGAAGCTGCGGATCTGCAACGAGTGGGGCAACTCCAACTCCGTTGAGCACTTGTTGCAGGTCTACTGCCTCGCTCTGCTCGCGAGCACCCGTTGCATCTAAAAACACCCAAGCGGCGCCGAAAGCAGCGCAAAGCGCCACAGCCGTAATTGCTAGAAGTCCAAGCGGCCCAAGGGGCAGACGTCGTCGCTGCGGGGCGCCAGACTCCTGTTGATCCTCAAGTTGTTCGGCCTCAGCCATTGGGTCAGATTCTCCGAATCTGCACGGTGATACAGCGCATTAGTGGGGGAGCCGGCGAAACCGGTACCCCCACCGTACCGATTCTGGTGCGGATCCGACAGATCAGGGCCCGGTTAGACCGAGAGCAGCCTGCGGTGGATCTCGGGCAGTTCCACCTCTGGCATGGTGTCGCCAGGGCGGGCTTTACGCGGCGGTCTGCCCTTGCGCCGTTTGCTGAGCACAATCTTGCCGGCCACAAACAGGTGGCCACCCCAGACCCCGAACTGTTCCCTTCGCTCCACTGCAGCATCAAGGCACTTTGCCCGAGCTGGGCAACTCAAACACAGGCGTTTGGCGCTACCGATGTCATCTAAATCGTCGGAGAAGAAGAACGAGGTATCTAAATCTCTGCAGTTGGCATCTGCAATCCAGCTATCTGCCGGTTCTAGGCCGAGTAGCAGGTTTGATTGATTCTCGGTGAATTCGGTGATGCTCATCTGTATCTCCTGCTGTTGCTGTTCTCACTCTGTATGAGTTCGAAGGGGGCGCTTTGTGACGTATTGGATTGCTAGGTGGATTGCTAGGTGGTTGGTTTGGGTGGTTGATTTTGGTGGTCGGCTAAAGAGAAGAACGGCTGAAGTACAAAGTGTGCTCGGGCCCTGTGACAGTGAAACCTGTGACAGTGAAACCGGCGTCATGTTCCGCCAAACAAAAATGCCGCCCGAGTGAGTTACCCGGCGGCTTCTAGAGTCTTTACCTGCAGCAGACCTTGCGGTTACTGCTGAGGGACTCCCCGCCGGGGTAGAGCAATCGACACAAACTGATGTGTTTCCGAGCCCTGTGTGGCATGGGCCAGTGTGGAATGGGCCTGCGTGAATGCACAGTGGTCTAGAGCTTTCAGACGCGTCTCAACAAAAGGCCAAGCGGCATTTTTTGTTGTAGTTGTTGTCTGATACATCTCACTGCTGCTTTCGCTGCTGGCCGAACGAGTCCGGCAAACATTGGGAACCTCGATTGCACCACTCGCCGCATCGGAATGCAAGCGATTAAAAATTCAGCCGTTTTCTGAGCGGCCTCCTGAAATCAGGGCGAGGTCTGATAACGCAAAACGCCATCAGCGTCTTGGAAGTTGCTGAGCCGGCCGTCACGGCGCAGGTGTTCAAGATGCGCATAAGTCTCGGACTCGGCCATGGGCCCCCAAGAGCGTTCTTTGAACAAGCGCTGAGAGTATTCCTTGACGGGAGCGCCTTCTAACTCCAGCGCAATCTGAAACAGCAACTCAAGGCGGTCCTCGTGGTGTTCGATGATCTCGTGAACTCTGCCCGACAAGTCCTCGAACGGCAGGCCGTGAGCGGGCAGAACTTTGGTCACACCCTCAATTGCACCAACTCGTTCTAGCGCGGCAAAGAATTGGCTGAGCGAGTCAGAGTCGGGCAGCATCCCAGAGATATGTGGCGTAATGGTCGGCAACACATGATCCCCCGACAGCAAGGTGCCATGGACGGGGTCAAAGAGGCAGATGTGATCCTCTGTATGGCCCGGAGTGTGAATGACCTGCCAATCAGTTCGACCGAGGCGGATCATCTCGTTGTCTTCCACGCGCACAGTTGGAGTCAGAGAAAGTAACCCCTGCTTAGAAAGAGCATCCCAACTGCGCATGTACTGCAGTTGTTCTATCGGCGGCAAAATCGGGTCTCCGCCCCATGGGGTGGTCCTGCCGGGAACATCAGGGATTTCGCCCTCACCAAAGAGCAACTCGCTCAACATATTGCGCTGAGCAGGCAACTGATTATCGGCTAACTCAATAAGGTCGCCCTCGATGGTGTTGTCGCCCTGATCAAAAGGGGTGATGAAGTGGGCGTGTGCTACGACATCGCAATGCTGCTCTGCGCGTAAACGGCCAGCGCCACCGAAGTGATCGGGGTGTGAGTGGGTGACAAAAACCGTGTGCACGCGCTCCAGCGCAATGCCAGCGCGTAAGAGACGAGAAGTGAGTTCACGATGTGCATCAGGCCCAGGCAGGCCGGGGTCAACGAGAGTCACCCCCTTGGCATCTTCGAGTACATAACAGTTCACATGTCCAAGACCGGGCAGAAAAATCGGAAGCTGAATTCGAAGCACTCCCGGTGCAACCTCTGTTGCATCTTCTTCTGGCGGCAGTTGCTCCTGCTTCATCCCTGCGCTGTATCCGTGGCAGGGTCAGCCGCTACAACTCGAAACACTTGCTTGCGCCAATAGCGCAACTCCTCAAGTGATTCTTTGATGTCGTCCATTGCGCGATGCGCCGAATTCGTCTTTTGGTATTGCTTCAAGTCTTCGGGGTACCAGCGGCGAGCAAGTTCTTTGATAGTTGAGACATCTACCGAGCGGTAGTGCAGGTACTCCTCAATCTCTGGCAGGTAAGCAGTGAGGAATCTTCTGTCCATCCCGATTGAATTGCCGCATAGCGGCACTGTTCTTGGCTCGGGAATATGAGTCTGAATGAAGGCCAGAGTCGCAGCTCCTGCCTCTTCAAGAGTGATCACCGAGGCTCGAATCTCCTCGGTCAACCCGCTGCGTGCATGCATCTCGACTACTACCTCATCCATCAACCCAAGCTGCTCCTCGGTTGCATGAATGACTAGGTCGGGGCCTTCAGCGATGATGTTGAGTTCATCATCTGTAATCAAGGTTGCGATCTCTACGATCACATTCTTGGTTGCATCAAGGCCGGTCATCTCTAAATCCATCCATGCGAGCATGACTCCACAGTACGGTCTTCTCGCCCGCTACCTGAAAGCCGAAGGATTTCAGCCGTTGCTCAAGCCGCTAGCCTCGGCTGCGTGCTGCAAGTACCCGTTGTTCGTCTCGACCCAGAACTACCCCTTCCCGAGTATGCAAAGCCGGGCGATGCCGGGATTGATTTACGTGCTCGAGAGGCCATCACACTGAATCCCGGTGGCGGTCGGGCGCTCATTCCAACGGGGATTGCGGTTGCCATCCCGCAGGGTTATGCAGGGTTTGTTCAGCCTCGCAGCGGTCTTGCGTTGAAGCATGGCGTGACTTGTCTCAATACCCCGGGACTGATTGATGCTGGGTACCGCGGCGAGCTCAAAGTGTTGTTGATCAATACTGACCCCACCGAGCCTTTCGAGATTTTGCGAGGCGAGCGCATTGCACAGCTCGTTATCCAAGCCGTCGAACACGTGGACTTTGTCGAAGTAGAAGAACTCGGTGAATCGGATCGCGGCGAAGGCGGGTTTGGCCACACGGGCCGCTAGTGCGTGTTAGTGCGTTCGCAGTGTGGGTCCATCCGGGATGAGTTCAATCCGCCGTGCGCCATTTTGGTCCGCTAGCCAGATAACTAGACGCAGCGGGTTTTCTGAATCGCTTGAGTCCCACTCTAAACAAGTCATTGCCTGATCTAGGACTCCGCAGCCAGAGTTGGCGTACTTCACCTTCTTGCCCTCTGCATCTTGTGGCCACAACATGGGGAAGTGGGTATGCCCAAAGATCAGCCAAGGCCAATCACCACTCTCGGGCGGGCAATCAGCAAGGCGAGAGAACAGGCGCTGTTCGTCCAAGCTGTCGAATCTGCGATTGCCGCCATAGCGAGGATCGACAGTTATGAGCCGGTTTCTGGCTCGCCCACCAAGCAATCTGGCAAGGCCTTGCTCATCGGGTAGACCACCTGCCTTAGGGATCTTCGGTAGGTCATCAAGGCCCGTGATCAGCCAAGTGATTGAGCGTCCGAGAGGCGCAAACCCCGGCCCGTTCCATGAGTCGGTCAGGTGGCCATGGGAGATCACAGCCGAGACGCCAGAAATTCCATGGCTTGGTTCGGCGCCTTCTTTGCACAACAAAACATTGTCTACAACCTCGGCACCGGGCAGGTGGACAGAGGTGAGATAGTCGACCATCTTTGGGTCGGTATAGGCATCGTCATGGTTTCCCATGGTCCGCAGGTAGCGGCCCTGAGCACAAAACCGATCTCGCAGCAGCGAATAGATGGATTCGTTATTTTCAACTATTCGGTCGAGTTGTTCTCTCAGAATGGTCCGACGCGACTCGTCTCGGCTGGGCCCAACAGCCCCCGTGAGGTACGCAACGTCATAGACCGCGCCCCAGGTTGAGCCGCCCACCATCCAATAATCTTCAACGTCGCCGTTCTCAATCAGGTGCCAGTTGTCATCTGCATAGCCATGTAGCACCTCGTGATAGAGCTCTTTGGTGCCTTGGCGTTCTGGCCAGTCAAGACGACCAGGAATGCATCGGTGTAGGTCAGAGGTGATGACGTAGCGCGTGCCCGCGGCCCTGCGCGCTACCCGAGTTAGCGGCAGCGGCGACTCGCTGCCATTTGCAAGGGCGTGCAAGTGCTCGGGGTACAGCTCGATTCGAGAACGGGTGATCTTTGCTGTCCTTAATGCCGCCACCGTCATAGTGGGCACGGTGACTGGAGAACCCACAATGCTGAGTGCTGCCTTCGCCACAGCCCAAGCCGAGGCAGTAGCCCCAGGGCTGGTGACCTCAACCACCGCGCTCGCTTCTGCGTTAGCGCCGGCAATAGCAGCGCTAATGAGCGTCGGGTCAACCTGATCAGCAGTAAGGGGTCCCGACTCTTCGAGCGTAGGTACGTCGACAAGGTCCGGGTCGAGCGAGCGGAGGACCCTGAGTTCGGCGGCAACAATTGCATCGGGGTCTGCCTCAGGATCGATTGCTCCATCGGCTGTGACTGGGTGTGGCCGATCTCGCGCATCTGCCCAACGAGCTGCTCGAAACAACGCTGTTGTCCATGCACGTGCAGACTTCTCGGCAAGCGTCAGCTTCTCTTCAGCTGGTGCTCCCTCATCTATGGCGCTGTTGCTCGTGCTGTCCTCGCTACTCACGAACAAAGCTTGACACGCAACTGATGCCTCAAGGTGCGATGAGGCCGAGTGACTTCTGCTGGCGAGTGACCGAAACTAGAGAGTGAAGCTTCCGGCTGCGGTTGCCGAGTGTTCAGACTCGCTAGAACCTTCGGCTGATCCTGCGCAACCATCGCCAAGGCCAGAAACGGCTTCGGCCGTGATCTGATATTTGTCTGGGCGCATACCTGAGGGCAGCGAGACTGAGAAAGCTGAGCTCAGTGGCTCGAATAGATCGGCTGCCACATCAGTTCGGATAGCAGTTGCAGCACATCCCACTTGCACACCATCTCGAGCAGCAGTGAGGGGAACCTTAACCACGATTGCTGAATCCTGAGAGCTGTCGTTGCAGGCGAAACCCTCGGCGAGGACTACCCCGGTGGCTCCTGATCCTGCGTCACGCAGTGTGACAGTGACGCACTGTTTCGCTGGTGGTTCACCAGCAACTGCAACCGCAGTAGCAGTATCAGTCAGACGAATTTCTGCGCCAGCAGCCTTTTGTTCAATGCTCAGACTCAGCGTCTGAGACTCGGCGCTCGCCGGCGCAGAGACGGTCGGTGATTCAACCGGTGGGGCTTCAATCTGGGCGCTATCGGCAAAGACCTGCGAGGCCTGAGATGGCTCCGAGGTATCGACAAGAGCGAAAACGGCAATGCCTGCAGCCATGATGCTCAGACTGCCAATGGTTGCCACTCGCTTCGCGGAGCGACCCCGGCGCATTGAACTACCGCGACTCAAGATGGCATCGAACCTGGCCTCATCGCCCACGGGTGGATAGTTGTGCGGGGCTGGCTTAGGCATTGCTCGCTCCATTCTCTGAGGGCTCAACAGGCTGCCGGTGATTCATCTGATTGCGGAGTTTGGTGGTTGCTCGGTGCAGGTGGGTCTTTACCGAACCGTTCGACACCCCGAGGACTAACGCCACATCCTCTTCTGGTAGGTCAATCAAATAGCGAAGCACGATGACCTCCTGTTGCCGGCCAGAAAGGTGCTGCATGGCATCGGTAAGGTCGATCCGTAAGGCTGCGGAATCACCGGAAGGATCCGTTCGAACCTGCTCGGGTGTGAGCTGCGGTCTGCGGATTTCCCTGCGGAGATAATCCACCGCGATGTTGCCCACCACTCGCAGAAGCCAAGCATCTGGATTGGGATGCTTGCGCACTTTGCCCCATCGGGCATAGGCACGGGCGAAAGCTTCTGCAGCGGTGTCTTCGGCAAGGGCCTGATCTCCGAGCAGGCGGCGGCCAACCGAGATGGCGCGTGGCTGCAGTCGCTCGTAGAAGCTTCTGAACCCGCTGTCATCTGCTGAATCTTGCACCACATGCCTCTTTAACGCCTGGGGAGCGTGTCAGGTTGACACCCGCCTAGAAATTATTTTCGCCACCTTGATGAACTTCTTTGTCCATTGTGGCGCAGTTCCGCTCTGCACGCTCAGATCTGTACGCTCA
>JBIKPA010000139.1:0-7601 GCA_044357715.1 Microthrixaceae bacterium
GGCCGACTATGGCGCAAGAACAACTTGTCGGTCGTTCTCGTTCGTTGGGCTTTCGGAAGGCACCCAACAGCCAAAGCTGTTGAACAAGTTCGAGTAATGCTCGCTGAGTCCAATCCCACTATTGCTCAAGATGCGGGACGTGCAATCGCAACACATGACGTACTCGACGACCTGACGCACGTGAGCATTCCCACCTTGGTGGTGGTTGGTGACCTTGACCGACTCACTCCCCCGGCTCATGCCGAGATGCTGGTAAAGGCTGTACCTAAGGCTCAGTTGCGCGTTCTCTGCGACGTTGGGCATCAGGTCATGCAAGAGGATCCAGAGGCGCTACATCGCTTGATCAACGAACTAGGCGTGCTCAGCACGCCAGCACTCGAGTAACTCAGCCCTCGAACTTTTTGTGGATAAGGTCCACTCGCTGCTCACTTGCGTTGGCGTCATCGCCCTGTTCTTCGAGCAGGGCTGCGCGATCCTTTTCTGCTTCGCGTCTGGCTTTTTCAGTGTCGACTCGAGCTAGTGCGGCTTCCGTACCGTGCTCAGAGATGAACTCTGCCCACTCAACAAGTGTGTCAACCATTTCATCTTCAGGAACCACTGCAACGTTGATCCCTTTAACGAAAAGGTGACCTCGATGCCGGCCGGCAGCAATACCGATGTCGGCATCACGTGCCTCGCCGGGACCATTCACCACACAACCCATTACTGCTACTTGCAAGGGGAGTTCTTTGCCAGCAAATGCCAGTTGCGCAGCCTCGGCAACTGCAATCACATCAATCTCTGCCCGGCCACAACTCGGGCAGGCTATGAGGTCTACGTTCTTGCGCTCGCGAAGCCCATAGGACTCAAGCAACAGTCGTCCAGACTTCGCTTCTTCCACTGGGTCAGCAGTCAACGAGTACCTGATGGTGTCGCCAATTCCTTCGGCGAGCAAAGTTGCAATCCCTGCTGTTGCCTTAATGTACCCACCCGGCAACGGGCCTGCCTCAGTGACACCAAGGTGAAGAGGATGATCAGTGGCATCGGCCAACTGCCGGTACGCCTCGATCATCAACGGCACGTTGGATGCCTTGACCGAGATTTTGATCAAGTCGAAACCAACTTCGTCGAAGTAGGCAATCTCTGTGAGTGCCGATTCGACCATTGCCTCGGGGGTAACAGTTCCGCCGTATTTTTCGTAGAGCAAAGGATCGAGTGAGCCACCATTGACACCGATACGAATGGGTACGCCTCGGTCTCTCGCCTCTGAAGCCACTGCCTTGATGTGCTCTGGCTTTCTAATATTTCCCGGATTCAAGCGAAGACCCTGCACGCCAGCCTCGAGCGCTGCTAACGCCATTTTGTACTGATGGTGAATGTCCGCAATGACGGGAATCGGACTCCGGGGAACGATTCTGGCTAGCCCTTCTGCTGCTGCTAGGTCATTGCATGTGCAACGGACAATGTCACAACCAGACGCCGCAAGGGCATAAATCTGCTGGAGAGTGGCATCAACATCGGCAGTCTTGGTGGTTGTCATGGATTGAACCGTGATTGGCGCACCGTTACCAACAGCGACATCGCCAACGGTGATGCCCCGAGTTACACGTCTAGGAAATGTCACTGCGCCTGCGTCCATGTACCCAAGTTAGTAGGCGCTCACGGCTGCCAACCGACACGTGCCACGCAATTGTTCGGACTACAAGCTGACGCCCTTCGTAATATCTAAGAACATCGCAAGAATGCCCACAACGGCGAGCACAGAAATAACCACATAGGCGACCGGGGCCATCCGTGACACGTCGGCAAGGTAGCGCTGGTCAGTTCGCTTCCGCTTTTCTTGGAATCGCTCGTACAACGCAATAACTACATGCCCACCGTCAAAGGGCAACAGCGGGATGAGATTGAAAATTCCAATAAAGATATTTAACAACGCAAGAAACTGAATCAGGTTAGAGATGTTCTCTGAGGACAGGTCTCGGCCCAACATTGCTACACCGATGATTGAGATCGGCCGGTTTGCTGAAGCGCTAGCGGGGGTATCCTCAGCCGGCGTGGCTTGCGTGGTTGAATCAGCGGGCGCGTCACCGGTGATCGTGGAACTCACAAAGGCGTAGATATTTGGTGGCCAGAAGAACTTTCCGACACCAACAATGCTGGCCTGAGCAGTTCGCGTAAACGTTGTAACCGTGCTCCAAGCCGCTGAAGGTACGGACTGGGTTTCTAGAACTGGCTGCTGGCCAACGCCAACAAACGCAGTCGGCTCGGTTGTGGCAACCTCGCTTCCGAGGTCAATCGTGACCGTGTCAGTAGCCCCGTCGGCAGACTGTGTCGTCAGCGTGAACTCGCCCTCGGATGAGTCCGCTAATGCAGCTGTCACCTGCTCGAGGGAATCCACCTGAACTCCGTTGACCGCAAGCAAGTTGGCTCCCTCGGTGAGGCCAGCAGTACTAGCCACACCGTTAGGTGGCGACCCCCCAACCACAAGCGCTTCGCCGTTATCGAGAACGTCGATGTCTTCACCTACGGTGCCGATAATTTTGACGCGCGTCGACAAGCTGATTGGAATAGTGAGCGCCTTACCGTCGCGCACCACATCGAAGTCGACTTCACCCGCCTCTGCCGAGCCGACTTGAGAGCGGAAGTCATCAAAACTTGAGATTGCAGAACCGTTAAAGCCCACAACCTCATCGCCAGGAAGAACACCTGCCTCTTGGGCTGCTCCACCTTCTGTGAGCTCACCAACCTGCCAGCGCCCCGCATCTGGACCACCGATAAATGCGAACTGAATAAACAACAGCACAAAGGCAATCAAGAAGTGCATCGTTGATCCAGCAACTGCCACTCCAACTCGCTGCGAGCAAGACTTCTGCCGGTAGGTCCGCGACTCCAGAGCGGGGTCAACCTCTTCCATGTTGCTCATACCGATGATCTTGACGTACGCACCAGCGGGTATGACTTTGAGTCCATATTCAGTCTCACCTCTTCGGAAAGAAAAGATGCGAGGCCCAAAGCCAATAAAGAACTCTGTCACCAACATACCGGCGCGCCGAGCCATCATGAAGTGGCCGAGTTCGTGTAAGAAAATCATAATGACGATGGCCGCTACTACCACCAGCATTGAGAGGCCCTGCCGCATTCCGAGCAACACGACTACTGCAACTAGCCCAATCAAGCGAAGAGCTCGAGACAACGGGCTGCCAACGACGCCGGCAAGGTCGTGTCGTTCCTCTTGCAACTGCTCCTGTGTGGGCTCGGCTAGAACTGGCTCGCCGGGGAGTGCCCCAGAGTCCTGAGCAGAGGCCTGAGTAGAGTCAGAACCTCCTTGAGTCGTCTGATCAGTGCTCATCTTGTTCCTCCCGTAGCAAACGGTTCTAGGTCGAATCGACCTGAGTTCAGTTGTTCATGTGCCACTCGCCGGCCCGCGGCATCGGCATCTAGGACGGCCTCAAGTGAGTCGGCCGGATTGCCGGGCCAAAGCTGCATTGCGGCCTCAATCAGATCCGCAATTGATGCCCACCCAATTCGTCTAGACAAGAACGCCTCAACCGCGATCTCATTAGCTGCTGAGAGCCAAGCTGGGGCTGTCTTAGCTGATCGGCCTGCCGCATAGGCAAGATCCAAACACCTAAACTTTTCTCGATCTGGCGGCTCAAAGGTGAGAGAACCCACCGTTGACCAGTCCATGGAGCCGAACGCCGTGTCGATTCGGTCCGGGTATGCCAAGGCATAACCAATCGGCAAGCGCATATCTGGCATAGAGAGTTGCGCAATCGTTGCGCCGTCGCTGAACTCGGCCATGGAGTGCACAATCGATTGCGGATGTACGACTACATCAATCTGGTCGTAATCGACTCCGAACAGCTCATGTGCCTCGATGACCTCTAGGCCTTTGTTGAGCAATGTAGAAGAGTCGATCGTTATCTTGGGGCCCATGCTCCAAGTTGGGTGTTTCAGCGCCTCTTCAACGGTGACGTTGGCCAATTCCTGCGAACCCATCCCACGAAACGGCCCGCCCGAGGCAGTGAGAACCAAAGTAGACAACCGTGCAGTGCCCTCTCCGGCACGCAGACACATATGGAGTGCACAATGCTCGCTATCGACAGGAATCAACTCGGCCCCCGGAGTAGTGCGGACTTGCTGCACCACTGGGCCGGCTGCGATAAGAGACTCTTTGTTTGCAAGTGCCAATCTGCGGCCAGCGCTTAGCGTTGCCATAGTCACGGGTAGGCCGGCAAACCCAACCACACCGTTGACTACGATCTCGGCTTCTACTGCCAGCGCGGCCAGTGCCTGTGGGCCTGCCTCGATTGCCACACCAGCAGGCAACAACTCGGCTAATTCGGCCACCTGAGACTCATCGGCTATTCCCACCACTTTTGGTCTCACAATGTGAGCTTGGGCTGCGAGTTCCTTGATCGAACTCCCAGCGCCAAGGGCAACGATCTCAAAGCGATCAGCCTGAGATGCAACAACCTCAAGGGTCTGCATTCCGATAGATCCTGTTGAGCCGAGTACTGCAACCGTAGTCATGATTTTTCCATGCTACCGAGGCCCAAGGCACCGAACCGGACACGACTGCTGATTGTTCTCAGGAAAGACTCAATGGCAGGGTTGCCGAATGCCCGTGAACCTCAGGACGCAGCCAAAGTCCAAACGTTGAACAACACGGTGACGAAATAAGCTGTAGGTAAAACAAAGAGCAGCGCATCGAATCGATCAAGCACCCCGCCGTGGCCGGGAAGCACCGAGCCCATGTCTTTTACCTTCAGGTCACGTTTGATGAATGACTCGCTGAGATCCCCGAGCGGCGCTGCAATTGCACAAAGGACTGCGAACACAATGGTCTTGGCGATGCTGTCACCGATCGGTGACACACCGAAGAATCCGACGATTACAACAGTTGCCACTATGGCGCTCAGCACACCACCGATGAGACCTTCTTGAGTCTTGTTTGGGCTAGCCGCAGACAGCGGAGTACTACCCATGTATTTGCCAACGAAGTAAGCGCCAACATCGTGGCTCACCGCAACAATGACTGCGGCAATCAGGACACCAATCCCGGGGTTAGATGTCAGAGATGAACTCGCATCCTGCATTTGTTTGCCTAGACCAAGAAACAGGGTCGCGAAGGAGCCAAGAAACCCAACCCACAACACACCAAGCAATGTCAGTCCGAGATTCATGACCGAATGCTCGCCAGGAGCAACCCACAGATACCACAACAGCGAAGAAATGACCGTGAGCCCTATCACTACTGGGAATGCGCTCAACCCCGATGTGTAGGTGGCGAAGACCAACCCGGCAACTGCTACTAACCCAAGCAGTGCTGCGGGGTTATGACCGCTACTACGAACTGCTGTGAAGTATTCAAATGCTGCAAAAGTGATGATAACTGTTGCCAGAATGGCGGTTGGAAGCGCACCAAGCTTGAAGCACACAAGGCCCAGAATCACCAGGCCCACCCCAACGGCAATTGCGGTTCCCAAGTTACGTTCGCCGCCTGCAGCACCTCCGGGTTGTTGTTCCGAAGCCGATCGCTGACTTGACCCGTCTGGGCTAACTGCGCCTACTAACTCATCGTCGGATCCATCATCGTCTCCCCCGGCGGCCGCACCTAGTCTGCGACGGCGACCTGATCCAGCTCTCGGAGAATCAAGCTCGGAGAAATCTCCCTCAGGGGAAAAGTCATCCATGGAGTCCTCGGAATCGACACCGTCCTCAACGTCTCCAGATTCGTCAGCGAAGAACTGATCAGCAGTAGAAGCGCCGCTATCTCCACTCAGAGCACCAAGGAGCGGAGCATTGTCGACCAAATCATCAAAGTCTGTGCCCACTTCACGCTCGCCTTCATCACGCCAGCGCGGCTGATTAGAGTGAGTAGCAAGCGGCTCTGGATCGGGAGCGTCCTCTCCAATCACAACCTTAGGGACCTGTCCGGTCGGCGGCTCGGTCCAGTGCGGCAACACAAAGGAGTCTTCATCTGCGTAAGGCTGCTCAGTTGCAGTCCGATCGAATTCGTCTGGGTCGGCCATGTAGCGGGGATCCCCGTAGGGCTCATCGGCATCAATCGTAAGTGGCTCATCCGGGTCGGACTCTGCAGGAAGAATCCGAGCGTGACCCACTTCGATTCGCTCGCCGTTCTCGTCAGTTGGGCCATAACGTTCCACAGGGGACTCCGCCCAGATCGGACCATCGGCAAGGCCGTCAAGATCAGAGGAACTCACCGACGACCCGAACCGCTCAGGATTCAACGCTGGGTCATCCTCAGTTGTTGAAATGGTGACCTTAGGAAGATCCGAAGCGGCTTCAGGCCCGTCAGGGCGATCGCCGTATTTCTTCTGGCCTCCACGCCGGCGACGCACAACATCGGTACGAGAAGCCGCCTCAGCCGCTTCTTGCGCTCCGATAATTCTTACGCCTTCGACACGACCCTCTTCAGGATCATTCTGGTCACTCATGTTCTCTCCTTCTGACATTCTCAAACTGTCTTATCGAGGAAGTTCATCGGGAAACCCCCCAAAGAAATCGCTCTGCACACTTACCCCTCAAGGAGCTCCACAGTCTTCGCGCCCAAGGCTTCATCAATTTCGGCCTCAAATTGCTTTGTCGTTCGATCCAGACCGGCCTCTGCACGCTGCAAATCGTCCTCGGAGATATCACCGTCTTTTTCGAGTGCTTCTAGATCCTTGCGCGAATCCCTTCGAGCACTGCGCACCGCAGTCCTTCCGTCTTCGGCCTTTGCCTTAACGAGCTTCACAAACTCCTTGCGACGCTCCTCGGTCAGCGGCGGGAAAGCAAGCCGCACCGTTATTCCATCATTAGATGGGTTGAGGCCGAGATTAGAATTCTGTAGTGCCTTCTCTATTGCCGGCATTGCGCCCTTATCAAACGGCGTGATGAAGAGCATTCGCGCCTCGGGAACCGAAAAACCCGCCAACTGCTGAAGCGGAACCGTTGACCCGTAGTACTCAACTGGCAACTTCTCGACTAGCGCGGGGGTTGCCCGGCCAGTCCGAACACCAGCAAACTCTGACTTGGTATGAGCCACAGCACGCGCCATGCGGTCTGTAGCTTCGCTTTGAACTGTCTCAATCAACTCGTTACTCACCGAATCAAGTTTCGCACATTGCGCGCGGCTGTGCGCGACAAGCAGACCGTCCGGCCCTTCGAGCAAGCCGCAGGTACTTCAGCAACTCAAAAACACAGCTGAAACATATGGCACGAGCGGCGGCTAGGTTTCTGTGCCCACCTCTTCATGTGGCCCTGTGGGCACGGACTAAACAGTCGATCGCCACCGCCCCGCCGTCTGCAGTTTCAACTGCACGAAGCTTCTGGCCTGCGTGATCGATAACAAGATCCGGTAGGTCCGATGCCAACAGATCTTGTTCAACCTCGTCTGCCGAATACAAAACATTGATGTCTTGCGGCCCGCCAAACCCGTCGAGCAGATTTGCGCGATCGTGACCTACAACTAGGACCGTCCCTCCAGGGGCCAGACACTGCGCTGCCGCTGCAAAGGCCGCAGTTCGCTGTGCCTGAGGAACTTGGAGATAGAACACGACGCACAGATCAAACTTGTCCTCGGTGCTCCACACAGTGGCATCAGCGTGAATCCACTC
>JBIKPA010000013.1:0-24004 GCA_044357715.1 Microthrixaceae bacterium
TCCCTCGAGTATCGCTGGGCTCACTCACCCTCCGGTTCCGCCTGTGCCGATCACAGCGGTTCGGTCCCAAGATGGCCAGCCAGTACCCACAGGCATCCCTGAGGTCGACCGGGTGCTTGGCGGTGGACTAGTACCCGGCAGCGTCACACTTGTGGGAGGCGAGCCTGGGGTAGGTAAATCCACGCTTGTTCTGCAACTCATGGGCGCTCGGGCTGCCGCTGGGGCCACCGTTTTGTACATCACAGGCGAGGAGTCCGCCGATCAGGTTCGCCTGCGAGCTGATCGGCTAGGGGCCTTGCAGGACAACCTGTTGCTTGCTGCAGAGACCTCTCTGCCCAATGTGATTCATCACATCACCGAGGTCCGGCCAGAGATCTGCGTGGTGGACTCCATACAAACCCTTCATGATCCAGCCTTTACATCTGCCCCAGGGTCGGTGACCCAAGTGCGCGAATGCGCGCATCGCTTGGTGCAAACGGCTAAGACCACGAACACCACGGTGTTACTTGTAGGGCACGTCACAAAAGATGGTCAGTTGGCTGGCCCCAGAGTGCTCGAACACGTTGTAGATACCGTGCTCTCCTTTGAGGGTGATCGCCACCATGCGCTTCGACTATTGCGGGCACAAAAGCATCGCTTCGGTTCCACCGAAGAGCTCGGTCTTTTTGCCATGGTGGCCGCCGGCCTCGAGCCAGTTCCAGATCCATCTGGGCTCTTTATCGGAGATCGCCGCCCCGGAATCCCCGGTTCGATTGTTACTCCTGCACTAGAAGGCCATCGCCCGCTCTTAGTTGAGGTTCAAACTCTGGTTGCATCCTCGCAACTTCCTCAACCGCGTCGTTCGTGTCAGGGCCTAGATAGCGGGCGCTTGGCTTTGCTGCTCGCAGTCCTCGAGCGAAGAGCCGGCATCCGGATCCAGCAACTTGATGTGTATGCAAATGCAGTCGGCGGAGTAAAAGTGGTTGAGCCTGGTGCCGACCTCGCCATTTGTCTGGCGCTGGCATCTGCAGTGGCCGGAGTGCCAATCCCAGCTTCGATGGTTGCCTGCGGAGAGGTGGGCCTCGGGGGAGAGATCCGCCAAGTGGGTCGTATTGAGCGGCGAGTCGCCGAGGCTGCCCGTTTAGGCTTTAGCACTGCCGTGGTTCCTCGTTCTGCGCCCGACACTGACGCCGAGATTGAGCTGCTGAGGGTGCCCTCGTTAGCAGCAGCGATTGAGCTCCTTGGGTTGCATTAGCCCGAAGAGTGTTCTGCTCTGTCAACCCAAAGGCATAAATCTGCTGCCTCAAACTGCGCGCCCCCCACTAGAATGCGAAATGTTCCACACTTTGCTCCTCGCTGGCTTGCCCGCCAGGTTGCTCAATAAGCGTGTGGCTGAGCAACGAAAGGGTGTGTAGTGAGTCAACGTCAAGATCAGCGTCACAGCACCGAACTGTTGAGCGCTCTCGCCGCCGTTGCTCCAGGGCGGCCACTTCGAGAGGGCCTAGATCGAATTCTTAAAGCCGGTATGGGCGCATTGATCGTGATCGGTGACGGCCCAGAGGTACTGAATATTTCCTCTGGCGGATTCTTGATCAACGCCTCGTTTTCTCCGCAGAGGCTGTCTGAATTAGCCAAAACTGATGGTGCAATTGTCCTCACACCGGACGCTGACTACATAGCCAGAGCCAATGTGCATCTGGTGCCAAACCCGAACGTCCCAACAGAAGAGACAGGAACCCGGCACCGCACAGCCGAGCGAGTTGCTCGGTCAATCGGGGTTCCAGTGCTGTCGGTTTCAGAAGACATGGCAGTGGTGACGGTCTACACAAAGAATGACCGCTATCAGCTTGAGCCAATTCCATCGATCCTGAGCCGTTGCAATCAGGCGCTTCAAACACTCGAGCGGTATAAAGCGCGCCTTGATGAAGTCTCTTCAAACTTGACCTCGCTAGAGGTTGAAGACATCGTGACTCTCCGAGACGTCGTGACTCTGTTGCAGCGGGCCGAGTTGGTTGCTCGTATCTCCCAAGAGATTGAGCAGTACCTCACTGAACTTGGCACAGATGGTCGACTCATCGGGCTGCAACTGCGAGAACTCATGGGAGGAATCGAAGACGAGCGGCGCCTTGTGGTTCGCGATTACTTCCAGTCGGACATGCAGTGGAACCTTGAACAAGCAATCGAGACACTGTCCGATCTTGAAGTTGATGCTCTGCTCGATGCAGAAGAAGTGGTTCAGGCCACACATCTGTCCGGGCAGACAGACGACCTTGATGCGTCAATTGAGCCTCGTGGTTACCGAATACTTTCTCGAGTTCCAAGGCTGCCCGATGATATTGTCGACCGGCTCGTTGAGCATTTTGGTGCGCTCGACAAGCTCAGGCGAGCAACCGTAGATGAACTCGCCGCAGTAGAGGGTGTGGGCGATCACTGGGCTCGAACAATCAAGAACGCTCTTGCCCGCATTGCCGAGTCAAGCATTCTTGACCGTTACGCGTGATCCAGCCCGCCATGTAACAAGAGCTGGAACGGTAACTTTGCGGACATGGACATCAATTTGGATTCTGCAACCCCGGCGTACCTAGCTCGGCCGGAATCGGCTGATCGAGGATTGGTTATCATCCCCGACATCATGGGCCTTCGGCCGTTGTTTACCGACATGTGCGACTCACTATCTGCTCGCACCGGATGGTCGGTCTGCTCCTTTGAGCCATTCCCCGGCCAGAATCTTGCAGGGCCAACAGACCCCGACTTCTTCGAGTCTCGAAGCCAAGCGTTGTTTCAGTTGCTAGACAGCCAACTTCTTGAAGACGCGGTTGCTGCCGCAGACGCCACAGGTTGCGAGACCGTTGGGCTCATTGGGTTTTGCATGGGCGGGATGTATGCGCTCAAAGCCTCGGTGCAGGATCGTTTTAGCAGCGTGGTCGCCTTTTACGGCATGGTCCATGTGCCACCCGCCTGGGCCGGACCCGGACAAGCCGACCCATTGCAAGCTGTTCAGAAAGCACTGCCCGGGCATGTGATGGCGGTCATTGGATCAGAGGATGGCTACACCCCAGCGGAAGATGTTCAAGAACTGATCGCGGCCGGAGTGAAAGTTGAGCAATACAACGGTGCCGACCACGGGTTTGTGCATGACGCAACTAGGCCAACACACCGCCCAAGCGATGCAGCGGACGCATGGAACAAGGCGCTTGGATTCTTGGGCCGTTAGCGGGAGCGGATCTCGAGTTCTCTGCGCTTCAATATCCGATAGGAACGGTCGTTCTGTTCAATCCAGCCCAGTTTAAGAAAACTTGCGATTGCCTTATTGACGCGCTCCCGAGAAGCACCGACCAAGCCGGCGAGTTCTTCTTGAGTAATCGGAATCTCAAACTCGTCAAGGTCGCCCGCTAGTTCCAACAGGTGCTTTGCCGTGCGGCCAGTCACATCCAAAAAGAACGAGTCGGCAAGCGCCTCGTCAGTCGAGCGGATCCGCTGACTCAGCAGGCGCACCACGGACCACAAGAGCTCCGGCTTATTTTCCCAGATACTTCGCAACACCTCATACGGGATCCGAATCACCGCTGAGGACTCAAGGGACCGAGCCTCGGCAGATCTTCCGAGGCCATCGAACAGTCCCATCTCGCCGAACAAATCGCCGCGCTCCATCATCGCAATCATGGATTCGCGACCGTCAAAGGACTTGTTTGCTATTGCGATACGGCCACTAATCACCACATAGCAAGCGTCCGCTTCGACTCCTTCGACAAAGACAACATCGCTTCGCGTTAGCACCAGAGTCTCTGAGGCATCGGCGAGTTGGCGATGGTCGTCCTCATCGAAATGGTCAAAAAGTTCAACACCGAGCAGCAGATCCATATCAGTCACATTCTCCATCGTACCGATAAAGCATGTGACTTCTGCCGCATCGCTTGGGCTGTGTGCTTGGGCAGTAGCTTGAGGGAATGTCAGAGCCCGCAAATCAGACAGGACTTGAGGTTTCCCAAGATGCACGAGTGCATGATGCGTCAGTAAGTGAACAGGTGGATTCGGTTTGGTGCGTGCTGCTTGCTGGCGGGTCGGGGCAGCGCTTTGGGTCTCTGAAGCAGTTTGACTCCTTAGCGGGTGCCAGAGTGATTGATCACGCCGCTCGCACTGCCGCTGCTGCCTGCGATGGGGTAGTTGCTGTGCTGCCGGCCGCTTCGCTAGCAACAGCAGATGGCACTGTGGCCGCTGCAACTGCGGTGGTAGCTGGCGGTGACAGCCGCTCTGAGTCGGTGCGCGCTGGTTTAGCGGCAATTCCTGCGAAGGCAACGGTGATCTTGGTCCACGACGCCGCACGCCCGTTAGCATCTGTTGAACTATTTGAACGTGTGATTGCAGCAGTTCGTGCTGATGCGCCCGCAGTAGTACCCGCAGTTCGAGTTGTAGACACAATTCGGTCAGTCGGCCCGATTGCACCGAGCAGTGCTAGTGCAGACAGTGCTAATGCAGACAGTGCTGTGCTTGGAGTGAGTGCTGTAGTTGATCGTGATCAGCTTCGAGCAGTGCAAACTCCACAAGGTTTTCGGGCTGATCTGCTACGCCGGGCCTATGAGGGCGATGGCCAAGCCACAGACGATGCGGGCCTAGTCGAAGCCCTTGGTCAGCCAATCATCCTGATAGAAGGCGAGCGTTCAAACCTAAAACTTACCGAAACCGCCGATCGGATCATCGCCGAGGCTCTGCTTGCTTCACTGCAATCCACTACGCCAACAGAGCAAGGATGACTAGTACACAATTATTGGTGGTGTTCCTAGCCTCGGCCTTTGGGGCCTTGGTAAAGAGTGTGACTGGCCTGGGGTATCCGGTTTTTGCGATTCCGGTGATCTCACTAGTCCTCGGGGTTGAGGATGCAGTGGTGATCGTTGCAATTCCAAACTTGGCATCCAACGTGTATCTGTTTTGGGAAAGCCGAGACGCACGAGCGCACACCCGAGACCTAGGCCGGTTATGCGGGTTTGGCATAGTCGGGGCAGTTATCGGAACCATTGCTCTGGTTCGCCTTCCAGAAGAGCCGCTGCTGATTGTTCTGGCCATATCGATCTTTGTGTTTATTGTTCAATTCTTTCGCAAGCCCGACCTTGCGCTGTCTGCTGCAACAACGCACCGCTGGTCACCTGCAGTCGGCCTGCTGTCAGGCACGATGCAGGGCGCAATTGGGGTGTCGGGGCCGATAGTTGCAACGTGGACTCACATGTATCAGCTGCCTATACGTGCTTACATCCATTCCATCACGCTGATATTTGGGGTGACGGGCTTGGCGCAGTTGGTCATTCTTTTGTGGAATGGGCAGATGACATCTGACAGGTTGCTCGGGGCAGCGGCTGCTTGTGTTGCGGTTGCTGTTATGACTCCTGTTGGTCTGCGATTACGTAGTCGTCTGGCAGGTCCAACATTTCAGCGGCTTGTGCTCATCACTTTGGTGGTTTCTGCTGCAGCGCTGTTAGTTGACGCCCTGTTCTGACCTAACTCGGTGTGAAGTGACATCCAGCATTAGGCAAAATATGACGTCCTAATGTCGCCGATTTAGTTGTTTGACCGAACGGGTTGACACGTGACATTACGAGGACTCCCAAGGTCACCATCATCTTTACGAACCGGCAGGCGGCCCTATCACGTGTGGTGCGGATCGCAGCAGTCCAGCGGCACCCAGTAGGAACCCAGAATCTTTTGTGTATCGATACGAGAAAGGGTCGGGGTCATAAGCAACGGGGTTGGGGTCGTAAAAATGTGGAAGGCCCCGACGTTGTGTCGGGGCCTTCGCTTAGTTAGTGGGTGTGCGTGTCAGCCTGCTGCTGTGCGTGGGCATTCCGTTGATTGGACAACACCATTCGGACAAGTCGTGTCCTGCCACAGGGCGTCGGTCAGGTTGGCGTCGGTCAGGTCGGCGCCGGTCAGATTGGCGTAGCGCAGGTCGGCTTCGAATAGGAGGGCGCCGGTCAGGGTAGCGCCGGTCAGGTCGGCGTTGAGCAGGTTGGCGCGGACAAGGTTCGCTCCCGTCAGGTTGGTGTTGCGCAGGACGGCGATATAAAAAATGGCTTCGTACAGGTTGGCGTCAGTCAGGTCGCAGCCGCTGAGGTTGACGTACGGGGCTGGTGTTGCGGTGCAGTCAACTGGTGCAATCGTGGTAGTGGTGGTCGTAGGTGCAACCGTGGTGGTGGTTGTGGCCGGGGCCTCGGTTGTGGTGGTCGTTGGTGCAACCGTCGTGGTGGTTGTGGTGGTCGTGGTTGGGACTGGTGCAGGTACGCACGCTGCGAATAACGCCACACACGCCGCTGTCAGAACCACTAGAAGTGAACCTTGTTTTCTCATATGTTTCCGCCTTTTCGTTGGCCGCCCAATTACGACTAATTCACGATAGCAAAACAAAAGTGGTTGATCCAAAGATTTTTCAATGCGGAAATGGCAAGGCCGGACAGAAAAAGCACCGAGGGGCCGCATTGCCTACCCGGGGTGCGGACCCTCGATGACACAACAGCGCCAATAACAACGCCTTGTGCTGTGTGTTTTCGACTCGCCGCCAGAAATCAAGAAGAAAGACGAGCTCCGCAGATTGTTATGCCTGGATCAGGTGCTTGATCGCTCCAGTGGTGTCGTGAATCGCTTGGGGTTTGGTGCAGGAGAAGTACTTGTCCTGACCGAACCCGCTTAGCTCAACGGTCCTAATGTCTCGATGGCAATCTCGCCCTAGCGGTGAACCTAATGTCACGATGGCAAAAAACAGCTAATGCCGGATGTCACTTCACACTCGTGTGATTCTGTTCGATTATCGACCAAAACCATCCGAGTTGTTTGGGCGGTTGCGGGTTGTAATCGCCTTCGGGGTGCTGAGTGGGGGAGACTGAACAACATGAGTTTGCGGATCGGCAATGGATTTGATGTTCATAGGTTTTCTGACGACCCGGATCGTTCACTGGTGCTCGGTGGGGTGCACTTTGATGGTGAACTCGGACTCCACGGACATTCTGATGCAGACGTGATTAGCCATGCTGTAGGCGAGGCACTGCTTGGGGCTGCTGGGCTAGGTGACCTAGGTGCCCACTTCCCAGATACGGACGAGCGGTGGCGAGGCGCTGACAGCCTGCAACTGTTAGATGAGATTGTTCGGATGCTCGCCGTAGAGGGATGGTCTGTAGTCAACGTTGATTGTTCGGTCATTGCAGAGAAACCCAAACTGGCATCTCGGCGTGAACAGATGCAACAAATTTTGTCTGCCCGAGTCGGTGCGCCGGTAACAGTCAAAGGCAGGCGTGCAGAGGGGATCGGTGGCCTCGGCCGATCCGAAGGGATTGCCTGCCTAGCCTCTGCGTTACTGGAGTCAGCAGAGATTGAGGCAGCAGAGATGAGTGAGCAGAGATGAGTGAGCAACAAGGAGTGCAGCCATGAGCGCAGCAAAATCTGGTGGAGCCAAATCTGGTGGAGCCAAATCTGGCAGACCTAAGTCTGGTGGAGCTAAATCAGGTGGGAAGCTAGGCGGCAGCAAAGCGCGTGCCGGCTCGAAACCGGGCGGGCAGAAGCCGGGAGCACCTGGTGCTCGTTCTGCTGGCGGACAGCGTAGGGGTGCCTCAGGGTCGTCAGCGGCTCAGCCGAGTGCTGTTCGCGGGGCCACCGGGGCCCGAAGCATTGGCGCTCGAAGTTCTGGCACACGAACCGGTGGGCGAACGGGTGGTCGCGACGCGGCGCGCCCAGCAAACAAGGACCGGGGCCTAGGTGGTACTCAAGTGGAGGGTCGCCAAGCGGTACGCGAACTACTGCTTGCGGGAGAGCGCCGTACATATGAGATTGTGATCTCGAATGAGGTTGAGCGAGTCGACATCATCTCTGACATCTTGGACCTTGCCGATGAGCTTCGGGTTCCCGTCACACACGTGAGCCGAGCCAAACTCGATTCGGTAAGTCACACCGATGCCCCGCAAGGAATCGTTGCCCGAGCCGGTGAAATTGCCGAGACTCCGCTAGAGAAATTGTTCGAGACTGTCGATGGCCATGCTCCGTTCTTGTTGGCTGTTGACGGAGTAACCGACCCGGGCAACTTGGGTGCGCTGTTGCGCATTGCCGAATGCGCCGGTGTGACAGGGGTAATTCTGCCAAAGCACCGAGCAGTTCATGTCACTCCCACGGTCACCAAGACTGCCGCTGGTGCAATTGAATATTTGCCAATGGCCCTAGTTGGTGGCCTACCAACTGCGATCGAAACCATGAAGGCCGCTGGCATCTGGACTGTTGGACTCGACATGGATGGAGACACTGCGGTTCATGACCTAGAGGTTGCCCAGTCGGGGGTTTGCCTAGTTTTGGGTGCCGAGGGTAAGGGGTTGTCTCGACTGGTTCGGCAGCGCTGCGATCTCATTGCTTCGATCCCCCTGCACGGCCGGCTGGCATCACTGAACGTGGCCTCGGCTGGCGCCGTTGCTTGCTATGAGGTCGCCCGCCTGCGCGGTCACCAAGTCAGCGGTAAGTAACTTCTAGCCCGGGGCTGCAACAAACCTGAGTTGTTCCATCTCCCAGAATGCCCGCAGAGAAACAACTTTTCCTGCCGCGTTTACCTTGTAAATAGCCACGCCGGGAACCTCTGCACGCGACCCATCAGGGAACTCGGTAGTGATGGTGATGACGTTGGCAACCTCTTGTGCTCCAGCGTATGAGCCGTGGATGCTCATGCTGATTGGATTCGGTGCAATCACGGTGTCCCAGAAAGCAGCAATTGCCTTGGTTCCGTGATGGCCTAGGCCAGTCTCATCAAAAGCTGATGGGCCAACTGGGTCCTGTACTACGGCATCCTCGGCGAACAGAGCCAGCCAAGCCTCGCGGTTCTGACTCTGCACCGCAGTCCGTGAGCGCAACGAAGCTGCCCGAGCCGAAAAATCGCCATCCTCTGCAATAGCTGAATCCGAAATCTCGTTCATGTTCCCCCTAGTGGCTAGATCTGAGGTCGTACTTCGCCGCCGCCGAAACCTAGCCCTGTCAGGCAAAGAGTTCCAAGGAACCACTTTTTGCACTGCAGCCGGGCTGTGCCTGCAAAGATATCGTGATGACTCCAGATGAACTTCTTGCTGAGGCTTGCCCTCAAATACGAGACCTTGGTTGGGCGCATTACTTTGTTGCAGAAACCATGAATAAGGGAACCGAGTTGGGCCTTGATGGGTTCAAGTTTTATTTTCTTGGTCGCGGTGGTGTGCTCGGGGATGTTGATGCCTCAATGGTGCAGGCATCATTTGGGTATTTTGAGCCAACAGTGCTCGCTGATGCATGGACTACCGGAAGCGAGATCTGTGCTCCGAGTGTGGCAGCAGCAGCGTTCTGGGAGTGCGCGGCAGAACTTGGTCGCCGCAAGCTGACAGGTGTTGAAGGCCTTGAGGCTTTTGTTGCCGCCGCCGACAAAGTCAACGATGCAGCAGACCCAACTGCGCTCACTCTTTATGCGGGGGCACGCCGTATGCCGTTAGCAGCGGACGCGCCAGCTAGAGCCATGCAGCTGATCTCTTTGCTGCGAGAGTTCCGCGGTAGTGCCCACCTGCTAGCGCTTCGCGCCGTGGGCCTTGACTCGGTGGTTGCGCACGCAATCTCACGGCCTAATGACATGGCCATGTTTGGCTGGGGGAACGACGCGGCGGGTGAAATTTCTGATGGGCAGCGCGAGCTACGTGAAGAAGCGGAGTTGTTGACAGATGAGATTGTCTTGCCGGCCTACTTGGCCCTGAACGACGATGACCAACAGGCGCTGTTAGAGGGACTCCGCAAGATCGCCCCCTTATTGACCGCACCCTGATCGATCCCGGCGCCCATGAACTTCGTTGATTCATCGAGAGTGAACATATGAACCGCTCGTCAAGAGGCCGCAAATTCTTCGTGTGGGTCCTGCGAGGAGTGCTGTTGCTTGGCCTGCTTGGCGTGCTGTTTCTCAATCCGATTTCTACCTCTGCAGAGCAGGTCAAAGACACCGCGTCGATCACCAATTACGAGTCCTATATGGTCTTGTCGAAGAACGGTGATCTGAGTACAGAAGAAGTCATTACAACCAATATGCCGGCGAACAAGCGAGGCATCTTCAGGATTTTTGATACTGCGGACCCACGCCGTAGCGGTGTTGAACATCCGGTAGAAATCCAGTCCATTGCCAGAGATGGCCAGCAGGAGCCCTACACAATTGTCGACGGCGCGCGAGGAACTAGGACAGCACGCATTGGCGACGCCAACGTCATCTTGATTCCCGGTGAGCACACCTATCAGATCAAGTCGAGTACCACCGGTGCGCTTGAACCGGGCGAGGAGGGCGAGACTCTGTGGTGGTGGGACGTAGTTGGCCAGGGCTGGCAAATGCCGATGGAGTCGGTGAGTATCACCGCTCAATTGCCCACCAAGCCCGACAGGGCTGAATGCGTTCAGGGCAAGGACACACCTTGCACGGCAAGTATCGAGGGCAGCAGCCTGCGGGTAGAGACCGGCCCGCTCGACCCGTTTACCCCTGTCACGGTCAGGGTCTCATTTCCGAGTGATGCTCTGCCGCCTCCTCCCGCCGGCAGTAATGACACAGGCTCGGTTGTGCTCACCATTGCCCTGTCGGTTCTTGCTGGGTTGCTAGCCGCCGGATTGGCCTTTTATCTGATCTCAAAAACTCGTGAGACCGAGCCGGGGTTCCCCGTGCTTTTTGAACCACCGGAAGGAGTTTTTCCCGCTTTGGGAGTCAAGGTTCTTGACGAAACGGACTCATCAGAAGCTCTGCAGGCCACCTTGTTTGACTTGGCCGAACGCGGCTTGTTGCAACTTGCCGGAGACGATGACACGTGGACTGTCACTGTGATTGCTGACCCCGCTGTCACTCCGCAATGGCCTGCCGAAACCGCAATGCTGTTGGCGATTGGTCTGACAGCTCAGGGGCAAAGTTTCGAGGTATCAAAGTCCAAGGGTTCAGGTGAGCAGATTGCGGCGGCCAAGAAAGCACTTCACTCGGCTGTGGGTGAAGCCTCAAAGAAGTATCTGATCTCCTCTGGCCACGGAATTGCCGTGGCTGCATTGGGTTGGGTGGCACTGATTGGAAGCTTCTTTCTGATTGGGCGGTATTTCTTTGGCAGCAACGCATCTGCGCTGTGGCCGTTACTGAGCGGGCTCGGAGTGTTTGCTCTTATTGCTCTGGGCCTGATGTTCGACCCGGGTGTGTTGACAAAACGAACCGAGGCCGGCCGAGAGGTCTGGTCAAGGACGGGTGGCTTTGCAAGGTTCATCACCACTGACTCCTCAGAGTCACGTTTTGAGGCAGCCAAGCACCTGGACTGGTACCCCAAGTACTTGCCTTGGGCAGTGGCCTTGGGGTCGGCCGAGGCTTGGGCGCAACGCTACGAGGCTCAAGGATTAGCGCTACCAGCGGTGCCATGGATTCTCTGGGCGGGAACGGGCCGGAATTACTCAATGAACGACATGAACGCATCGTTCAATTCGGCCATCGTGGGGGCCTCGGCGGCTTACGCAGCATCCCAGGCAAGCAGTGGTGGTGGCGGCGGGTTCTCTGGCGGTTCCGGCGGCGGCGGTGGCGGTGGCGGATCATGGTGATCGGCTACCTACTTTCAACTGGCTGTGTTGGGTCCCCCCTAGCCTGTCATTCATGCTCCTACCGTCTTGGTGGGAATCCCCCAACTAGGAAGTGGTCCTGATGATTGTTATCGCCGTGTTTGTTCTGGTTTTGTTGCTGGTATTTGTTGGGCTGTTCTTTGCTACCGGCCTCAACAAGCTCCGCACTCAGCGAGTGTCGGTAGACGAAGCATCCGCAGGAATAGATGTGCAACTCACTCGACGCGCCGAGCTCATCCCAAATTTGATTGAGACTGTTCGGGGTTACATGGGCCATGAGCGAGACACGCTCGAGGCAGTCACCAAAGCAAGAACCGATGCTCAAACGGCGAGCACAATTGGCGAGAAATCTGCTGCAGATGGCGAGATGCGCCAAGCGCTAGCAAACGTGTTTGCCGTGGCAGAGGGGTACCCCGATCTCAAAGCGTCGGCCAACTTCCAGCAACTACAGGGGGAACTTGGCCGCACCGAAGACTTGCTGGCGTTTGCTCGGCAGTATTACAACGATGCGTGCGCAACACTCAACCGCACCCTAGTCACCATTCCGTGGTCATTTCTTGCGGGCATGTCGGGGGTTGAAAAAGGTGTGTTCTATGACGCACCGGATGCCAACACGGCCCCGCCGCAGGTCTCGTTCTAGAGCAGATGCAGATCTAGCGATCTTCCTTGTACGGAAGGTCAGTTACTCGGCGTAAACAGTGATGGTGTGCCAGCCCGTTGCGCCATCCGGTGCCACGGGGGCGAGTTGGTCGGTTTGAGTTTCGCCGTCACCGTCGGTTGCTCGCACAGCAATTTTGTGTTCCCCGCTGCTGGGCTTCCAGTCGAGCTTCCATTGCCGCCACGTGGTTGCCTGATATTCCTGGCCCATGGTGGCTTCTTGCCACGGACCGTCATCGATGCGGACCTCCACTCGGACGATTCCTCGGATTGGTGCCCAAGCCACTCCGGCAATCGGTACTGTGCTGCCAGCTTTGACCCGAGCCCCATTTCGCGGAGTGTCGATTCGAGACTGTGTTTTTACTGGTCCCTCAACCGACCAGCCACGAGGGATCCAATATCCTTGGAAAGCTTCAAAAGTGGTGAGTTCAATCTGGGATAGCCACTTTGTTGCAGAGACATAGCCGTAGACCCCCGGAACAATGAGTCGTGCCGGAAAGCCGTGCTTTGCAGGTAGCGGTTCACCGTTCATGGCAATAGCAACAAGTGCATCTCGGCCGTCAAGGAGCGCTGTCGGGAACCCGGCGGTGAAACCATCTACTGATCGACCAACAATCTGGTCAGCCGTATCCGAAACTCCGGCCTCTTTGAGCAAGTCGTCGAGCCTGCAGCCCAACCATCGTGCAGTGCCAATAAGGTCGCCTCCGACCTCATTCGAGACACATGCAATAGTGATGTCTGCCTCGATCATCGGCCGCTCAAGCAGTTGCTCATAGTTGAGGGTGATGGGGTTACTGACCTGTCCCATGACTTCGAGTGTCCAAGTAGACAGGTCAACTCGTGGCACCGTGAGCGCAGTATCGATGCGGTAGAACTCGCTCGTGGGCGTAAAGAACGGGGCCGCTCCTGCAACGCTAAGTTCGACAGCCGCAGGAGGGTCGGGAAGGGGTTTCGTGGCCCGAGGCAACACAATCTTGAGTCGCTCAGCAGTTGCTGCACCTTGGCTGCGCAGCCATCGGGCTGCACCGCCAATAGCGATTGCTCCGGCTGTCACCCCAGCGGCTGTTCCCAAGAACTGCCGGCGGTTTGGAACCTTGAGCAACATCGACTGGGCTGGCGGAGTTTGGGCCGGCAGAGTTTGGGCTGGCAGAGTTTGCTCGCCTGCCACTGCTTGCTCCCCAGCAAAGTCAAGATTGCCGCGATGCATAAGAAGGGCGAGTGTTGCGCCGGCTACCAATCCCCCAGCCAGAGTGGGAAGTGGTGCGAGGAGGCCGGCGGTACCTCGTCCCAACGATGCCAGCATTCCGACAGCGGTAAAGATTCCAATGCCAATCAGCCCAAAGCGCAGTCCGCGACGAACGGCGAGTCTGCCAATGAGCGCTGCACCGATTGCAACGAGCAGTGCAACTGTGCCCAATAGAACTGCTTTATCGTTTGTGCCAAAGGTATCGATTGCCCAGGTTTTGAGCCACCGTGGAACGTTGTCCACTACCCGATTACCGACACTGACAACAGGGGATTCCAGCGAGGTCCAGATCCCGGCTAGCAATTCGCCGATTGCTAGACCGGCCGCTGCCGAGGCGAGTCCGGCAATGGCTCCAATCCACCAAGGAGAGCGAGTGGGGGAGTCTTCGAGATGGCGGCTCAGGGTATCGGTCTGCGAACTCACGCGTGAAGCCTTACACACACCGGGCATGAGTAACGGGTCACCGTGTGTGGGGTGAGTGAGCTAGAACGGTGACTATGAATCAGCCGGATGTGAATCACTCATTAGGGACCACTGGAGTTTGGAGTGCTGCGCTTCGTTACGGCGATGCCGCTGCCGCCGCCGAGGCTGCAGCGGAACTTGAGTCATTGGGGTACGGGGCACTGTGGGTTCCTGATGTTGGCGGTGACTTGTTTGGCGCACTCGAGAATCTTCTTGAGGCAACCTCTACCGCAACGATTGCTACTGGAATCCTGAATTTGTGGATGCACACCCCAGAAGAGTCAGCTGCTCGATACAACGAGTTTGTGTCTGGGTTCGGCGAGCGGTTGATGTTGGGAATCGGTGTCAGCCATGCGCCGCTAGCCAACATGTTGAAAGAAGGCCAGTACAAAAAGCCGTTGGCGCGCACGACGGAGTACCTTGATCGGCTCGATGAGGCTGATCCTGCAGTTCCCGTCCAACACCGCATGCTGGCAGCGCTCGGGCCCAAGATGTTGGAACTAGCTAAGGATCGCACGGCAGGTTCACACCCGTATCTAGTCACCCCTGAGCACACGTCCAGAGTCCGAGATGCACTCGGCTCAGATCGCTTGGTGGCACCCGAGCAGGCTGTGGTGTTAGAGCGAGACCCCGAGCGGGCGCGCTTTCTTGGCCGCACGCACTTAGCTGGCTATCTGAACTTGCCGAACTACTCCAATAACTGGAAGCGCATCGGGTTTACTGACGAGGACTTGTACGAGGGCGGCAGCAACCGCTTGGTGGATGCTCTGGTGGCCTGGGGCGACGAAGAGAGAATCTTGGCTCGCGTCCAAGAACACCGTGAAGCGGGAGCAGATCATGTGTGCGTGCAGGTGCTCACCGATGATTTGTTAGTTCCGGCAACGACCGAACTGCGCAGGCTCGCCCCCGCACTCATCGGTTAAGTCCCGCCCCCCCCAACCCAACCCCCCCCCAACCGCTTTGTCATGCGCCTGACCCCCCATGGGGGGTCAGGCGCATGACAAAGCGAGAACCGTAGAACGGCCAATCATTTGCCACAGAACCCAAGCCAAGTCGAGAGCAGCTTCGAGACTCCGGACGAGGTGGGTCGCATCCTTGGGCTTGATATTGCGCGGGCTTTCGCAGTCATTGGAATGGTCCTGGTCAACTTCAAGCTCGCGATGGGCGCAGAAGAGAACGGACCACAGTGGTTGCGGACCTTCTCGGCGCTCCTCAACGGCCGAGCCGCAGCCACATTCGTCATTCTGGCTGGTGTCGGAGCGAGCCTCGGATCTCGCCGAGCACGCGTCAGCGGCGACAAAGTCCAACAGCGGCAGGCTCGCATTACTCTGCTCAAGCGAGCGCTTTTCCTATTTGTTGTTGGCTGGGCCTTCTTCCCAATTTGGCCCGCTGACATCCTTCACTACTACGGCGTCTACCTAGCGATCGGCTCAACCCTTCTCTTCGCTCGGTCAAAACGCCTGATCACACTTGCAGTCATCTCGGTAGCGATCTCGTTAGCGTTTATTCTGACCTTCGACCCGTTGGCCAATTGGAACCTTGAGGATTACTCCTACCGGGGAATAACCACACCCGTAGGTTTTGCTCGGAACCTGTTTCTAGACGGCTTCCACCCGGTGTTCCCATGGATTGCTCTTTACTTGTTCGGCATGTGGCTGGGCCGAACCGATCTGCGTGATCGGATCTGGCGGCGCACACTCGCTATTCGTTCATTAGTTGTGCTCTTGATCACCGAGGTGGCGTCTTTTGCGGTCCTCGGCCCCAAGGGGTCAAGCCTTGACGGCATCGATGAGCAGAGCTGGAGATGGCTATTTTCGGCTGAGCCCGTTCCGCCATTTCCGCTGTTTATTCTGGCGGGTGCCTCTACCGCTGTGCTGGTTATCTGTGGGTCAATCTGGCTTGGAAATAGCCTGCCCAAAAAGGCGAGTGAACCGCTGGTATCTACCGGCCAGCTCGCCCTCACCATCTACTTAGCTCATGTGCTGTTGGGAATGGCGCTACTTGAGTGGTGGGGGCGGCTAGAGGAACAGACACTCAGCTGGGCTGTACTCAGCGGCCTGAGCTTTAGCGCTGCTGCGATCCTGTTTTCATGGGTTTGGCGACGAAGATTTGCCCGAGGCCCTCTTGAAGAACTCATGCGTCGCTTCGCAGGCTAACGGGCCCAAATCGTTCCCATACTCATTGGTGAAGTAGGACAGAGAGGCGCGCTGCAATCTCTTCGAGTACTGGCGCGTCGCTGCTTGGGCGCTTGGGGGACAGCGGGTGGGTGTGAGCCGAATCGAGCAAGCCTTGAGCTTGCAAAAACATCGCTGCATCGTGACGGTATCCGGGGACTGGGGGCCGAAAGGCAAACTGCCCCAAGTACTGCAACAGGTCATTGAGCTCCCAAAAACGCGTAGTGTCTCCCGCTTCCCATGCAGCATCACGAGCTGCGAAACCAGCGGGCGAAAAAGTCGAGAGTCCAAGCAGGTAATCGCTGCCGTAGATGACCATGTCGATTGCCAGATCGTTGCCAGTCATCATCTGAAAATCTGGACGCACTCGCTTGCAGAGTTCGAGTCGTTCCCATTCCAAGTCGCGCCGCAGCGAACTGTGCTTGAGGCCAACTACTGCGTTAATACCGAGTAGACCCTCGAACATGTCAGCCGAATAGATCCTGCCCGCGGGGTGAAACATGGGCCCTAGCTCGAACCCCAAGAATGCATCTACTTCGGTGGCTACTAGCTCGTGCGCGCCAAGAACTTCGGCTTCTGACAACGCAGAAAGACCGTGACTCGGAAACAAAATCGGAACAGCGCCAGACTGTGCAACAGCAACGCTCTGCGCGAGCAGTGCATCCGGGTTGAACGCATCTCCCGGTTGGTCATCAAGGTGGACTCCTGCGATGAACTTCACCCCAAAGCTCTTGGTCAGAGTGAGTACCTGGATGCGTTCCGCTGGCGAAAGGTACGGTCCGAAACCTGTATCCATATTGACCGCTGGTGCGAGCCCGGCCTGAACAGTTCGCTCAAGATGCTGCTCAAACTCGCTCCAAGAGATCGAACCATCCTCGTTGACCGTCATCAGCACAGCCGAAGCACCGCTGATCTTTCGGTTTGGAACAATGGCGGGTGCTCCAGTCATGTTGCGCTCGATTCGCTAGCAGTGTCAGTTGGTTCGGCCGCCGCATCTGGCGCTGCATCTGGCGCCGGGTTGCGAGCCTGTTTGGTATCTCGCTTAATGCGTGCCAACTCAACACGTTCTGGGCGTTGTTTATAGAACTCGTCAAGTGGCCAACATCCAGAGATCAGCCCATGGCGAGGTGCGGTAGTGCAATCGCTGAATGTTCGACACACGTGTTTGCGGTCGAGGGGTTGACCCGCAAGTACTTGAGCGGGCAACTCGGGCAAGCTCAGCGTCATTCGCCCAAGCCCGATCATCTGCATCCATCCTTCGGCCACGAGTGCCTGAGCAACCTGAGGCAAAAACTCTTGCAGGTAAGTCAGGCCCGAACCGACCACGAACAACTCGGGGTGAGCGGCCGCAAGCTGTTGGGTGACCTGCTGCATCTGCCAAACGTCAATCAGCGGATCTCTGGGTGGTTGGTAGCCATCCGAGGGGGGAAAGTACGCCGGTCGCTGCACATGGGGGCAGTAGTAGGGGCTTCCCGCAGTCATGCACAACATGGTCACGCCGAGCTCGACAAGCAGATCACAGAACATGTGAGTCTCTGTCAGGTCGATTCCAAGGCCAGTGCCGTCTCCGCCAAATGCATAGGGGTAGGGGCCCGTCGCCTCGGGAATGCCCGTGCCCTCTGGACCCGCCATATGCGGAACGATGTCGAAGGCAGACAGCCGCACGCCTACTCGAAGCCCGGGTGCTTGAGAGCGGATCCCGGTGAGTACATCTCTGAGGAATTTTGTGCGGCCCTCGAAGGATCCTCCGTAGGGACCTGGACGGTCAACAGCCGACAGCAACTCATGCAACAAGTAGCCGTGGCAGTGCTTGACGTCCACAAAATCAAAACCCGCATCTTGTGCAACGACTGCTGCGGCCACAAACGCATCGACTAACTCATCAAGGTCTTGGTCGGTCAGAACTACGCAGTTCTCTTCGCCCACTCGCTTATCCAAAAGCGGGTGACGGTAGGCAACAAGGGGTGCTGCTTGGCCAAGCGGGCGAGCCCACCTGCCTGAGTGAGTGAGTTGTAGGCCAACCATCGGCGGGGCTGGCGGGGGGTTCCCCTCAGCACCGGATTGGCTATGAGCCTGAAGCAGGGTGGCGCGCAAACCTGCAAGGTCCTCCACACTGTTTGGGCCGATCGTGAGCTGATGCGGGTTGGCCCGCCCGGCAGCGGTGACTGCAACGGCCTCTCCGCCCCAGATCAGCCCGGCACCCGAACTGCCAAACCGCTGCCAGCGGCGGTGCACTAACTCTGTTGGCCTGCCGTCCTCGGTGCCATCCCAGCCCTCCATGGGCAGAACTGCAAAGCGGTTTTCGAACCGCCAGCCGGCATGGTCAAGCGGGGTTGCAAGGGCGCCTTCGGCTGACACCTGATCTGCAATTGGCATCTCGCAGCCAAGTTCACGCAGACGGCTGCGCAGCGCGTCGGCATCTTCGAGTCGGCGGATTTGTGGAAAGGATCTACTCATAACGCGAACAGCATGACACTCCCGATGCCTACACGCACTGACTGATGCGGGCAGAATAGGAAGATGTCGCTGACGGGTGTTGTGGTAGGTGCTGGGGATCGCGGGTACGACGCGTATGCGAAGTTGTTACTGGAGGAGCCTGAGCTAGGAAAGATTGTTGCCGTAGCCGACCCGGATGAGGGACGCCGCAAGCGGTTTGCGAAGAGATACAGCCTGAGCGCTGCCGACTGCTTGCCCGGGTGGGAAGAACTTTTTTCGGGTCCACGTCGCGCTGATTACGCAATCATCGCCACGGGTGACACGCACCATGTTGAACCCACAATTGCTGCGCTGCAGGCGGGCTACCACGTGCTGCTTGAAAAGCCCATGGCGCTAGATGAAGCTGATTGTGAGCGGATTGTTGACGCTGCAGAGGCTGCAGATCGCGTGGTGGCGGTGTGTCACGTGTACCGGTATTCGCATCTGTTTGCGCGCTTGCAGCAGGTGATCGAGTCAGGAGCGCTCGGTGATGTTGTCACGATTCAACTGTCTGAAAATGTTGCTTTCTGGCATTACGCACACTCGTATGTTCGTGGCCACACCAGAAGCAGCAGGGTTCCGTGGCTGCTGCAGAAGTCGTGTCACGACCTAGATCTACTCACATGGCTTGCAGGGTCGCCCGCTGAGTCGGTTGCATCTTTCATTCGTCCTACGGAACTGCGCGAAGAGAATGCACCTGAGGGGGCTCCCGAGTACTGCATCGAGGGCTGCCCGCATTCGCAGACCTGTCCCTATGACGCGGTTGCAACCTACAAAGACCTGACGCCTGTGCTGGGTGACCTTGCCATGGCAAAGCGGCCCGTGGGGCTTGGCGCTGGAGCATCGTTGATTAAGGCGGTTCGTCCCAAGCTGATGGATTCCAACATCCCTGCGGTTTCTAAAAAGCTCGAGTGGTGGCGTTGGCCCGTTGCAGCAGTCACTGATGATCACACCCCCGAGGGTCTTGATACTGCCTTGCGAACCACCCGCTGGGGCCGATGCGCGTATCGAGTGGGCGACAATGATCAACCGTCTAGCCAAACAGTCTCTATCCAGTTCCAAAACGGAGTGCTTGCAAACTTCACTTTGCAGTCAACCTCGTATCGCACGATGCGTGTCGTAAGAGTTGATGGCACCCGAGGCTCGGCCTGGGGCGAACTCCACTCTTTGGACGGTTGGCTGAACGTTTCAGATCACAAATCTGGAAGCATCCGTAAGGAACGAATTCCTACTGCGTACGACGGCCACGGTGGTGGTGAGATGCCGCTTTTTAGAGAGTTCCTGACCGCTGTGGCTACGGGAATTCCCTCGACGGTCTCTGCCAAAGTCAGTGCCGAGAGCCACCGCATCGCGTTTGCTGCCATGGAATCAGCAGCGACAAATCAGGTAATCAATTTGGGTACAAAGCCTGATGCAGTTGCTCCGCAAGCTGCGGAGTAAAACCACCCGTAGCTGAGAAGGTCACACTCCCGTCGGACTGCACAACCAGCACCGTAATTGTCGAACGATCGACAATCCCGAGGGGTCCTGTGAGTTTAGAGACGACACCGTAGACAGTCATGGTGCGCCGCAGGATAATCGGATCTTTAATTACGGCAGCCATACGGCCGTCAATCAAGTTGCGAGCTGGAGCAAAGATCTGACCGATGGTTGGAATCTCATAAAATTGCAGTTCTGGGTCTGATTCACTCTGTTGCTCAAGCCAAGGGACCCACGAGTCAACGGCAGGCTGATGCTCGCGTTCAAAGGCAATGATCACAACGTTGCGTTGCCCGGCGAAAGCATCCGGCAGATTCACTCCAAGGCCCTCAAGGTTACGAGCCGAAATATTCGGAAACTGTCGCTCAGAAGTCACCCTTCTACCCTACGTACTGCAGCGCCCATTTCCGCTCTCACCCTCAACGTGCGCGCAATGAAGAACTGAGCAACGATACATAGGATGGAATACGAGACGACGGTAGAGATTCAGGCCCATCCCGAGTTGGTTTGGCGAGTCCTGATGGACATCGTTACTTGGCCAAAGTGGACTGACTCAGTTATCTGGCTCGCTCGTGTCGAGGACAAACCGCTGGCCGAGGGCAGTGAGGTTCAGATCAAGCAGCCAAAGCTTAAGGCGGCTGTGTGGACGGTTTCTGCTCTTGTCCCCGCTCGGAGCTTTTCGTGGACAAACTCCGGGGCTGGAGTCACCACCGAGGTGGACCATGAGCTCGTGCCGACTGCTTCAGGGACCATGGTCACGTTGCGAGTCAGGCAGTCAGGTGCACTTGCAGGAATATCTGGATTCATCGGAGGGTCAGCCACCCGCCGTTCTATCGATATGCAAGCAGCGGGGCTCCTCGCACACTGTGAATCTGAACCGGATGCAGAGGTGGATTCCGCTAGTTGAGCCAGAGTTTGGCCCATCTATTTCTCGGTCAGGTTATGGTCTCCTATGTCCATTGAAATTGAAGTCACCGATACTGAACTTTCTGTCCACCTGAAGGGCATCAGCGGTGCACTTGCAATGAAGTCGCACTTCACCCTTCCACTTGCAGATGTTGCCGGCGCTCAGGTCATGGCAATAGATGACGCCAAGACAGGCGAGCACATGTCCGCCAAGTTCCCGGGGACCAGAATCCCGGGAGTGTTTTGGGCTGGATCATTTCGTAGCGCTGACTCCTGGCAGTTCTGGTACGTGGCCCGTGCAGACAGCGTGCTGGTCATTGATCTAGAACACGAGAAGTACGCCCGCCTAGTACTCGAGGTTCCAGACCCGCAGGCAGAGGCCGACAAGATTAACGCTGCTCGCAGCTAGCTGTCGCCCGGTGCGAGCCGGCAGTAGTTGAGAGGGGGGTGAGGCGAACTTATACCCCGATGACATGCTATCGACTGGGCCTAGATGCTTGGGATTGCAGTAGAGAAACCGGGGACGGTCAGATTGACCGAGGGGATGTTGACAGACAATCCACCGAAGCCCGGAAAGCGCAGCTTGCCAGTTAGGCGAATAGTGGTTGCGCCTACGTCAATCGTGCCGTTGGCCACGTTGACCGTTGCCGTTGGACTTGCCGTGGTTGCGTTGTAGTCAAGGACTACACCTGTTGAGTAGCCGAGCCCAAAACATGACAGCCGGAACGAACTCAAGTTGACCGATGCTGCGGCCAAGCGTGCCGTCACATTTGGCAGCGCCAGAGTTGACCCGGTGACCACCAGCGTGGTCGCCGGGAAAGAGACCGATGGGCCGGCGATGGTGAATCCAGGAGGACTGTAGGTGCCACCGCATCCCAGATAGGTCACTCGGACCGATTGAAGCGAAGCCGAGAAAGAGGGGGCAGCCACGCTGAATGCCGGGATAGTGATTTTGGGGATTGTGGTGGTGGTAGACGTCGTTGAACTAGTTGAAGGTGCCGGCCCCGAAGCAGGTGGCGTACATGCGGTGAGTCCGAGGACCAGAACTGCTGTGGCTGCTACCCCGAATGTTGCTGCAACGCGTCGCACACTAAACCGCCCGATTCCCATGATCTCCCCTAGTTCCTCTCAACGGCCGCCTGACCGTAGACAACGTCGCCTGTGTGCCCCACTAGGAGCACAGAGTCATAAGGTACAGAAGTTCAGCGCTCTTGGGAACCCCAGGACTAGGAGCGTGTGCCGGGCCAGAACGCGTGAGTTACCTCGGTGTGATGTTGTAATGCGCCCGGACCTTACTGAGTTGCCAGTCAGCCATTGAGAGATGGTCTGCAAACGTAAAGTTAGAGCTGCATTCGCTTCCGCGATCAAGGGCTTCGCCAAGCAGTTCAACTGCGGCGGGGTCGCTCAGGGTTGTTTCAAGCGGCACCGGCTCATCGTGGCGGGTGAGGCGACCTTCGTGGTATGCCATCGACAGCAGCAGCCCAGCCCAAGTGGGCTCGCACCTTCCGGCGGCAAAGCTCATCGCAGCAAGGGCAATTTCGCCGGCAGGAGTGGGTTCGTAGCCAGTAATCACATGGTTCATGTCATGGGAACAGAACACGGTTCGTAGGATGTTTCGCTCGGGATTGAGTCCCGGTAGCTCGAACCCGTTTCGTGTATGAAATTCAAGAAACTCGCGCCCGAGCGTGCCTTCGGGCAGATTCTCAAAGCTCTCGAACAGTTCAAGCATCTGCTCATCAGGACTGTGGGCGTGGACCTTGCGTGCCAAGAGTTGGGTCTCTTCGTGCTCAGAATGCCAGCCGCGAAAGAAGCGAAGGATGTCTAGTTGAGCGCGATCGGCACCCTCGTTGAGCCAAGTTCTGGCAATTTCAAGGGTGACGTCCTCTGTCTCGAACGCCACGGCGTACTCGTTGATCCGATTGATCTGCGCTGGCGAGATCGGCCGACGGCACAACTCAAGTGCCGCAACCATCCACAAGAATCTCCGCCGATGCTCGGGCTGGGTTATTGCTGCGGCTGCGAGCGATGGGGAGAGCGGATCGAGGGCGTCTAGGTCTAAGTCGGGTCGCTTCCAAAGATGCTCAACAAGTGCACCGAGCAATGCCCGCTGCTGCGGAGTTGACCCACCATCTACATCAATAGCTCCCAGGGCAGCTCTGGTGATGGGCTCAACTAGGGACCCGCTGATGATGAGTGGCATCAGGTCTTACTCCTTTTGCTTGCTCTCTCAGGCTATTCCATGAAGAGTGGCCGATCTCACCGGGTTTGTTTCACCGCACCGTTTCACCGCACCGTTTCACCGCACCAACTCGCTCTGTCCTGCGAGCGACCCCCTATAGAGGGTCACTCGCATAACAAAGCGTGGGTTTTGGGGTGGGATTTTGGGTGGTTAGCCGAAAGCTTCGTCGAGCAGGACTGCGCCTTCGGAGCCGACGTCTACGGTGCCGTCCTCTGGGGCGATCGCTGGGGGTAGTGGAGTTGGGACGCCGCCTGCTGTTGGGGTCGGGACTAAGAGATCCACGCCCCAGGCAGCTGTGCCGCTGAGGTAACTGACTCCGGCTGTAATCAGGCGTTGCTTCAGGAAGAACGCCTTGTTTTCGGCAATCGTCCCGGTAAGCCGTTTGATAAACCCTTCTTCCCGCTCGATCCTAGCTTCGAAGGTGTGCATGCCCGGTCGACCGAACTCCTGCGGTGCACCGGCATCGATTCGCATCTGTGTGGCTTCAATCTGGACTTTCGCTTGGGCGGTAGCCGCCGTTCGCAAACCCGCTTGTTTCGCTTGTGCTGCGTAGATGGCTTTGTATTGGGCGGCGCCTGAGACTCCGCCTATTGCGCCGCCGATGAGTGCGCTGAGGCCTGCTCGTTGCCAGTCGATGTCTCCGGGGTCGATTAGCTGTTCGACTGTGGAGCTTGCGAAACCTGAGACTGCTCCTGCGGCCGCTCCGACGGCGAATGACATTGCGAAGCCTTTGACTGAACCTGCGATGGTGGCTGCGGCGATGGCTGCGTAGGCTCCGGCGGTTGCGATGGAGAGCAC
>JBIKPA010000140.1:0-7550 GCA_044357715.1 Microthrixaceae bacterium
CTGATCCGCGACCAACGTGACTAGCAATTCGCCGGTTGAATTCCGAACCTCAAGAAGCGTTCCGCTCTCAGCCCCAGTCACCGTAAGAGTCTCAACTCCTCCGTGCACCTGCATCTTGGTCCCCTCTCACTACTCATGGCGAAAGTGGCTCAGCAACCCCGCGTTCTAGGCCGCCACGTTAGGCGACTCAGAGAGAGTCGATGAGTCGTTGCACCCGCTCGTCTTCAGAAACGAACGGGTCTTTACACAACACGGTTCGTTGCGCTTGGTCGTTGAGTTTGAGATGTACCCAGTCAACGGTGTAGTCCCGCTTTCGCTCTTTGGCCCTTCGGATAAACTCGCCGCGTAGCTTTGCTCGAGTTGTCTGAGGTGGGGTCTCCATTGCTTCAACGATTGCCCCGTCGCTGACAATTCGTTCGACACGACCAGCCCGCTGCAATTTGTAAAACACAGAGCGTGAGCGGTTGATGTCATGGTATTGCAAGTCCAACAGTGCAACTTTGGGGTCATCGATTTTGAGCGAATGCCGAGCCGAATACGCTTCGATCAGATTATGTTTCGTGACCCAATCAATCTCGGCATCTAGAGATAGCGGTTCGTCTTGGAGTCCCGTCATAACGTGCTCCCACATGCCGAGTGCCTGCTTCTCTTGCGGGGAAAGATCATGATTATCTGCATATCGAAGTGCGCGAGCTAGATACTCAGACTGAATCTCTACCGCCGAGGCTTCACGGCCGTTGGCCAAGCGAACCTTCCGGGTACAGGTGATGTCGTGGCTGATCTCTCGGATTGCTCGAATCGGGTTCTCAAGGGTCATATCTCGAAGAACCACGGTTGGATCCTCAAGCATCCGCAAAATGATTGAACATGCACCGACCTTGAGAAACGTTGCGTACTCGCTCATGTTTGAGTCTCCAACAATCACGTGTAGTCGTCGAAAGCGATCGGAGTCTGCATGAGGTTCATCGCGCGTATTGATAATTGGCCTTGAGCGCGTCGTGGCCGAAGACACCCCCTCCCAGATGTGCTCTGCTCGCTGAGAAATTGAGAACTGTGCTCCACGCGCAGTTTGAAGCACTTTGCCAGCACCTGCATAAATTTGACGACTCACCAAAAATGGAATCAGCACCTCTGTGTAGTGCGCAAGGTCGTCATCTCGACTGGTGAGGTAATTCTCGTGACACCCGTAGCTGTTACCGGCAGAATCCGTGTTGTTGCGAAACAGATAAATATCTCCTCGTATGCCCTCCTCGTTGAGGCGCTCCTGTGCGGAATCGACGAGTTGTTCCAGAACCCACTCCCCTGCCTTGTCGTGAGCCACAAGGTCATAGAGCGAGTCACATTCAGGAGTTGCGTACTCCGGATGGGAACCAACATCAAGGTAGAGCCGAGCACCATTTGCAAGAAACACATTTGATGAACGACCCCAAGAAACAACCTTACGGAAGAGGTATCGGGCTACCTCATCGGGGCTCAACCTTCGTTGACCACGCAGGGTGCAGGTAACCCCGTACTCGTTCTCGAGTCCGTATATGCGACGCTCCATTGGTTCAACCTACAGGCGAAGCAACTTGGTTAGGTAGCGCTTTTTTTATCGTTATCAAGAAGGACCGCGGTTACATCGGCATCTTCCACTCTACGAAAAGCTCGCCTTGTGCCCGCCCGATCAAGCACGGCAACTTCAATCTCGCCGACTACCAAACTGCGGTCGGGGCCAGCAAGCGCCTCAACTGCAGCCTGAAGCGCCTGGGCAAAGCTGCAACCCTCTTCCCACTGGCTGCGCATCCGCGTTCCGATTGCCTCGGCTTCACCCCCGAGTACGCACCAGCCGCTTTCGTCTATCAGAGTCCCATCGTAGAGAATGTGGAACAGTTGATCTCCTGCCGGCTCGTGGCCGATTTCCGCCACAAGAATCTCGACCTCCATCGGCTTCATCTCGTGGGTGAAAACCTGACCGAGCATCTGAGCGTATTGATTCGCCAGACTGCGTGCGTCGACGTCTTCACGACTAAAGGAAAACCCTTTGAGGTCTGCGTGACGAACTCCGGCGATGCGCAACTGATCAAACTCGTTGTATTTGCCTACTCCGCCAAAAGCTATGCGGTCATAGATCTCAGAGATCTTGCGCAGCATGCGAGATGGATTTTCGGCGCACAACAAGATGCCTTGGTCGAAGGTGCAGGCAACCATCGCTCGACCGCGCGCAATTCCTTTGCGGGCGTAATCGGCCCGGTCTTGCATCATCTGCTCGGGGGCTACATAAAACGGTGCGGTCATCGTGAGCCTCCGCGCTCGGTAGCAACTTGGTCCAGAATGTTCAGGTAGCGAGTCTCAAGATCGGCATCTGCAAGGCGTTCGAAGCCCGAGGATGTAATGGTTGCCACTACTGGGAAGATCCCTCTCAGCAGATCGGGCCCCCCCGTAGCTGAGTCTTCATCAGCGGCCTCGTAGAGCGCACGCAGAACCAGATCGATGGTTGCATCCTCGCTGAGGGCATCTCGCCAACCCATCTTGATAACGGCGCTCGCATGCATCTGACCAGACCCTGTAGATGCATGATCGAACTCTTCATAGCGACCGCCAGTGACGTCGTACTGAAAGAGTCTTCCTGCAGATCGAGAGGTGTCGAATCCGGCAAAGATCGGTACTACAGCAAGGCCCTGCATTGCGGCGGGAAGGTGATTGCGCACCATCTGAGAAAGTTGATTCGCCTTTCCCTCCAAGCTGAGGGGGGCACCTTCAACTTTTTCGTAATGCTCAAGTTGAAGTTGAAACAAGCGAACCATCTCTATTGCCGGCCCTGCAGCACCGGCAATCGCTACCCCCGAGTGGCGATCAGCTGGGAAGACCTTCTCAATGGTTCGGTGGCTAATAAAATTGCCCGAGGTAGCCCGGCGGTCTCCGGCCATCACAACGCCGCCCTGATATCGAACAGCAACGCAAGTAGTGCCATGTGTGATGGTGAGTCGGGCATCGACGGGACCGTCTGGAACTACGGGCGACAGGCCCATACGCCGAACGAGCGCAGCAAAATCAGGCCCGGGATCGTCGCTGATACGAAAGCTAGGAAGAGTCACGAGGCGAAGGCTACAAGCTGAGGGTGCTCGGTGATTACTGTCCACCCTTTTGGATGTACGACTTCACGAACTCTTCAGCATTCGTCTCAAGTACATCGTCGATCTCATCGAGCAAATCGTCCAATTCGGCCTTGATCTTGGTACCCGACTCTGTAGCCGCCGGGCTGTGATCTACTTCGCTCTCACGCTGTTTTGGTTCTGGCTTCTTTTTAAGTTCTCGTTCTGGCATGGTCAACCTCCACTTGCTCTAACCGTACCCTGCTCAGCGCAGAAATCGGCGACGCCTTTGAGGAGAATACGGGCACGAGAAATTCTACCAAGGAGTTTGCGAGCGCTACTGCTTTAGCCGTTGCAGCAACTCGGAGGCATTCGCAGATGCATCTATCAGGCTTCCGACTGCCTCTTGCGTTCCCTTTCCGGGCTCGAGCATGGGAACTCGCTGCAGGGATGCTTCTCCCACATCAAAAACCAACGAATCCCAGTTCGCAGCGACAACCTCCTCAGGGAAGCGAGCTAGGCACCGACCGCGAAAATAGGCCCGGGTGTTAGGCGGGGGTTCAGTAATCGCCCGAGCGACCTGAGCATCATCGGTGAGTCGTTCGAGCCCCATTCGGCGAGACAACGAGCTAGCGGCCCGCAGGTCGTGATACTGCAGATCCATGGCTGCAAGTCGAGGGCTCGACCAGTCAAGACCGTGTCGTTCGCGATATCCCTCAAAAAGCCTGTACTTGGCCACCCAATCTAGTTGTGTTGCAAGGCTCATCGGATCAGACTCAAGGCCGTTAAGAATCTGTTCCCACCTCTCTAGGATCAACTCGCCGACCTCTTCGCCTACGCAGTCCAACCCCCGACTTGCCGCCCAGTTCTGTGCATGCTCAAGAATCAACCACTGAATCTCAAGTGCAGTCATGCGATTTCCATCTTCCAGTAATAGCAATTCACTGAGTGAAAGGTCATGCGAGACCTGATGCATTGCGGAGACAGGATGAGCGAGTTGCGGCAAGTCATCGAGGACCTGATCCTCGATCATTGCAAGCAAGATGGCAGTACTTCCAAGCTTCAGGAAGGTTGCAACCTCTGCCATGTTGGCATCGCCTGCAATCACGTGAAGCCTGCGGTATTTCGTTGGGTCTGCATGTGGCTCATCTCGGGTATTGATGATGGGCCGTTTGAGCGTTGTTTCGAGTCCAACCTCCTCTTCGAAAAAGTCGGCTCTTTGAGTTAGCTGAAACGGAACCGCATCACGACGCAACCCGGGCATCTCCGTGCCGACTTTGCCAGACCCAGTGAAGATCTGACGAGTCACGAAGTGAGTCGTGGCATGCAACACGATCGATGGAAAGGGAGTAACTCGATCCATCAGGTAGTTCTCATGGCAGCCGTAACTATTTCCTTTCCCATCGGAGTTGTTTTTGTACACCACGATTTCTTGACCCTCAGGCATGTGCCTTTGGGCTGCAGCCATGGACTGCAGAAGAATCTCTTCACCTGCGCGGTCATAAAGAAGTGCCTGAACTGCGTCTCTACACTCAGGAGCAGAGAACTCAGGATGCGCATGATCTACGTAGTAGCGCGCACCGTTCGTCAGCACAGCGTTCACTAGGTGGGTCTCAATTTCGGGTGCAACGCCGAGGAAACGCGGATCTTGGCGGGCGTCGTTGCCTGGCATCTCGTCCTCGAAATCCCAGCCAACGCGATTGCTTTCTAGGAGCGACAGGTATGCGTTGATGAGCACCGAGGAAGAAGAGATTGGATTTGATTCGGCGACCCCTCGAACCAAGATGCCGTATTCAGTCTCTATTCCACAGATCTTTGCGATGGCCACACCGTGACGCTAGCGGCAGGAACCGGGCACTACTTGACGATCGGGCCGAGTCCAACGACAGGTGAAAGCGTGAGCGGCATGATGCTTGCTGAGCGACCACCGCTTTGTGTCTCGCGGCCTTCAGCAAAAGTTGCAAAAATGGCCCGTGCCGCGCCTGATGTGTCCGTAAAGAAACTCATTCCACCTGGCCCGGTTCTGCCTGCCGATGATGCCACCCACGGCCCTGATGGATCGGAGGTACACGGACCTAAAGGCGTGGAACACCTTGCGATACCTGTGGAGTACTGCCGCTCCCACCAAACTCCCGCCGAATAGGTGAGCAGATAGTCGCCACGGGTGTAGTCATATGCCATGGCTGGGTTCTCTATGAAGTGATACTCCCAACCATATTGGCGACTCAGAATCTGCACCGGAGGCCCCACGGGATTGGCATTACCATCTAGGGGAATCGAGTGAAGTGGAGCTTCGGTATCTCCGAAGGCAACAAGAAGGAACTTGTTGCCTTGTGCGTCAGAAGTAATTTCAGGGTCGAGTGCGCCACCAACCTGCCCAAGTCCGCAGGTAAACGGCTCCGGATCAGGAACAAATGGCCCTACGGGGCTAGGCCCCCAAGCACGGCCAACGCACTGGGCATTGTTGGGCTGAGGCGGGTAACGCCGATCAGCGCCGAAAAACATTACCCACCGCGAACCAAACTGACCGACTGTTGGTGCCCACAGTTGCTGAGGCCTCGCTACCCAAGCAGCAGATCTTGGCATCGCCTCGGTAGTCAGGCTGTTCTTTTCTTCGAGTGAATACTGTCTATCAATGTTGGTGGTTCTCGTGACCGGAGCCCGCAAATGATTGTTTGATCCGTAAACAAAGAACTGCGCATCGACTCGAACAACTGAGGGGTCAGAGGTTTCGGGCAGCGAGGGCGGCGCAATCGCCCCCAGCTTGAACAGGGGCCCCAGTTCCGGAGCACAACCAGTTGCCAGAAAGAAAGAACTGAGAAACATCGCGCACAGCGAAACTGCACGAATTGCTGATGTCCGAGTTGGGAAACGATCTGTAGTCAACTTGCAACCTCTCTTCCTCAAGAGAAACAGAATTTTACCAAAGCATCAGCTTCGTTTCAAACCTTTTTCCAGCAGGGCTAGGGCAGGCAGCACCGTGCAACTGCAAAGAAAAAGCTTACAGATACTGTCCTGTGGCAACCCGATCGATTGACCTCCCACCGGCAGGGTCTGCGTCTATATGGTGCACAAGGGTACGAACGTAAACGATTCGTTCACCCTTCTTGCCAGAAATCTTGGCCCAATCATCGGGGTTGGTCGTATTGGGAAGGTCCTCATGCTCTTTGTATTCCTGATGGATCGATGCAAAGAGGTCTGCCACACAAATACCTGTGCTACCGCCGGCGAGTTGCCGCTTGATTGCAAGCTTCTTTGCTCGTCGCACCACGTTCTCTATCATGGCGCCTGAGGAAAAATCTTTGAAGTACATGATCTCTTTATCACCATTTTGATAGGTGACTTCGAGGAATTGATTGGCCTCATCGGTTCGGTACATCTCTTCAACGGTTTGTTCAATCATCACAAGAATCGCCTTCTGTGCGTCGCCACCACCTAGGTGCTCCACCTCTTGGGGGTCTAGCGGCAATTCGGGGGTCAGATAGCGGCCGAAGATCTGAGCGGCGGCCCGCTCATCGGGTCGATGGATCTTTATCTTTACGTCGAGTCGCCCTGGTCTCAGAATTGCAGGGTCGATGAGATCCTCGCGGTTGGAAGCTCCGATGACAATCACGTTTTTCAGTGTCTCAACACCATCGATCTCTGCAAGCAACTGAGGAACAATCGTTGCCTCCATATCTGAAGAAATGCCAGTTCCGCGTGTTCGGAAGAGAGACTCCATCTCATCGAAGAAGACAATAACTGGGGTTCCGTCAGCGGCTTTTTCACGCGCACGCTGAAACACCAAGCGGATATGCCGCTCAGTTTCACCAACGTATTTATTGAGCAGTTCTGGACCCTTGATATTCAGGAAAAAACTTCGAGCCTCTCGTCCAGTCGACTCAGTCACCTTCTTGGCCAAGCTATTTGCCACTGCCTTAGCAATGAGCGTCTTTCCACATCCAGGCGGGCCATAGAGCAAGATGCCCTTTGGTGCGGGTAGCTGGTATTCGCGGAACAGGTCCTGATGCAGGAAAGGCAATTCAACAGCATCGGTAATCATCTCGATCTGCTCGTCAAGACCCCCGATGTCTTCATAAGAAATATCTGGGACCTCTTCCAAGATGAGTTCATCTACTTCTGGTCGTGGCAACCTCTCGAGCAGCATGCCCGAACGAGAGTCCATCAACACGTTGTCGCCAGCGCGCATCTTGACCTTCAGCAACTTGTCCCCTAGCTCGGCCACGCGCTCCTCGTCAGCCCTTCCCACGACCAACGCTCGTCTTCCATCCTCGAACAGTTCCTTGAAGGTGACAATTTCTCCCGAGGATTCCGAGTCACGAATCATCACGACGTTGTAGGCCTCGTTCAGAACAACCTCTGCGCCACTAAAAAGCTCTGCAGCGGAAATCGCAGGTGAGACTTCAACGCGCATTTTTCGCCCTGCAGCCTGCACATCAACAGTGCCGTCCTCGTTTACCCCAAGCAGAGTCGCAT
>JBIKPA010000141.1:0-7495 GCA_044357715.1 Microthrixaceae bacterium
CGCTTATTGCTATCGGGTTGCTGATGGCCGGAAGCCGTTTCCCGCGGGTAGACCCTCAAGATGATGTATTTGAGTTCACTGGTCTGCGCCGATGGACTCACGTGAGCGGCGGAACTCGCAAAAAGAAAAGATCAACACCGAAACAGCTTGAGCAGATCATTACTTCAGCTGTAAACGCCGGATCCTCAGAGGAGTTCCCGAGTCGGATTGTGGTTGCTGCCCCGAGAGAAGGTGCAGATGTTCGCCGGCTTGCATTGGGTCTCTCTGCGGTCTGTGTCGCGGAAGGTCGAAGAGTTGTGCTGGTGGATGCGCAGCTCTCGCACCCGCGGCTGAGTGCTCGCTTGGCGGGTCGCAACTGTGTAGGTGTAGCCGATCTAGAGAACGTTGGTGACACCGGTAGCGAACCGAGTACCGCCGTTGATTCCGTCATGCGATCTGTCTCGCGTCGGCGGTTCCCGAAAGAGGCACGTCAGCTTCTTGGTACTCATGCCGATCAGCTTCGCTTCATCCCTGCCGGGTCTAGGTCGGCTCGTAGGCGCCAAGTGATTGATGCCTCATGGCTCGATCAGATACATCCAGAGATTGTCGTAGTAGTTCTTGCGCCACCAACATTGGGTAGCACAGCTGTGAGCGCACTGATGGAGTGGAGCGACGTCACAATCTTGGCAATCACTGAGGGCATCACCACAACCCAAGATGCCGAAGAGGCGGCAGGTGCTGTGCAGCTATTTTCTGCAGGCTCCGAGGGAATCGTGTGTATCAACAACTAATGACGTACCAACAATCAGGGCAGTACCGAAAATGGAACTAACAGGGAGTTTGCAGTGGATTGACAACCATTGCCATCTAGAAGATGACCAAACGCTGAGCGCGGTGCTTGAAGCCTCGCTTCAGGCCGGGGTCACGCAGATGGTTACTGTTGGTACTGATAGCGCGAGTTCTGCTTCTTGCTTGGCACTCGCAGCACGCTATGAGCAGATTTGGGCAACTGCTGGGCTACACCCCCATGATGCTGCTGAAGGCCTAGACGGGGTGCTGCAAGTCATCGCCGAGAACATTGGGAATCCAAAACTGGTGGCCATTGGTGAATGTGGTCTGGATTACCACTACGACCACTCGCCGCGTCAGATCCAGCGCCAAGTGTTTGCCCAACAGATTGCCCTTGCTCATGACCATGAGTTGCCCTTAGTTATTCATACGCGCAATGCATGGGATGAGACGTTTGAGATTCTTGATGCCGAGTCGGTTCCCGAACGAACCGTATTTCACTGTTTCACCGGCGGGCCTGCCGAGGCTGCTGCATGCCTTGAGCGCAACGCGCTGCTCTCGATTAGCGGCATCGTGACCTTTCCGAGTGCAGCCGACGTTCGTGAGGCGGTTCGCATTGCGCCGTTGGATGCGCTCATGGTGGAAACAGACTCGCCTTTCCTGACACCAGTACCTCATCGTGGTACTCCCAATACGCCTGCACGTGTGGGCCTGATTGGCGCAGAGATTGCTCAGTTGCATGGAGTTGGACTTTCGGAGGTTGCAGAGCAGACCACTGCAACAGCTCGGCGATTCTACGGCCTGACGGCCCCGGGTGACGGCCTGACGGCACCGTGAATCGGCTTCCGCCACGAGTGCTCGTGGGCCTTGGAGTAACTGTGATCGCAGTTGTATTGCTCATCGGTGTATCCCTGCGCGGTGACCAAAAAACCACACCCGATGACCAGACTCAATCGGCTTCTCAGACCACATCAACTAGCACTTCTTCTGCAAAGCCCACCGTTGTCGAGCAGTCCACGACTACTACTGCGATCAAAGTTTTGCCGGATTGGTATCCCAAAGGGTCGAGCAGGTATTCGGATCGCGCTCCCGTCGTCACAGTGACAACGTTGCCTCCAACAACTACGACAACAACCAAGAAGAGTCCTTCCTCTAGTGGCTCAAATTCCTCAGTGGCGGGCGACTAACGGTCCATGCTCAACTAGCAACTCATGCTTGGCGCCGCCGAAATTTCTGAGTTGCTTGACCGCTATGGACTCACAGCGCGTAAATCACTGGGGCAGAACTTTGTTGCTGATCCCAATACGGTGATGAAAATTGCTCGCCTTGCCAAAGTTGGTCCGCAAGACAACGTGGTAGAGATCGGCCCCGGGCTGGGGTCACTCACTTTGGCACTCGCCGATACCGGAGCGCGAGTGCTCGCTGTAGAAAAAGACGAGACCCTGATTCCGGTGCTCTCCGATGTCCTGAACGCGTATGGGGCTTCGGACGTGCAGGTGGTGCAGGCCGATGCACTGACACTGAACTGGCCTGAGTTGTTGGCATCTACCCCTCAACCGGCAGCAGCCGAACTTGGTGATGTGGGGGATAGCAGTTGGACGCTGGTTGCGAACCTGCCGTACAACACCGCCGTGGCGCTCATCATGGGAGTTCTAGCTGATGCCCCGATGGTGCAGCGCATGGTTGTGATGGTTCAGTCTGAAGTCGCCGATCGACTCGTTGCAGGCCCCGGGGGGCGCACCATTGGCATTCCTTCAATCCGCCTTGCGTGGTTTGCGCACGCAGAACTTCTTGCCACTGTGCCGCCTGAAGTGTTTGTGCCGCGGCCGCGGGTCACTTCGGCGCTCGTTGGTATTACGCGGCGGCAACCTCCCTCAACTCTAGTGACCGAGTCACAACTGATGGAATTAGTGGCTCGCGCCTATAGCCAACGCCGCAAGATGCTTCGCTCAACGCTAGGTAAGGCTGTCTCGCCCGCCGCATTTGAAGCAGCCGGGATTGCAGGTACTGCGCGCCCAGAGGAACTTGATGTTGTTGCATGGGCACGACTCGCCGAGGCAGTACACGACCACCCAGTACAAGCGCGCCCCGTCGAGGTTCCACCAGCGGCATTGCTCTAACCTTGCCGAGTGCGGATCCAGCTCGAGGCCCCAGCAAAGCTCACTCTTTCACTGCGAATCACTGGCATTCGTGAAGATGGGTATCACTTGATCCTCGCCGAGATGGTGAGCCTAGACATCTACGATTCTTTGAGTATCGAGCCTGGGGGAACTGAGTTCGTCGTGATCTCTGGCGGTCAGAGAACAGAGGGGTCCGCAGATGATCTGGTGCAAAAAGCACTTCAAGCAGCGAAGCTTCAGGCTGGTGTCGTTCTCACCAAACGAATCCCCGCCGGCGCAGGCCTCGGTGGTGGTAGTTCCGATGCGGCGGCAATCTTGCGATGGGCAGAAGTGCGTGACCCACTAGTTGCTGCATCGATCGGGGCTGATGTTGCATTCTGCGTTGCAGGTGGACGTGCGCAGGTAAGCGGTATTGGTGAAACGCTCTCTCCGTTAGAGCATCTTGACCGCGAGTTCACCCTGTATACGCCCAAGATGCACTGTTCAACGCCTGTTGTGTACCGGGCTTGGGACGCGCTTGGAGGGCCCACAGGTGACAACGGTAATGACCTTGAAGTAGCAGCGCTACATGCCTACCCGGAGCTAGCAGAGCACCGAGACCGCTTTGGAGATGCAACAGGAAAGCAACCCCGCCTAGCAGGCAGTGGGTCGACATGGTTCGTTGAAGGCGCCTACGAGGGCCACGGTCATGTGATTGCGCACACGGTCGGTCCTCAGTAAGCCCAGAAACAATCCTGCGAACTGTCCGGGCTTATTTGCCGCGAGCTCGACGCTGATGACGCGTGCGCCTCAGAAGCTTTTTGTGTTTTTTCTTTCGCATGCGCTTGCGGCGCTTTTTAATAAGTGAGCCCATGGCGGCCTTGACTCTAGGTGCAGTGACCCCTTGGACTCAAAACGCCTCACAAAGTGGATTGCCTTTCGGCACGAAACATCTGGCATTTGCAGTCAACATTGAGTGAAGTTCGCTCATGGCGTGCTGCCTCTGTTGTGCGCCCGAGTTGGGCTCTTTGTTCTCTAGGTGTCGCAATGAAGCGAGCATTCCGTATGCTTTGGGTTTAGCTGCGAGATACTTGATCCCCGATGTACTGCACCAGGAGACCTTCGCTCAGATGATGCCGATGCGCACAACCTCTGTGGCTCTCGAACAACGAGAGACACCCACCGCCGTTGTTGAAACGCGACGATCAATCCGGCTCACCAAGGTTCAGACGCTTATTGTCGTTGCGTCGATGCTTGTAACAGCAGCGATTGCGGCCGCTCTTGCCTTAACGAACCCTCCGATCTATGAAACCTCCCGCTCGATTCTGGTCTTGTCGGGCGCAAATCCGAACGACAACGAGGTGCTGACTCGGGCGCTCGAGAGCCTGCTCACATCTAAGGGGCTTGCAGCAGAGGTGAAGCGTCGCGGTGACCTTCCGCAGTCGATCGACCAGATCTCGGCGATGATTAGTGCCAGCCGAAAGCCTGAGTCGGCGTTTATGGATGTCGTGGTTTCAAACCCCGACAAAGTTGTCTCGGAGCAAGTGAGCGCCCAGGTGATTCCTGCGCTCTCGGGTGTGTTCGAAAGCGCTCAGCAGGACCTACCAGTAGAGAGCCGCATTACGGGACCAATCTTCCAAGAGGTATTTGCTCGACCGCTTCAGTCCACGTCAACGTTCCCACTTTGGTTTGCGATTCTCTTTGGGTTGCTTCTTGGTGGCCTTGTTCCTTTCTTGTTCTTTGTCATCCGTAATCTTCGACAGCCTGTAGTTGAGTCATCCCAAGACGTCACCGATGCCATCGACCTGCCGATCTTGGCAAAAGTGGCACCTCTGAGCGCCCGAGGAGCAAACCCTCAAGACACCATTGCCGGGGTAGTTTCTGCAATAGAACGTTTGAGTCTGAACGAGCCCGTGCATCGCCTTGTGCTCGTTGGGTCTGATGAGGGAGTGAATCGAGCAGAGATTGCGCTTGCCCTTGCATGCATGGTTGCTCGCAGCTTTGGTCAACCAGTCGCTCTGATCGATGCCGACCTTGATAACGGGACTCTCACCTCGATGCTTGGTGGGTCCGACAGCGCCGGGCTTGCTGAGTGCCTTGCCGGGCAACTTGATGCCGAAGCATCGCTCGCACCGCTGTCTCAGCTTCGAGTCCCAGCCGTTGTAGAACCCATGAGGCCCCCAGACGGCATGGTGCGGTTTCTTGGGGTCGGTGTCGATACAAGCCGGAACGTGCTCAAGATGCGCTCAAGTTTTCATCGCGTCCTCGAGTCCCTTGCGGGTCGGTATGTGGTGATCGTGAACGGTCCGACAATTCCCGGGCCTGTTCCAACAGCGCAGGTGCTTTCTCTTGCTGATGCAACGCTGATGGTAGTTACCGAAGGAGTCACGACCTTGACCGACGCACAAGCTGCGGGCGACACACTGCGCTCGTTTAGTTCTGGAGCCTCGGGAATTATCGTGCTGCGTCAGTGAGAGCGTTCCTACAAAGTGATCTGTCATGACTGAAGAAGATCCTGGGGGAGAGCAGCCTGGAACTAGCGATGAGGGGTCTTCGCGTCCGGATCTCCTGGGGGAGTTCACTGCATCTGGGCTGATAGATGCAGAGGGCGCTGCACTGGGGAATCAAGAAACTCAAGATGCTGGCCCCAACCCCGAATCAATCGGTACCACCGCGTCTCGCGGTTTTCTTTGGGCCAACGTTGGGGTGTTCACGCGATACATGTCTGCACTGCTCCTAGCAGCGGTGCTCGCACGCACCCTGAGCACTGCGGATTATGCGGTGATGGTCACCTTGATGGTCGTGACCTTCTACTTCGATAACGCACTCGATCTGGGCATGGGTGCTGCTTTGGTTTATGAACAAGAGACAGGGATTAGCGAGCGGGTCCAGGTTGCATTTACTGCCAACCTAGGCGTCACTGCAGTGCTCGCTGTGTTGTCGTTCTTTGTCGCCCCGCTCATCACGGCTTACTACCATCTCGACGGCTACACCGATATCTTTCGAGCGCTCACCGTGGTGGTGATCTTGTCTGGGCTGACCACGATCCCGTGGTCGCTGTTCATGAGGAGTATGAACTTCAAAGCCAGAGCCGGAGTAGAGGTCTCACGAGACCTGACCCGCGTCGGTGTCACGCTTGGTCTCGTTGCGGCTGGCAAAGGTGCATGGTCTGTCATCTTGGGAATGATTGCTGCTTACTCCGTCTGGTTTGTCCTGACCTGGCTGGTGGTGCAGTTCCGTCCGAGGCTCCGCTGGAATCTGGTAATCGTGAAAGAACTGTTTGCCTACGCGTGGCGAATGGCTGGGACCCGGTTGTTGGGTGTGCTCGCCCTGAACGGCGATTACATCGTTGTCGGCAATCGAAGGCCGGATCAGTACCCGATGTATTACCAAGCCTTTCGGCTTCCTGAGTTCATTCTGGGTGCGCAACTCAACGCGATGTCGGCTGTGTTGTTTCCCATGTATTCGCGCATTCGAGCCGAGGGCAAGGTTGCAATGCGAGACGCTCTGTACAAAGCGCTTCGGCTTGTAGCGCTGTTTTCTATTCCTGTCGGTATTGGGTTGGCGCTCGTTGCTCGCGATGGCATCTTGTTGATGTATGGAAGCAGCTCGTCAGTGTCGGTTCAGACCATGCAGATCCTTTCCGTAACGGGCTGTGTTGTTGGACTCGGTTATGCAACTGGCGACCTTCTGTTCGCTATTGGCAGACCTGGGGTGATGGTGCGGATCAACTCAGTCATGGTTCCGCTCATGCTTGGCGCCATGTGGATCGTTGCACCCTACGGAATCGTCTGGGTTGCAACCGTGCATCTTGTGACCGCTGTTGTGTTCACGATCATTCGCCAACTCGTGGTGAATCGCATTGTTGGCGCAAGCGGAATCACCGTAGTGAAAGCACTCATCCCGGGGCTTATCGTTGCCACGTTGGTTCTGGCCTGCGGGCTTCCGGTTCGCCTCTGGACTCAACCCGGGTTTGTTTCCATGTTGCTCATCGTTCTTGCCGGAGCAGTTGGCGGCCTGATCGGGATTGGTCTCAGCCGCTCTGCTCGATACGAGCTTCGCGATGTTGTTTCCAAGGTGCGTGGCTAAGACGTTCCTGAAGCGCTAACTGCGCTCTTGCGGCGCTGTCGGTGAGTCGTTGGCGGGCAACGGCTGCAAGAACAGCGCCGCGACCCAAGGGGCCAACTCCAAACCTGCACCGAACTAGCAGGCGTTGAGTTTCTGACCAATCCGCCTTGTAACGCTCGTCGCCTCTCAGCAGGTCGTACTCTTCGATCCCTTCTGTGCAGGCCCAGTCCAAAATATCGGCTCGCAAGACAGATCCGCAGCCTCGCCACTCGCGCTCAGTGCGCCTCCCCGCCTGATAAAAAGCCAGCCGAGTCGAGGATCTCAGGTCGAGTTCAGTTGCAACTACTTCACCTTCTCCAGCGACAAGCTCGTGGATGAGAACGGAGCCTTCTTGCGCGCCAGCTAGGGCTGCTGCACGAAAGCGATCCCAGCCATCTAGGAAGGCCGATTCTTCGGACCAGCGGCTGTCATGCAGTTTTGCGAGCCGGTCTAAAGCCTCGGGCATTTCACTGAGCGGGACGCGTCGAAAGAGAACCCCTTCTTTTGCAAAGCGCTTGCGG
>JBIKPA010000143.1:0-7475 GCA_044357715.1 Microthrixaceae bacterium
AGATGCACCAAAGGGCCGGTGGTACCCCATCGGCGATGAGGTTCAAGCTGATCTACCACTATGTGCGCGTCATATTTACGATGTTTACCCGTGCGAGCCGCAGGCGAGCACCTATTCCAACCTCTGAAGAGCTTCCCGCAGCTACGGCTGATATCCAACCAGGGCGAATCTCATGATCCAAAGAGTCAATCCGATGCGCTTTGCAGAGTTCTTTACCGCAGAGACAGTCGAACCCGTGAGCGATGGTGCTCTGACTACGAGGGCCCACGTATTTGTTATTGCCGTCACCCTGCTCAGCGTCTTCTTCATCATTCGACTCGTCCGCAGACACAAGCTCCGCACGAAGTATTCGCTGCTTTGGATCGTCGTGGCCATCGCCCTTGCCACCATTGCGGTGTTTCCAGGCCTTCTCGAGGCTGTCTCTAGGGCTGCTGGCGTGTATTACCCGCCAGCAACCTTCTTAATACTTTCAGTCGGCTTTCTCTTTTTAATCGTGGTCCACTTCTCTTGGGAGTTTTCTAGGTCTGAAGAACGGATCCGGACTCTGGCAGAAGACCTAGCTTTGCTGCGCGCTGCGCATGAAGAACTCGCAGACACGCTTCGCACTCAATCAGATGGCAGCGATACCGAGAGTTCTGGAGATACTGCGGGTTCAGCGAGTTGAGCGCGCTACAACAATGAGCCCATCGGCCGCATAGGGCCGACCGAGCTTTCCAAGCAACCGTTCTGCACCTAACACCAGCTTTGCGCCGAGACCAAGAACCTTCACTTTGCCCTTCAGCGCTGAAAACTCCTTTAAGACCGGCACATAGGTGGCTACTTGCTCGGTCTCCCAACCGTGGCGGTGCAACAGGTTGGTGAGGGTGTAGCAGGAGTACAACGTAACGTGATCTGGATGGTTCACTTCATAGCCTGCTAGGGCGGCTGCGCCAGCGTTGAGCAGACCACTTGCGTTCGGCGTGGTCACTACAAGGCGTCCGCCCGGCTCAACTAGTGAATGCAGTCCCTCTAGAAATGAGCCGCTGTCGTCTAGGTGTTCAATAATCTCACCAGCCACAACCAGCTCAGAGAGCTCAACTCCGAGTGCAGCTACTGCGACGTCATCTGAGCAGTCAACAGCGTAGGCTTCAAAGCCCATTTCCTTTGCCCGCTCCACTCCCTGCACGTCTAGGTCTAGGCCAATGAGTGACTGAGCGGAGCGGTCTAAGTGGGCATGCAACCAGCTATCGAAGGTTGCGTGATATGCCCAGCAGCCACTGTCTACAAAACCAACGTGCGCCGCACGCTTGTTGCGGACTAGCTCAACCAAAAAATCTGACCGATCTACAACCTTTGCAGGAGGCAGGCGATGCACCATGTCTTGTTGAGTAAATTCAGATGGAGTCATGCAGAGACCTCTTGTTCAGCAGCGGCGAAGGGTTCGACCTGATCATTTCTTGGCGGAAACAACTTGGCGGCAATCACGTTGATTGCCACTGCAGCGCACACCACGATCGTCACCTCAGCACCGGCACGATAGCGGGTGATCCCAAAAGTCAACGCAGCGACGATCGTTACAAGTGCCGGTTGCATCAACAGAGGGTAGATTTTTGTTCTTCTTCGATGCAGGACGTAGAGACCAAAAATCGCCAGCGGAGCGAGCACGAAATAGGCCCAGAGCGCCTCTCGCACCAAGAAGAACCCGCCGCCCGGCGCTCCACCTGCCCGGCCTTCTACGAAACCGTCTAGGCCAATGCTTTGATCAACCCGGTACAGGTGCCAGACCCGCCCGACCCTAGCGGCCATGACCTTTGGAAGCTCGCTGGAATGTTCACTGATGTAGGCACGCGCAATTTCGCGATATTCGCTGTCTCTGAGTGAGCGATCTTCTGTGGTGGGTTCAACAATCTGCGGAGCCAACAAGCATTTCGTATCGTAAAACCCCAGATTGGTTCCGTTGAACGTTAGGTCACAATTTCCCGCTGCAAGAGTCTGGCCGGCACCGGTACTCAACAAGACTGAGTCCTCAAAACGGCTTTGGTTATAAAGAACCCATGGGGCGAATGCCAAGATGGGAATACATGCGGCGATCACCAACTGAAAAGCCCGTTCCTGAAGATCAATGTTGCGTCGAGCGAGCACCAGAGGTACCGGCAAAACTAGGAACAGCAGAATTGCCTCGGGACGAGTCATAGCGGCCACGGTCAGCGCAACACTCAGTAGTGCCACATCTAGTCGGTTCGGCCGACTGAGGTAGCGATAGCAAGCCAGCAGAGAAACAGCTGTGGCCAAGATGAAAACCGTCTCGACCATGAGCATTCCGTCGTTGATCCACATATTCGGATACACCGCTGCTAGAGAAGCTGCGATGAGACCGGCGGTAGATCCTGCAAGGTGACGGCCAAGGTACCCAATAACTGCCACGCTCACCGTGCCGACTAGGCACATTGCAAGACGCTGACCTTGAGCGCTATCGATTCCTAGCCAGTCAAGAACGGTGAGCACTAATACAAAGCCCGGCGGATGATCGGCACCTTGGCTTACGATGCCGTCTTTGTAGAAGTCGAATGGGTGCAGAAAACCCCGACCTTGTGCCACTAGCTTCGCTTGGAAGTGATACCAGTAAGCATCCCCGGTAACTAACTGAACCGAGGACTGCCGAATCAGAACAAACGCAACTCGTATGGCCAGCGCGATTGCCAAGATTGGCGACAAACAAAGAAGGAAGCGCCTCTCTACGCTTGCTCGCTGCTCACGAGTTACTCGATCCGAAGCAAGTGATGTGCTCACTCGCCCGCTTTCACTGGATCAAGTCTCAAGTCGGCCCGAAGCTCGAAGAGGAATTGATACCCAAATAACTGAGGCCGAGCTGCGACTGCTGCTCTGTCTAGGCGACTCAGAACCCGGGAGATTCCACGAGAGTTCACCTCTTGTCCGTGCCCGCCTCGATCCGCTACCTCGAGCGGTAGCCCCGTTGCCTCACGCCGAACGATACTAAATCCGGCTGATTCAGCTAGGCGTTCAAAGCTTTTCTTGGTGAAGAAACGAACGTGATCGGAGTCCAAAATTCCCCGCCGGTCGTAGTCGAACCGACCTAGCGCAACGCGCAACCTCGGGTACCAGTGAGCGAAGTTGGGTACGCTCACCAAAACCGTTCCGCCGGGTGCCAAGATTCTGTGAATCTGATCTAACAACTGATCGGGTCGCCGAACGTGTTCAAGAACGTCAGCGGCTAGAACCACCTCAAAGGGACCAACAAGTTCGGTTGGTAAACCCTGATCCAAATCTGCTTGCACGAAGCTTTCCACTCGCTCCTTGACACCTTCGTGAGCTTGAAGATCTACCCCGGTCACATGGTGACCCATTGCCTGCAACTGCTCAGCAAAACGCCCGTCGGAGCAGCCAAGATCAAGCACATTCGCAGCAGTCTTGTTTGAGAGCCAGTTTTTGAGGATGTGATGAGATGAGTCATCGCCCTCCTTCTGTTCGTAGGCACTACTTGCAAACGCCAACTCCCCGGTGCCAAATCCCATTTTGTGAGCCCGGTATCGAACCACCTCGGAGGTGATGTCCTTGGCATATTTCAGCCCGTTGACGTGTGAGATCTCTTCGCCGTAATACGTGGGGATTGGAATTTCGGCAATCCGTTGCCCGGACTCAATCAACTGCAAGATGATCTGTGTATCAAAGTCGAAGCCATCGCTATTGCGTTCAAAAGGCAACTGAGCCAACGCCGCAACTGAGTAGGCGCGGTACCCCGAATGCCACTCGGTGAGGTCTACCCCGGCCACAGCATTTTCAACTGTGGTCAGGATCCGATTACCTACGAACTTATACAGCGGCATTCCGCCGCGACGCGCTCCGCCTTCCATAATCATCCGAGAGCCGAAGACTGCCTCTGCCTCATCGTTCAAGAGCGGAGCCACCATCTGAGGGAGAAGTTCTGGCGCGTATTGGCCATCGCCATGCAGCAACACGATGATGTCGAGCCCCTGCTCGATGGCGGTTCGATAGCCCCATTTCTGGTTTCCGCCGTAACCAAGATTCGACTCATGACGAGTGATTTGCAGCGGCAGCCCAGGATCTAGTTGCTGGTAACCAACTGCTACAAGGTGCGTCTGGTCTTGGCTGTGGTCGTCACCGACTATGACAGCGGTGATTGAGTCCCGAAAATCCTCGGGGATGCGGTCAAGCACTGCGGCAAGGGTGGTAGCGGCGTTGTAGGCCACGACCAGAATGCCAATTCTCTTTGTTGTCACAGAGCCTCCGGGGTCAAGCCGTGCAGTTTATAACCCGTCTACGATCCATCACATGAACAGTTCAGGATCAGCGGCAATGAGCGAGGCTTTGCCACCTGCTTCTGCACCCTCTGCAACGACAAAGATTCGCTTTCCTGCGCTCGATGGCTGCCGGGCACTTGCCGCCGTCGGCGTCCTGATCACACACGTCAGCCTGCTGAGCGGGTTTAGTAACCGCTCCACCACCATCGGGCCGTATTTGGCCCGAATGGATGTCGGGGTGTCGGTCTTCTTCGTACTCTCCGGCTTCTTGTTGTATCGCCCCTTCGTGGCGGCCCGATTTGCTGGTGAGCCTGCCGGGGATGTTGGGGCTTATGCGCGACGCCGGCTCATGCGAATCCTTCCTGCGTATTGGGTTGCGCTCACTGTGGTTGGCTTCGTACTCAAAGCACCCGGATTTGTTGAGCCGCACAGCATCGTGAGTCACTATCTGTTGTTGCAGATTTATGACTCAACGCAGCTCATCGGTGGCCCAATTCAACAGGCTTGGTCCCTTGCAACCGAGGTTGCCTTCTACGTGTTCGTTCCATTTTGGGCTTGGGTTATGTCACGCCGTAAACGTGGAGCAACACATCAGTTACGACTAGAAGTGATCGCCCTTGTAGCGCTGTTCATTGCATCTGCGTTAGGCAATCTTGGTCTCATCAAAATCGGAGTCGATGACTCAACCTTTGCGCAGCTTGGCACTTGGCTACCTTTCCGGATTGGCGACTTTATTCCAGGAATGTTGCTAGCCGTTGCAAGCGCATGGGTCTCACACAACAAAATTCGCTTGGCCCCATGGCTCCGCTCACCGCAGCTTGCACTTGGATCTTGGCTAGCCGCCCTTGCCGTGTTCTGGTTTGTGTCGACACAACTCGGCCTGCCGATGTTTCCAATCTTCACTCCAACCCAGGCGTATGTTGTGCGGGTGTTGTACCTGCTATTCGCTGCGCTGCTTGTCATTCCAGCAGTTCTTGCCCGATCAGAGAAGGGTTTTGTAGCAACAACAGCGGCAAACCCGATAGCTATTTGGGTTGGCTTGGTCTCATATGGCATCTATATCTGGCACGAGGCTTGGCAAGATATTTATCTGCGCATCACTGACCAACCAGCGCTCAACACCAGCTTTGTGAAGATGTTGGCCTTTACCTCGGTTCTTACCTTGATCAGCGCAACTCTTAGCTGGTACCTGATCGAAAGACCGGCGATTCGATGGGGCTCTCGTAATCGAAGAACTTCCGCTTTGCTCACCGTCAAGAACCCGCCAGCAGAGGCCAGCCCCGTTCAACCTTAAGGGCCTCAACCAGACCATGGTCTGTCAAGCGTTAGCGCAAGAACTGCGCGCAAGCTGTGGCTGTCATTGCCGAGGTTTCAACCTTGAGGCTCGCAGTGTTTACAGGTTCGAATGGTGATGATGACAATGGGGCAGCTACTCGCAGAAGCTCACGACCAGAATTCTGATCAACTACGACTGCAGAGCCTAAGCGTTGCGTCATCAGAGCAGTCAAGACAAGCGGCTCACCTTCGCTCAGGACAAAGGCCTTGCCATTAAATGACCGTTGAGTGCCCTCGTTGCTGACCGTTTGCACAAACATGCGATAGAGCGAGGGGCCAACTGGTTCAATCATAAGCAAACTCTGGCTGCCCTGACTGAGAGATTCAACAATGGCAGTAGGTTCAACAATTGGCGCAGTCTTATTCAAACGAATCTCGAGCGCACCAGACTCGCCAGCGGCCTCAAGTAGATACCAAGTAGCTCCACTACTGCGATACATCTCATCGCATTCCCCGAATATCAGCACTTGGCCCTTTGGTCCTGGCTCTGGTAGCGGCGAAGTCTCACTGAGGCGCAGCAGATCGGCCTTGCGGCCTAGGCCATCTTGTAAGCCCAGCCACCTTAAGCGCTGTGACTCGCTAGCAGTCGGAGCAATGACTAGCCCGTATTGCAGCGCTAGCGAAGCGTTCACCCAGACTGAAAAGAACGAACCGAGTACTAGTGCAAAGACCAGCGCGTAGCCAAGCATCTTTCGGCGAACAGAGCCCCGCTCATTCTGAGCGACAGGGTCGCGGTCCAGAAGCAGTGCTGCCAGAGCTTGAAGACCGATCAGCCCTGCTAGTGCACCAAAGGGAAACATGTCTGAGAGATATCGCTCTGAGATATAGCCGAACGCTATAAACAACGAGCCGCCGATTGCAGCGCCGGCGATGGGAATGCGAAGCAGTTTGACTTCAGAACGAATCCCCATCTTTTTCGGGATGAGCAGGACCACCACACCTAGGCAACCCGCAAGGAAGAGCAGCGGTTGGCTGCTTGGCAGGCTTGAGGACCAGTCACGCTCAGCGAAAACGGCCGACCCGATCAGGGCTGGCTTCTGATCTGGAAACCCGACATAGGGGAACTCGGTACCAAAACTGAGCGCATCAGGGCGAAGCGTCTGTAGAAGCACTGATGGCGCGTACTTAAAGCCAAAGAGCGTGTTGCCATTTGCCTCGAGGGCAGTCAGGCGGACGGGGTCAAAATCTACGAGTACCTGCTTGTCGAGCGGCACGCCAAACCATGAATCAAATCGGGCGAAGTTCACCCCGGCATACAGCACGACTGCAGCTAGCGAACCTAGCAAAATCAAAGAGATGGCTAACCCGGGGCGTGTCGTTGAGTGTTGCGAATCCCAGCCTGAGATGCGTTGCACCAACGGGGCACGCTCCGCCGAAGGGGAATGGCCACTAGAGCGCTCTTTGCGACGAGTGCCTACGAGCCCAAGTGCCAAGCAAACAGCAGTGAGTCCTAGTGCGGCTAGTGGTCCAAGACCGATCGAAGATCGTGTGTTCACAGCAAGGCCCGCAAAACCTGTAGCGGCCAACAGTGGCCCGAGCCGGGCTTTTGACGGGACTGAGCTTTTGGGGGCAAGCCAATACAACAGTGAAGTGAACGAGGCGATGCTAAAAGCTGCGCCCCATAACAGCGCCTCGTGGTACACCCAAGTTGCAGAACTTAAAAACAGCAGAGAGCTCCCTGAAATCCCGAAGGCAACAATCGCAGTGCAAATCCTCTCGGTTACCCTCATCGCTTCGGTAGTACGAAGCAAGGAACGAATTCGCCAACCTGCCGCAATCAGAAATGCCAAGGCAGCGCTAAACGCCAGAAGCATCGATACCGCCGTGAGGCGGCCGGCGAACCGATCGGTCAACAGCAGAATCGGGATTCGTAGCACTGCC
>JBIKPA010000014.1:0-23354 GCA_044357715.1 Microthrixaceae bacterium
TTGAGCGGTTGCTGCAGACTCTCTGAGACACGAGCATCAGGTGAACTCCTTTCAGGGTCGGCGAATTGTTCTCGGGGTATGCGGCGGAATTGCTGCGTATAAGGCCATTGAGTTGTGTCGGCAACTCGTGGACTCTGGCGCCTTTGTGAGCGTTGTGATGACGAGTAGTTCCAAGGAGTTTGTTGGCGAAGCTACCTTCTCGGCGCTTTCTTCTGAGCCTGTTTGGTCTTCACTGTTTCGCGAGCGAGATGCAATCCCACATACCCGCCTAGGCCAAGCTGCCGATCTTGTACTTGTTGCTCCCGCAACAGCACGTCTGATCTCTGCCTACGCAACCGGGTACTCGCACGATTTGTTAACGAATCTGCTTCTAGCTACGCGGGCCCCAGTGTTGATTTGCCCCGCGATGCACACCGAGATGTGGGAGCACCCGGCGGTGCAAGATAATCTTGAGATTCTCTCCAAGCGTGGGGTTCATGTCGTGGACCCAGAAGACGGTCGTCTCGCAGGAGGCGACATTGGGTCGGGTCGCCTTGCAGCTACCGAGGCCATCCTGAATCAAGCGGAGCGAGTTCTTTCCCTGCGGAGCAACCACCCCGACACAAACAACAAGCCGAGACAAGCCTCAGTTGATCAGGGCGAGCTAGCCGGTTTGAACGTGTTGATTACTGCCGGTGGGACCCGTGAGCCAATCGACCCGGTTCGCTACATTGGGAACCGTTCTTCGGGCAAACAAGGTCACGCTCTCGCTGAAGAAGCGCTCGAGCGTGGGGCAGTAGTTACTCTGGTAACCACAGCGCAGATTCCCACGAGCGATGCCATCACAACGGTTGCGGTAGAGACTGCCCAACAGATGCATGATGCGGTGATGAGTCGCTCAGAAGTCGCCGATGTCATCGTCATGGCAGCGGCTGTTGCAGACTTTGCCCCAACGCAGGTGGCTCCAGAAAAGCTCAAAAAGCGCGATGGAACGCCCGTCTTGGAAATGCACCCCACGGTTGACATTCTCGCTGCGCTAGGGTCACGCAAGCCATACGGGCAAACACTCGTTGGGTTTGCCGCAGAAACAAACAACGTTCGCAGTAATGCCGGGCGAAAGTTGCAGGAAAAGCAAGTAGATATTTTGGTTGTGAATGATGTCGCCGCTCCGGGAGTCGGCTTTGAATTCGATACTAACGAGGTAGCTATTTTGAGTGCCACAACACAGGATCGGTTTGTTCCACTTACCGATAAGCGTTCTGTTGCGGCTGAAATTCTAGATGCAGTAGTCAGCACACGATCGGCACAGGTTTCTGTGCCCTCATCAGGAGAATAAGAAATGAACAACTGGACCTTTACCTCAGAATCCGTAACTGAGGGTCACCCCGACAAAATGGCAGATCAAATTTCGGACTCGATTCTGGATGCAATCCTGACCGAAGATCCCGATGCTCGTGTTGCTTGCGAAACAATGGTGACCACGGGTCTCTGCATCGTTGCCGGCGAGATCACCACCACCGGCTACGTCGACATCCCGTCGATTGCAAGGGACACAATCTGCGATATTGGCTACGACCGTGAGAGCTTCGGGTATGACGGTCGTACGTGTGGCGTGATGGTGGCCGTTGATGAGCAGTCGCGAGATATCGCCCAAGGGGTAGACGACTCTGAAGAGGTTCGCTCGGGCACCGCTGGCGAGGAGGACCAGCTCGATAAGCAGGGCGCTGGTGACCAAGGAATGATGTTTGGCTACGCAGTAGACGAGACCGATGTACTCATGCCGCTGCCGATCCACTTAGCGCATCGACTAGCCGAACAACTCGCAGAGGTCCGCAAGTCTGGGACGGTCCCATATCTTCGCCCTGACGGAAAAACTCAGGTCACCTTTGAGTACGAAGACAATCGCCCCGTACGCCTCAAGACGGTGCTTATTTCAACCCAACACAATGACGGGATTGATCGCGATACCGAAATTCGCCCCGACTTGATCGAGCAGGTCATTCGACCCGTAATCCCTGAAGCCTTTGCCGATGACGACTACGAAGTCTTTATCAACCCCACGGGCCGATTCGTTATTGGTGGTCCGGTAGGGGACGCTGGTCTCACCGGTCGTAAAATCATTGTTGATACGTATGGCGGGGCTGCACGTCACGGTGGCGGAGCTTTTTCTGGCAAGGACTCCTCAAAGGTCGACCGCTCTGCTGCGTACGCTGCTCGTTGGGTTGCCAAGAACGTTGTTGCTTCGGGAGCAGCCACTCGTTGCGAGGTACAAGTTGCCTACGCGATCGGCATGGCTCATCCGGTTTCGATCCTTGTTGAGACCTTTGGAACCGAGACAGTAGATCCCTTCCAACTCGATGCTGCGGTGAAGGAGATCTTCGATCTTCGTCCGGGGGCGATTGTTCGAGATCTCGAGTTGAAGCGGCCAGTATTCCGAAAGACTGCGGCCTATGGTCACTTCGGTCGAACAGGAGATGGGTTCACCTGGGAGCGCACCGACCGTGTTGATGCGCTCCGATCTGCACTCGGACTCTAAAACGAAGCGTCCCGACACATTTAGGCTCTCCGTGAGTCCACAGTTGGGTTCTCACGGCTATTTGTCGAGAGTATCGATTCTGTGCGGGTAGTTCGAGTGATGCCGGATGTCCCGGCAGTTGATCGCGCCTTTGATTATTTTGCTTCTGATGAACTCGCCGCGAGTCTCCGCCTTGGCAGCATGGTACGCATCCCTTTCGGGGGCCGCCGTGTTGCAGGTTGGGTCCTCGCCATGGATGTTGAGCCTCCCGAGGGGGTAGCGCTCAGCAATATTTCGAAGCTTGTTGGTTACGGCCCAGATGAGTCAACGATTGAAGTCTGCCGCTGGGCTGCTTGGCGCTGGGGCGGAAGGCTCACCACGATGTTGCGTGCAGCATCCCCCGGACGTGTTGTTGGTCGCGTTCCGCCAATACGTGTTCGCGCGGCGACCTCGGGCGATGCCAATGAGTTGGCTGAGTCTGTTCTGCTTCTTGGTTCCGGCGCTCATGTACTACAGGTTTCTCCCACCACAGACCCCTTAGGTGTGGTCATAGCCGCAGCTCGACTCGGGCAGATCTTGGCTCTCGTTCCGAGTGTTGTTGAGGCTGAACGAATTTCACGTGGGCTCCGTGCTGCTGGGGCGGCCGTGGCACCTTGGCCATGGGAATTCCAAGCGGCGGCAGGGGGAGCGAGCGTTGTCGGTGGCCGTGGTGCTGCATTTGCTCCACTTCCTGCCCTAGCGGCAGTTGTGGTGATAGACGAACACGACGAGATGTTGCAAAGCGAGTCCTCACCCACTTGGAATGCGCGGGAGATTGCAATTGAGCGTGCGCGAAGAGCACAGGTTCCCTGCCTACTCGTCTCGCCATGTCCTTCTCTCGAGGCTCTTCTTGCCCAAGGTATACCGCCGGATCAAGGGACTGATGGTGCTCCCGGCACTGTGGCACCACTGCCGCTGCTAGAGGATGCACAAAAAGGGGTCTCCGATCAGGGGTTTTTCGTGCGACCGATGCTCGATCGTTCAACTTTTCTTGAGCCTCGGGGGAGACTTGCCCGCACCGAGGAACGTTCCGGCTGGTCTCAACTCAGCGTTATTGACCGCCGCGGAGAGGACACTGGCAGAACCGGCCTGTTCTCATCGCAGCTCGTCGAGATGATCCGCCAGACTGCTAGGTCGGGTGAGCGAGTGGTCTGTGTTTTGAATCGAACAGGTCGCGGCAGATTGTTGGCCTGTAGGAGTTGCGGAACACTCGCGGAATGCGAGCAGTGCAGGGCTTCTGTGTTTCTAGACGACCATGGGCAGCTGGTGTGTAACCAATGCGCGCAGACAAGGCCTGCTATCTGCTTGGAATGCGGGTCGATGGCCCTATCGATTCTTCGGAGTGGAGTGACAAGAGCCAGAGAAGAACTTGAGGCTCTAGCACTTGAGCCTGTTGTTGCGATGACGGCGGCGAGTCCGCTGTCGGCTGCGGATCAGGTTGCAGGGACATCAAATGGAAAGAGTCCGCGAATCTTTATCGGAACTCAGGCAGTGATCCATCGAGTTCTTGATGTTTCTTTGGTTGCATTCTTAGACTTTGATCAAGAACTGCTAGCGCCTCGATATCGGGCTTCAGAAGAGGCTCTTTCCCTACTCATGCTCGCTTCGCGGCAGGTGGGTGGGCGTACAACCGGTGGGCGTGTGGTTGTACAGACGCGAAGGCCCGATCATGAGGCGATCGAAGCCGCATTGAGGGCCGACCCGTCACTTGTGAGCATTGCAGAGGCTCCTCGCCGAGAACTTCTGGGGTTTCCTCCGGCTGCCAACATCGCAGTCGTTGGCTATAGCGCTGCGGCGGAATTCATTCGCCGCCTCGGGTCTGCAGATGGGGTAGAGGTACACGGCAGTGAAGATGGCCAGTGGTTACTTCGGTCCCGAGTTCCCGGGCGTCTTCAGGAAGTCTTGTCACAGGTTGCCCGCCCGGTTGGGCGTCTTCGGCTTCAGGTTGATCCCGCTCGGTTACAAAGATGACTACGGCTGACTGCCTTGAACGTTGAGGGGAGCACCGCTTTGGGCCACTTTCAAGATTCGATATCCCTGCCGAGATCGCACTTTGGTGACTAGGTAGCCCTCAGCTTCTAGATGGCGGCTGAGTGAATCTGCTCCTAGATGTTTGTGAACCACAAGCCACGCAACACCGTGGGGGACCTCTAGTCGGTGAAGCCAGGTCTCTAACAGTGCGTAGAGCGCTAGTTTTCCGATTCGTATTGGCGGGTTCGACACGATGGCCGCAACGCTGAGTTCGTCGGGCACCTCTTCTGGGGAAATGACATGGTACTCAGACTGCGGTTCAGCGTGTGCTTGTAGGTTTGCTTTGCACAAGGATCGGGCTCGGTCATTCACATCTACGGCCCAAAGCGTTTGAGTGGGGTAGCGCCTCGCTAGCGTTGTAGCGATAGGACCATAACCGCAGCCCAGGTCAACCAAGGCTCCCGCAGGAAGTCCCTCCACCTCCATCAGCAGCAGTTTCGTCCCAGGGTCGATACGAGAAGATGAGAAAACCCCTGCGTCGGTTTGCAGTTCAAGGGTGAGATCAGGAAGAACGAGACGAACTGAGTCAGGCCGAGAAGCACTCGATGGGGATCCAGAGAAGTAGTACTCGTCTGACGAATTACCCTCTACGGTCTCGGGCTTGTCGGGAAGGTGCACCAAAGGCACGGTAGTCTGTTTGCCATGGCCTCCCCCTATGCCATTCGAATTCTTGGCGATCCGGTGTTGCGTCAACGCGCCTCTGATGTAACTGATATTGACGGTCGCTTGGCGGCACTCTGCCAAGACATGTACCTCACAATGTACGAGGCTCAGGGTGCAGGGCTTGCTGCGCCTCAGGTTGGCATTCAGAAGCGGTTCATGGTCTACGACCTTGGTGCGGGTGACGGGCCTCAAGTTCTTATCAATCCTGTCATCACCGAATCCTCTGGAGAGTGTGAGTTCTACGAGGGTTGCCTCTCACTCCCCGGTTTGCGCTTCGATATCTTGAGGCCGAGTTCGGTGAACGTAACTGGCCTTAACTTGGAAGAGCAAGAGGTTGAGTTTGAAGCCGACGATTTTCTTGGACGGCTCATGCAGCATGAACTTGACCACCTGAATGGCGTTTTACTGATTGATCATCTTGATGAGGACCAGCGGCGCGCCGCAAAGAAGTCGCTGCGCAAGCTATCTATGGGTTCTTCGGAATCAGTTGAGGGTATTGACGCCGAGCTTGGCCTAACGACCCGACCAAAATTTGGGCTCTTTCGGTCTCGCTGAGTGACTACCTCCTCTTCTCAAGAGCATTTCTCATGAGGCTGGTGTATTTCGGTACCCCTGAAACAGCAGTCATGCCATTGCGCTCATTATGCGCCGCTGGTCATGAAGTAGTCCTTGTTGTGACCGGTGCAGACACTCGCCGGGGGCGCGGTTCAACCGTTACTCCAAGCCCAGTCAAGGCCGCTGCGCTAGAACTTGGGCTAGCAGTGAGTCACAATCCTTTAGACGTTCTCACTGTGCAGGCCGATCTAGGAGTTGTTGTAGCTTTTGGTCGACTGATCTCTTCAAAACTGCTGGATCATCTGAGCATGGTCAATCTGCACTTCTCGTTGTTGCCTAGGTGGCGCGGGGCGGCGCCCGTTGAGCGGGCAATCTTGGCTGGCGATGCCCAGACAGGGGTTTGCCTCATGGAGGTCGCCGAGGGCTTAGATACGGGCGGAATCTATGCGCAGGAGGTCATCGCTCTTGACGACCAGATTTCTGCTGCAGACTTGCGTGTGCGCTTGGTGGAGTTGGGATCCGAGTTGCTCGTTCAGGTGCTTCGAGACGGTCTTGGGGTGGCAGTTGCACAGTCTGAGGAGGGAGTCACCTATGCGCATAAGTTGCACTCGGCTGATGCCGAACTGCACTGGGAAGCACAAACCGAGGATCTACTGCGCATCATTAGGGTGGGCGGCGCTTGGACTACTTTTCGAAAGAAGAGGTTCAAAGTCGTAGCCGCACAGCGAGCGACTCCAGCACAAGACGCTGGCGATCAGCCTCTTCTGCCGGATCGTCTGCAGCCCGGAAGTATTGGCAGCTCTGAACTAGTCAAGACAGCCGATTCTTGGATCAAGCTTCTACTGGTGCAACCCGAAGGAAAGGCAGCTATGACCGCAAGGGATTGGGCCAATGGGGCTCACCCTGATGGCGAGGTATTTGGCCTGTGAGTACACCAGCAGCTGTCGCATCTCATCTATCAGAGGGAGTGAGCGCTCGCCGCGTGGCGCTTGAAGCGCTTGCAAGGGTCCAGGACGAGGGTGCTTACTCGAACCTGATTCTTTCGAGGGTCCTTGATGCGTCGGGCCTGAGCCAACAAGACCGAGGGTTTGTTACTGATCTGGTTTATGGAACTCTGAGGCATCAACGAGCCTGCGATCACCTAGTTGACAGATTCCTAAGTTCCGACCCTCCACCGGCTGCTCGTCGGGCTCTACGTCTTGGTGCGTACCAGCTTGCTTACCGAGACGACATCCCCGATTACGCAGCTGTAGGAACAACTGTAGAGGCCGCACCGAAACGCTTTCGGGGCTTAGTAAATGCTGTTCTCAGGCAGGTCACCCGTTCGGCTATTGAGTTTCCAGACGAACCAACAGAGCTTTCCTACCCCGACTGGATCTATCAGCAACTCGTCAAGGATCTTGGCCGCGACAGAGCCGTTGCTGCGATGAGAAGCATGAACCTCTCCGCTGAAGCCACCCATCGTGCTGACGGGTATACACAAGACTTTGCGTCACAGTGGGTAGTCGAATTGTTACAGGTGAAGCCTGGTCAACTGGTCTTTGACCTGTGTGCGGCACCCGGCGGAAAGGCCACCGGCTGTGCATCAGCGGGAGCCACCGTGATTGCGGCAGACCTCCAGACCCATCGTGTCGACCTCATTGCTGATAACGCTTCACGCTTGAACCTGCCGAGCCTGTTTCCCGTGGTTTGCGATGCTCTGCATCCTGCGTTTCGAGCAGCTTCGGCAGATATTGTTCTTTTGGATGCTCCGTGCTCAGGACTTGGCGTGCTGCGCCGACGTCCTGATGCTCGCTGGCGTATTGATGCCGAGGCTCCCAAACGGCTCGCTGCGCTTCAGCGGGGTTTAGTGGACGCAGCCGTTTCACTACTTGCCCCGAATGGCACCTTGGCCTACAGCGTGTGCACATTGACTGCCGAGGAGACGATTGGTGTAGATGAGTACATCCTGAGCACCTATCCACATCTTTTGCCGTTGGAGGCTCCGCCGGGGCCTTGGGAGCCGTGGGGGAGTGGTGCCATGTTGCTCCCGCAGGCAGCTGACACCGACGGTATGTGTTTGTTTCGCTACCGCTAGCATCTGTACAACCTTCTGCTCGGCTTCTACTCAAGCAGCAAAGGTCTTTATGGTCACCACTCAGAAAGATATTTCATGTCAGAGTTTCCGTCTCTTCAAGCCAAGGTGCTCACCGTTTCAGATAGCATCGCCGCCGGTAGCAGGGAGGACCTGAGTGGTGCTGCGTTAGTCGAACGACTTGATATTGCCGGGTTTGACGTTATTGAGCACAGAGTCGTTCCTGACAATGTTGGAGAGATCTCAAATGCGTTGTCGTATATGGCATACGGCTTTAACGGTCTTATCCTGACGACTGGTGGTTCAGGGTTTGGTCCGCGTGATTTCACCCCGGAAGCTACCCAAAGGATTCTTGACCGAACGGCTCCTGGTATGGCGGAGGCGATGCGCTCTGTGAGTCCTCGTGGGAGGATGTCCCGTGCTCAGGCAGGAACACGCGGACCAGCTTTGATACTGAATCTCGGTAGCGCACCCGAGCGAGCGCTCGAGATGCTCGAAGCAGTTCTAGATGTTGTGCCCGAGGCGCTCGAGTTGCTTGGCGGCGGATCCGCTCCCACGGTCGATGCCATAGAACTCACATCTGCAGACTGATTACCTCTAGGTCGAATTGGAAACGACCGGCACCAAGTCGACCGTTATTGACCCCTCAACTAGTCTTTCAACATGAGTCCGCCCTTAGAACCAGCTGCAATCGACCGGGAATGCATGACCCGGGCACTTGCAGCTGCTGCTCAGGTGCGCTGTATTACGGCGCCAAACCCTTGGGTGGGCGCAGTCATTCGAACAGAGGCTGGTCGCCTCATTGAGGGCGCTACACAAGAGCCCGGCGAGGCCCACGCAGAGATAGCCGCTCTAGCAGTTGCTGGCAGGGATGCTGTTGGATCGACCATGTATGTAACCCTTGAGCCTTGTAGTCATACAGGCAGAACTGGGCCCTGCACCGAAGCGATCATTGCTTCTGGGGTCTCCCGAGTAGTGATCGGCATAGAGGACCCAGATCCCGCAGTATCGGGCAGTGGAATTGCTTTGCTCAAAGCAGCAGGCATAGAGGTTCTTCTCGGAGTACAGGCCGACAAAGTGAGCGCACAGTTGGCCCCGTACCTCAAGCACCGCCGTACCGGTCGCCCGTGGGTGGTCCTGAAGTTGGCGTCCACCTCTGATGGCGGTACTGCTGCTCCCAACGGATCGAGTCAGTGGATTACTGGCAGTGATGCTCGCAGAGACGGTCACCGGCTTCGCGCCGAGTCCAATGCCATCATGGTAGGGGCAAGCACAATTCGCAGAGATGATCCTTCGCTGAACGTGCGAGATTACGTTCCGCCGGTATCCCCGCTACTCAACCCACTTGATCCGCTTCGTATTGTGCTTGGCAGAGCAGAAGCAACAGCCAAGGTGCAGCCCTGCCGAGAGATGAGTGGTGACCTTGGAGTGATACTCGATCAGCTTGGCTCGGAGGGAGTTTTGCAGTTGCTCGTTGAAGGAGGAGCAGGGGTTGCCGGCGAGTTTCATCGCGCAGGTCTCGTAGACCGCTACGTCATCTACTTGGCCCCTGCATTCTTTGGCGGCGATGATGCAAACGGCCTTTTCGGTGGGGCTGGAGCGTGGGACATTTCAAACCTTTGGCGCGGCCGATTTGTAGCTGTGGAACGTGTTGGCGAAGATCTACGTATTGAGCTTGCACCACAAGATGAGCCTCATGGGTAGCGTTAGGGTTGCTACAACAGTTTCTAGGAGCAAGAAGTGTTCACGGGCATAGTAGAAGAACTCGGGAAAGTTGAATCGCTCAATGTTTCGCGCCTGCGGATCGGGGCACAGAAGGTCCTTGAAGATGCCACCCTCGGGGCTTCGATCGCGGTGAACGGCTGTTGCCTTACCGTGGTCGAATTTGGGAGTGACTTCTTTGAAGCCGATCTCAGCGAGGAGACCCTAGAGCGCACCTCCTTGCATTCCCTGTCTAGCGGAGAGTCGGTCAATCTTGAACGACCCGTGCGCCTTGAGGATCGCCTTGGCGGGCATCTCGTACAAGGCCACGTTGACGCAATAGGTGAGGTGGTGCGTCCTGCACCTGACCTACAGATCCGGATGCCCCAAGACCTGCTCCGCTACGTTGTGGTGAAAGGCTCGGTGACACTAGATGGTGTCTCGCTGACGGTCGTTGAGGTGCTTCAGGATGGTTTCACGGTTGCGCTGATCCCTCATACTTGCGAGGTGACCGTTTTTGGAACTCGAGTTGCCGGGGATGCAGTCAACATCGAAGTTGATGTCATGGCGAAATACGCTGAACGTCTTCTAGCTGGGTTTCTCGCACCCTCTGAGCACAGCACTACGCACACGAACCACGAAGGAGCAGACTCAAATGAGTAACGATCCGCAAGCCCGAGAACCGCTGTCCAAGCAAGGTGAGAAACACTCTGTCTTTGCATCGATAGAAGATGCAGTGGCGGCAATGGCTCGCGGTGAGATCATCGTGGTTGTTGACGATGAGGATCGTGAAAATGAGGGCGACCTCATCATGTCAGCCGAGGCGGCTACCCCTGAGAACATCACCTTTTTCGTGCGTCACACCTCTGGAGTCATTTGCGCTCCGCTAACTGGCGAGCGCCTAGATGAGCTTGAGATTCCGTTGATGGTGCACAACAACACCGAATCCCATCGAACCGCGTTTACGTACTCTGTGGACTATGTGCATGGAACCTCGACTGGCATTTCTGCAGCCGATCGTTCCGCCACGATTCGTGCCCTGATCGACCCCTCCACGAGACCAGCCGATTTTGCGCGCCCAGGGCACATCTTCCCGCTTCGTTACTCCGAAGGTGGGGTACTCAAGAGGGCCGGACACACAGAAGCAGCCGTGGACCTATCGCGTCTTGCGGGTCTCGACCCTGCTGGAGTTCTGTGTGAAATTGTAAATGACGACGGCACCATGGCTCGTGTGCCTGACCTCATTGAGTTCTGCAAAGTGCATGGACTCCTCATGGTGACTATTGCGCAGCTCGTCAAGTATCGGCGGCAGAACGAAAAGCTTGTCAGGCGGATTGCAGAGGCAAGAATCCCAACCCCATGGGGCGAATTTACCTCCTATGTCTACGAGTCGGTGATAGATGGAGAGCAGCACGTAGCGATGGTTCGCGGAGCAGTTCAGGGCGAGCGCGAGGTACTAGTGCGGGTGCACTCTGAGTGCCTTACCGGCGATGTGTTTCACTCACTTCGTTGTGACTGCGGCTTGCAACTAGATGCGGCCATGAAAGCAATCGATACTGAAGGACTGGGCGTACTTGTCTACCTGCGAGGCCACGAGGGCCGGGGAATTGGATTAGGGCACAAGATTCGTGCCTACAGCTTGCAAGAGCAGGGCCACGACACTGTTGATGCCAATGTTGAGTTGGGTCTTCCAGTGGATAGTCGTGAATACGGAATCGGCGCTCAGATTCTGAACGATCTTGGAATTACTACGATGAGACTCATGACAAACAATCCTGCCAAATACGGTGGACTTGAAGGATTTGGCTTGGAGATCACCGAGCGAGTTTCGTTAGAGTCCATCCCCAATCCAGAAAATATCGACTACCTGCGCACAAAACGTGAACGCATGGGTCATCTCCTAGATGGGTTGGACTGATGGGCAAGGACTTCTCGGGTGAACCATCCTCTTTGCCGAGTGCGCAACTAGGCAGCGGCCACAAGATTGGAGTGGCAGTTGCCCGCTGGAATGAGGTGATCACTCAGCGTTTGCTTTGGGGTGTCAGAGGCCAGCTAGCAGCGTCTGGTGGTTTAGATACTGATGTTGACGTGTTCTGGGTTCCGGGTGCATTTGAGCTGCCTCTCGCTGCAAAGGTCATGGCCGGAACCGGAAGATACGACGCAATTTTGGCCTTGGGGTGTGTAATCCGCGGTGATACTGCACATTTTGAGTACGTTGCCGGACCGGCAGCCGATGGCATTTTGCGTTCGCAGCTTGAAACGGAGGTGCCGATTATCTTTGGCGTCCTCACAGTTGAAAGCCGCCGTCAGGCTCTAGTGCGCTCAGTAGTAGACAACGACGTAGTCGGAGATAATAAGGGCGCTGAAGCTGCTGCTACGGCTCTCGAGATGATCGCAGTACTCGAAGCAGTTCGTACAGGCTGAGTCTTGCAGTAGGTCGTTAGCGCCGTTCGGTGCTGCGACCTGCGGCTGCAAAACTTGCTACCACCGCAAGCGAGGTTGCGACGTTGAGCGAGTCCACCCCGGCACTCATAGGTATACGAACTTGCGCGTCACAGTTTCGAAGCGTCTCAGAAGTCAGCCCCGGACCCTCGGCGCCAAGCACAAAGGCCACTCGAGCATCTAGAACTCCCTGGGTTGCAGCGTCTCCAACTGCCAGAGCGTTACTACTTGGAGTTAACCCAACTAGGCGAAACCCAGCTTGGCGAAGCAGCGGAAGTGACGATGAAAGCGGTCCGCTTCGGCACCATGGCGTGCTCAAGACATGTCCTAAAGACACGCGAATGCTGCGCCGGTAGAGGGGATCCGAGCATCGGTCATCAAGGATCAGGCCATCGATGCCGAGCGCAGCAGCGTTACGAAAGATCGCGCCAAGATTTTCATGGTCGTTGACTGCTTCCAAGACGACGATCCTCCGAGCAGCAGTGAGAATCGATTCAACTGAGGGTTGCTCCGTGCGATTAACTGCTGCAAGAACACCTCGATGAACATCAAAGCCTGCCACTTCGCTGAGCACCTCTCGAGGTGCAACCAGAACAGGAATGCTGAGCGACTCACACCGACTGATAAGGGCTGTCAGGGTTCTCGCACGGTTTGGGGTCAGAAGTACTGATCTGACCGAACCTGAATTGGTTCCCGAGCCCATCTCTAGGAGTCGATCTACTGCGAGAACGCCCTCGACGATAAAGAACTCGCCTCTTGCGGCAGAAGCATCAGTCAAGTTGCTGTAGTCACCAAGACGTGGGTCACCTGGGTGATCTATATGCCACATGCCACCAGTCTCTCTGATGGGCTGAAGTCAGGGAAACCCAGACGGGGTTTAGTGGCGCTGAGCACCTACATGAACTGCTCTTCGACTGTTGAGGCAGTTGATGCATTAGTCCAGTCGGCCTGAAGCAGTTCGCGAAACTCCACAGCTGGCATTGGTTTGGCGTAGAGGTAACCCTGACCGAGTTTGCACCCAAGCGCTTTGAGCAACTCGCCCTGTAGTTCCTGTTCTATCCCCTCAGCGATGGTCTTCACCCCGAGTTGTTCAGCAAGCTGAAGAACAGCAGTGACGATTCGTTGGTTCGTAAAGCTATCGAGATCGTCCACGAAAGTCTTATCGATTTTGAGCACATCAAACTCAAATTGTTGGATATACCCAAGCGAGGAGTATCCCGTTCCAAAGTCATCGATCGCTAGGCGCGTCCCGAAGGAACGCAGTTGCTGCATGGTGGATGCAATCATCTCTGTATCGGTAATCAAAGTGGATTCAGTTACTTCAAGAACAAGACGCTCAGCGGGCAGTCCAGTGCGTTCAAGAATGTCCGAGACCTTCCCTACGATTCTCCGGTCATGTAGCTGCTGAACCGAGAGGTTCACCGAAATCGTAAAGTCGTCGATTTGGGCTCCAAACTCTTTCCGCCAGTTACTCAGATCGCTGCAGGCAGTATCCAGCATAAATTCGCCGATCGGAGCGATCAGCCCCGATTCCTCAGCCAGCGGAATGAAGAGCCCGGGTCCAACCATTCCTCGTTCTGGGTGCCTCCAACGCACAAGTGCTTCTGCACCAACAATCCTGCGAGAACCAAGATGCACAATTGGCTGGTAGTAGGCCTCGAATTGTTCCTGCGCCACTGCACGAGCCAAGTCGGCACGCAGCTCGAGCCGGTCGAATGTGGCTGTGTGCATAAAGTTCTCAAACACAACGTACTGACGTTTCCCTAAGCCCTTCGCTTTGTACATCGCAGTATCTGCATTACGCAGCAGCACCTCGGCCGAATTTGCTCGATCGTGGTCAAATGCGAGTCCCGCCGAAGCTGTGATTGTCAGTTCACGACCGTCAATCCGAAACGGGGCACCCAAGGAGGCGAGGATCTGATCGCAAAGGTCAGTGGTTTGCTTCTCTCCATGTACACGCTCGAATGAGACAACAAACTCGTCTCCACCAATTCTCGCCACGAAATCGCCAGTTTCGACCAGCCCTGTCAGCCGTGCAGCGATCGACTCAAGCAGGCGATCCCCGCAGGTATGACCAAGCGAATCGTTGATGTCCTTGAAGTCGTCGATATCTATCAGGAGCGCAGAAACCGTCGTACTGCCTCCAGTGCGGTCGAGCGTCTGACTCAGCACATCAAGCAAACGCCGGCGGTTTGGTAGCCCTGTGAGCTCATCATGATTTGCCTGATGAAGCAGAAGGTCATCCATCTGTTTGCGCTCTGTGATGTCGCGCGCGTTCAGTACGAGTCCACCAACTGCTGGCTCATGGCGTAGATCTGTCAGCGTGGTTTCAAGGATTCTCCAGTCGCCATTTGATGACCGGAAACCAAATTCAATTGCGGCTGAGCTCCACCCAGACACAGGTTGCGTGGGGTCTAGAAGGGCATCGATCGGGAGCGTACTTTCGTGAAAGACATTGCCGAGAAGTTGGCCCTGGATTTGCGATGCGGATCGGCCAACAGCGGTCTCTACCGAAGGGCTTGCGTAACGTATCTCCCCATTTGAATCAAGGACAACCACCAGGTCTGTCGAATTCTGCACAAGCGCCTTGAAGCGTGCCTCAGAATGCAAAAGCCGCTCCTCGGCCATTTTGCGATCACCGATTTCACGAGCATTGAGTACAAGACCCTTGATGCTCGGGTCTTGGCTCAGATCAGTTCCGCCGATTTCGAACCAGGCGTAGGTCCCAGCAAAGTGGCGCAATCGCACCTCTGCTGTCTCCGTTGACCCCAATCGGGCACCCTGCAACAAGGAGACGGCTCTGGCTCGATCCTCACGATGAACCAGCGTAAGCAGATCAAACTCGCTATACGGCATCTGTGGATAACCAAGAAGTCGTGCTGCTACTGGCGAGATGTAGCTACAACTCAAATCCTCTTGCAGTACCAAGACAATGTCTGAAGAGTTGTCAATGAGCGCTGCGAAACGATCCTCGCTCCGCTGTAGGACCTGCTGCTCGGTAAGGTCGACTGCTCTGAAAGCAATTGCAGACTCGCGGCATAGAGCTAGTACAGCGTTGTATTCATTGTCGCTCAGCGAATGCTTTGAGTGAACGATCAAAGCCGCTCGTAGGAGCGGGCGAATAGCGATCGCTCCAACGTTGAACACGCTGCCATCTTTTCCAGTGTGAGTCACGAGGCTTCCCAAGCCTGCAGTACTCGTTGGCTCAACAGCTTCGTGAGCGGAGTGAAATGCCTCTGCAGAAAGGCTGTGGTCGAAGGCCGAATCGTTCAGGCAAGACTCGGTCAGGAGTTGGGCGCTGAGGAAGTTCTTTCCAAGTACCTGTTCCGTACCGATGGTAATGACTCGGATGATATCGGCAGAGGTCTCGGCACTTACTAGACGCTCCCCAACATAACGTAGCGACTCTTCTGTCTCTGCGAGCTCCTCGTTTTGCCTCACTAGGCGCCCCAGCCGAGTGACTACTAGGGGAGCCAACGCAAGTGCAGCAATCGCTGGGAGCGCTAAAGCAGATGTGTTCCCTTGCATGAGTGCAATGAGAATTAGAACTGGCGGCGTCAGTAAAGCAAGGGCGAGGATACCGATCCTTCTGTTTGTGAGTCGCCGAAGCAGAGTTGGATCTGAGGGTCGTGACGTCAGGAGGACTACGGAACCGTGCAACAAGCCAGCAACGCCGAACATGAATGCAAAGGGGGCCACATAGAGTCGAGCGTCGCTACCGAGCCGTCCGGCAGTGACCAGAGTTGCCACTAGATCAAGGGCAAATGTTGCTAGCAGTCCCGCAGCTAGCAGCCGGTTACTCACAGAGCGTTGGGCCCCAGAGACCAAGGCGAGCAGTGCTGCCACTACGAGCAGCAACGAGAGCCCCGCATAGACAAGATTAGTTAGCTTGTGAGACAGCGGCGCGTCGCTGCTCTGCAGATACGGTAAGAGCACAAGAGACCACTGCAGCAACGCAACAGCAACACCACCGATGATTGCGTCAAGCAGCGGATCAAGAGTGATGCGCTGAACTCGTTTCTTTACAATTGAGAGAATTGCAAACAGAAACAAAATTATTGAAACAAAGCTAAAACCGTCGGCGAAGGATGGGAAGGGATATGCGATTCCTCGCACCTCGCTATCAAGGAACCTGACGACTCCGCCGGCTAGGGCCAAGGCACCCGCAATGACAATCAAGGTTGCAGGTTTGCGAATATCCGTAGGAAGCTTTTTGGCACGCAAGCCTCCTATCACCACCGAGGTCCATCCAAATACGGAGTACCAAAAAGGCTTCAGCCCCGCTGGCATCGCAAGAAACAGCAGCCACCAAACACCGCAACCAAGCAGGTATCGACGCAGCACAGATCGCTCGCTCGCCTTTGACCGGATCGCCTTTGTTGTAGAGATGCTGCCCGACATCGTTCCCTCGCTGCTCTTTCTCGTGAGCAGCCATTCGGCAGGAACCGATAGATGTTGAGGAGTTATCCCAAAAGATGCGGCGAAATTAGGTAGCCGACTCTGCTGTTGAAGCGGCGGTTGCTATTTGGTGACCAAGAATCTCATTGTTCTGCGACTGCACTGGTTCACGGATCTGCCGCACCGTGCGGAGGACGGCGAAAGCGCCAAAGACAACCATCCAAGCAACAAGTCCAACATAAGCCAGTCTTGGCATTTCACCCGAACCCACGAAGATATATAGATAAGGCGCTAGGAACATCGCAACCACAACGAGCCCCCATCCGAGCGCATCTCGTTGCGGCCTAGTTGGATCTCGAAGAATTTTGACGGTCACCGCCTGGCTGATTCCGTACGGTGGTGCAGTCAGTAGGTCAATAGCGAGGAACAGCCACGGATTGACACCATAGCGTCCTAAGGCCGGCCACGCTAAGAGTGCCCTTGCGGCAGAAAAAGCGATAATTCCAACAGACCAAGCCCGCCCGAATCCGCCGAGTGAGGTCATATCGCGAATAATCTGTGAGTTTCGGTTCACTGGCTGAGCTTCCCTTCACTTCAACAAAATCGTCTAGAGCGGAATGAAACTACGTCAGAGTGCCTCAGAAACAGGTGATGCTCTGCCTCGCTCTTTAGGAAAGCAGGATCGGAAGATCAAGGGTCGCAATGGTATTTGCATCGAATCCCTCAATCGACCACTTAAAAACGTTTGGTCGTGTCCGTACAAGTTGCTGCATCATTTCTGGCAGCCACATTGCAGTGGGAACAACAACTCCGCCCATGAACTCTCGCGGAGGGGCAAGGGCGAGCACGGGAAGCCCGTAGTGGGTCTCGAAGAACTCGAACATCCATTGGTCAATCAAAAAGACAAAGCCTTGCACTCCTTGGCTAATGCCGTACTGAAACGCTGTCCGGTGAAGCTCGTTAGCAACTCCAAGGCCTCGCTGACTTGGACGAACAGCTAGTGACCCGATCTCGCAGAGCAAACCATCGGGAATATTTATCGTTGGCGTGAACTGGCTGACGGGAAGGTCCTGGTACTTGCCGATCATGGTTCGCGCAACCCCGGTGACAAGCTCTTCACCCTCGGTAATTACGTGAAGGCGACTGCCATCTCTCCATGGCTGAGTTTCTTCTACCCATTCCCTTGGCGACTCGGCACAAAAACCAGACAGGCGAAAGAGTGAGTAAACAAACCTCTCGGCAGGGTCCCAGAGTGCGTCATTCGACGTAATCACCTGAGAAATTAGCCCATCCTGAAGGCGGTCCGGTTCGAACATGCGCGCCTCAAACTCAGCAGCGTCGCGCTCAATTTGGGAATCAGGAACTAAAGAAAATGTGGTTTCGAGTAACGCCAACGTGTCTCATCTTTCGGGACACGCTCTCCCCAGCAACACCGGAGGTGCTGAGCGCAAGACAATACTTAAGCACAGGTTCGTCCCTGAGCCAAGAGAATTTTTCTGATGGCCAAGGTCCGTGGCGAAAATCCGAACGCTGGGTTCGGCTATCGACTTACGCTTCGCTGATCGGTCAAATCAATCTCGATGCGGCGCGCTTGGAGGGGTTCGTTCAGCAACGGAGCGAGTTCTGCCTCTGGGATCGGCCGACACAATCCGAAGCCGCTCACAAGGGTGCAGCCCATAGAGATCAGAGCATCAAGTTGACCAGAAGTCTCAACTCCCTCAGCGATTACTGACAAGTTCAAAGACCTTCCCAAGCTATTGACCGCAACGACAATCGACGCATCGTCAGCATCCGAAGTGAGGCCAGCAACAAATGACTGGTCAATCTTGATTGCATCCACGTTGTACCGCTGAAGGTATGTCAGCGATGAATAGCCGGTGCCAAAGTCGTCGAGGGCAATCGAACAACCCAGGTCATGGATATCGTCGAGCGTCTTCGAAATCTGAGGGTCCGAGACAAGAAGTACTGACTCGGTAACTTCGATGCCAAAGCTTGTAGGTAAAAGGCCGGCAGATCGAAGCGAGTTCGCTAAGTCCTCAGCAAATGTTGACGACTGAAGCTGCAGAGCAGAGACGTTTACCCACATCTTTCGCGGATTTGCCGGGTCATCAAACTTCCAGATGACGGCAGTTTGTGCTGCGTGGTCAATGACCCATTGTCCGAGCTCTACGATGCGGTTCGAGGACTCAGCATCAGGAACAAAGTGCCCAGGCCCAAGTAGCCCACGTTCAGGGTGATCCCAACGAACCAGAGCCTCGGTCGACTCAAGCAAACCTGTTCGCGTGTCGTATGCGGGCTGAAAGTGAAGCACAAGCTCGTCGCGATCGATGGCCCTCAGAAGATCACTCTGTGTCTCTAGACGCTCAATAGCTGCCTCACGAACCCGCCTATTGAAGTACGAAACCTGATTTGCTCCGGTACTCTTCGCAAAGTGCATAGCGGCGCTTGCATCTCGTGCCATGTCTTCGGCGGTGCTCGTGGCCTCAGCCACGGCCACTCCGATACACACAGTTACCGAATGTTCTGCTCTCTCAAGAGTGAAAGGCTTGAGGAGTGATTGGCGTAGTTCTTCTACTAGCTCGGCTGGGGCCAGAGTCCGCTGATTCTGCACCACGAGCAGAGCGAACTCGTCGCTTGAAAGCCTAGCGACGGTAACTTCAGCGCTTCGCAGGCTTCGCAACCGCCGAGCTAGCGCTCTCATGCGCCGCGCAAACTCTCGTAGCAGTTCATCGCCTGCTTGCTGGCCGAGCGCATCGTTAAACATGCCAAACCGATCAATATCGAATTTCAAAAGCATGACAGCGGACTCGGGGCTCGGTCCGCTATCGAGTCCTACTTCCAATCGATCGAGAAGCAGGAACCTGTTCGCTAGACCTGTGAGGGAATCGGTTCTCTGCTGGCGCGAGAGCTCGTCGATGGCCTGGCGTCTCTCTGTTACGTCGTAGATGCAAAAAAGCAACCCCCTTACTGAGTCCTCGGAGATGAGGTTCTCTAAGGTCAGTTCCATGACTCGCCACATACCGTTCTTGTGCCGGCAGCGCAGCTCAATTTGGCCACGGCCGCTAGCTATCTGACTTACCTGTTCTTGGAGTTCTCCGAAGGCAACGGCATCCTCTGGATGAATAAAGCGATCAATTGCCAGCTCAGAAATCTGTTCCTGAGTCCAACCCAGCACATGATGCACTGATGGGCTGACGTAGCTTAAGACCCCCGATTCACGGCTAAGAATTGCAGTCACCCCTGCGCCGTACTGCAGTAATCGGTCCTGCTGAGCTTGGCTCACGCTGAGCGCCTCGACTGTGCGGATTCGGTGATCAATATCTCGCAGATGCAGGACTACTCTTTGCTTGCCAGAACCCGGCTCATCAAATCGCCACCACTCAGCTTCGAACCACCGGTAGCCACCATCCCCGTGCATGCCTCGAAGATCAAGTGGCCCGCTATGCCCAACTGCTAGTGCCTCAATTCGCGCCTCGATGGCTCGCTCGACATCTTCTTCGTGAAAGAATTTCTTAGCATGAGCACCCAGAAGCTGCTCACGGGACTGGCCAAGCACCTGAGTGCACGATGCCGTTGAGTAGCAAATGCCGACGGCTGGATCGAGAACGATGGCTGCTTCAGTACTGTGATCCAAAATATGACTAATGAGAGCTATCTCATCCATCAATAATTCTGGAGCCTTGTCTGAACCCACCGCTGCCTCACTTCTGACTTAGAACCCTCAGTGTACGGTGCTTCTCTAAAATCCTTGAGTTTACAAAGAGTAAAGTTTGAATCTGCGGCAGATTCGGCTGCGCCGCTAGAAGTTGCTCAGCCGAACCGCACGGTGACTAACCGGATCTGCGTCGGGGCCTACGAAGGCAACTTCTGGCAGTTCCTGCAACTCCAGCGTGACTCTTGCTGTCGCTGAGCCACCAGCTTCGATTCGAACTTTTTTGAAGCCATTCAGCGTCAGCAGGGGAGCGCTGTAGCTTCCAAGGGACTGCGCAAGGTAGACCTGAACGACCTCGGTGCCGGCTGTGCTGCCGGTATTGGTGAGCCCTACCGAAATCACCGCGGTAAAACTGCCCGAGGCGTTCGCCGCAACCTGATCGAGAACTGGCTCACCCCACTCAATTGAGCTATAGCCCAGACCGAATCCAAAGGGGAAGGATGGCCGCTGCCCGCTTGCCTCCATGAGTCGGTACCCGTGGAGCGGACCGTACTCGATGTGGCGAGTGAAACGCTGAAACGGCGGGAGTTTGTTTGTACTCGCAGGCCAAGTGCACGGAAGCCTGCCACTGGGCGAGGAGCGGCCAAAGATGAGGTCCGCCACAGCGTGGCCGCCCTCCATCCCCGGGTACCATGCCATCAATACTGCAGGGACTGTTGAATGCCAAGTATCTGTTACAAACGCGCTTCCCCCCATCAGGACTACCGCTGTTGCGGGGTTAGCAGCAACAACCTCTCCAATGAGTCGCTCATCGTGTTCTGAGAGCCGCAGCGACGAGCGATCCCCTCCGGCGCGGATGATCCACTCTCCTTCGTCGCGATAACTACTTCCGGCTACCAGCACTACCGCATCGCATTGAGAGACAAGAGCAGCGGCGCCAGAGCAATCAATGCCATCGTGGTAACGAACATCTAGGCCGTACTGCATTCCAGCTGACGAGAGACCGTGCAAAAGGGTCACTACAGATGGCGGATGTACCTGACTCGAACCAAGATCGCCAATGTTTTGTTCGGCTGCGAGCCAACCAATTACGGCAACTGAGCGTATCTTCGAGGTATCCAGGGGCAGAAGAGGTTGGGGAGTCGCTGAGGTATCAGAATGCTTGTTCTGCAGGGGAATCGGAGCGTTCTCGTTTCGCAGCAAAACCATAGATTCGACCGCTGCGGTTCGGGCGAGTGTTCTGTGTTCATCCCCTGCTACGGCATCGGATCGGTACTTGGCAAAATCTCCCCGTGAACCAAACCGAACTTGCATCCGCAGCACTCGCCTTGCGGCATCATTGATTCGCTCTGCAGATATCTTGCCCGAGGCCAGCAGTCTTGGAAGGGAACGAAATCTCCACCGAAATGGCATCTCAACATCCATTCCTGCGTTCACTGCATCGGCTGCGTTTCGGATACCCCAAGTGAAGTCTGAGATAACGAATCCTTCGAACCGCCATTCGCCTTTCAGCGTTTCGGTGATCAACTCATGGTGCTGACCACAAGGGCTTCCGTTGACAGAGTTGTAAGACGTCATCACGCCTGCAGCACCTGCTTCAATGCATTTTCTGAAATGGGGAAGATAGATATCTCTGAGATCACTGTCACTGACTCGCACGTCTAGCCACAAACGAGAGTTCTCCATGCTGTTTGCAGCAAAGTGCTTCACACATGCCATCACGTGTCGCTGAGTACCGTTGATCAGGGCAACGCCCATCTCTCCGAGGAGGTAGCTATCTTCGCCGTACGTTTCTTGTGCCCGACCCCATGCCGGGTGGCGAAGCAAGTTGATACAAACCCCCGCAAACAAATTTGCACCCTGGGTACGGGCCTCAACCCCTATTGCTTCGCCGATTCTTTCTTCTAAATCGGGGTCGAAACTTGCGCCGCGTGCCATCGGCGAAGGAAATGCCGTGGAATGGTGCATAACTACTCCACGCGGGCCATCAGTAAAGCGAAGTCCTGGAATGCCGAGTCTGTCTATGGCTCCTGCAACAACGGGAACCTCGTTGTATCGCTTCGACATTGCCCTGGTTCCTGCGATGAGATTCCCGTCGCCTGACATCAGGTGCATGCGCTCTTTCATGGAAAGCGACTTCAGTAGTTGATCAAGTTCTCTTTCGAGTTCTGCCTCCGAGCGTTTAGCTCCGGATGTAAACGCTCCAAACGCGCAATGAGCCTCTTGTGAGCCTTTCGAATTCGCGAGACTCTCATTGATTTGCATGCATCACCTTCCGAGCCGGCACCTCAGTTACTGAGCTAGAACACTAGATGCCTTGCGATCGGCCCATGCCTGAGCGAGCTTGGAATTAATATCAAGGGTGGGTGGAGTTTGGCCGATTAGGTTGGAGTCGTTCTCTCCCCGGAGGTAAGCAAAGTTGTCGAAGCAATCGGATCAGTCAAGCCAAGCCGAACGGTCAGGCGCAGGTGTCGCCGGTGCGGCAAAAAGGCGTTCAACTGCTACTGGGGTCTCTCAGTTACCCTCAGCTATTGAGGCTGCGACCGAGGCAGTACTCAGCGCTGCGGCACAATTACGTAAGTCCGGTACTGAACCAGTCCTTTTTGTGGCCTATGCAGCAGCAACCTATGACCCACAGTTGCTCGCCCATGGATTTGGCGAAGCCGCTCAGGGCGTTCCGCTGATTGGTTGCTCCACAGCAGGTGAAATTGCTACTGACGGTCCAGGCGATGCTGGGGTTGTGGTCTTTGGACTTGGCGGAGATGGTTTTGCTGTTTCCGTTAGTTCCAAGGAGATCACCACTGGCGACCTACGCTCCGCTGGGGCAGAGGTCGCTCAGTGCGTGGGCGAGTTGACGAGGCGAGAGTCGACCGTGCTTTTACTTTTGTCAGATGGGCTCTCTGGGGATCAGCAAGAAATTGTGCGAGGCGCTTACGACCAGGTAGGTGCAGAAATTCCGCTGGTGGGAGGATGCGCCGGAGACGGCCTGAGGATGGAACGTACCTCACAGTTCTTTGGCTCACAGGCACTAACAAACTCGATCGTGGCCGCAGCTATCACCTCCGACGGACCAATCGGTATAGGTGTCAGCCACGGTTGGCGCTCTACAGGCAGTCCTATGACTGTGACAAAAGCTTCTGGAGTGGTTGTCGAGACCCTTGATGATGAGCCGGCTCTAGACGTCTACTTGGACTGTCTGAATGCTCCAGCCGAGGTCAGGAGCGACTCAGTTGCTTTCACCGAGTTTGCAGCTACTCGCCCAATCGGGTTGATTCGTCGAAACAGGGACGAGATTCGCTTTGTTG
>JBIKPA010000144.1:0-7288 GCA_044357715.1 Microthrixaceae bacterium
TGCCTTATCAAATGCCGGACGCAACTTCGACAGCGAATCAAGGGTGGTCTCGCCGCGCACACCCTCATCAAGAGTGAACAGGATTGGGTCACCTTTACGCTGCGGAATCTCTACGTTGACGATCTCGTTATCGAACAGGCCGTTCTTTTGGGCTTGTGCGGCACGCTCATGCGAGTTTGCCGACAGGGCATCTTGGGATTCGCGGCTGAGGCCAGCGGTTGCGGCGTACTTCTCGGTTCCGCCGCCCATTGCAATTTGGTCAATCGCGCAGAACAAACCGTCGTGCATCATCGAGTCGATGACCTTGCCATCGCCAAGGCGCATTCCGGCGCGAGCACCGGGTAGCAGGTAGGGGGCATTAGTCATTGACTCCATGCCGCCGGCTACCACGATGTCGGCTTGGCCGGACTGAATGAGCAAGTCGGCCATCATGATTGAGTTGATTCCAGACAAACAGACTTTGTTGATCGTGGTTGATGGAACCGACAGCGGGATTCCCGCTTTTGTTGAAGCCTGACGCGCAGTCATCTGGCCGGCACCTGCGAGCAGCACCTGGCCCATGAATACGTAGTCGACTTGCTCGGGGTCGACCCCGGCTCGCACGAGCGCTTCTTTTATGGCAATTGCCCCTAGATCGGTGCCGCTAAAACCGGCGAGTGCGCCAGAGAGCTTGCCGATTGGAGTACGAGCACCGGACATAATGATGGAACCAGGCATGCTGAACCTTCCCTAGTGACCCAGTTGGGTCGACGAACACATCCACCTAGGTTACTGCGCAGTAACTCTTGCGTCTAAGGCAGCCAACTGAGGCTGCGTAACTTCGCCTAGGCCGGGCAACTAGGTTCTGCTCGTGCAGATCAAGAGCCAGTCCCAGAAAAAGCTCATATTGTCCGGATCACTTCTACTTGTGTTTGTACTTGTCGTCGCAGCCGGATGTAGCGCGACAGACAATGCAAGCAGTACCGAGACCAGCAAAAGCGAAGCGCCCGAATTTGAAAAAGAAAGCGCCCCAACTGCCCCACTCGAGCGGTACGCCGGTTATCAGAGCGATCTGTACGGAGACCTTGCGAATTGGGTGTGTCACCCGGGCAAAGAAGACATCTGTGATGGCGATCTTGACGCAACAGTCATCCAGGCCGATGGCAGCACCAGTGTTGAGCCTTGGGTTGCAAATCCAGATGCTCCTATTGATTGTTTTTATGTGTACCCCACAATCTCTCGCGATGCCTCAACTACGAGCGACTTGATGGCGAGTGATCAAGAAGAGGGCTATGCGGCGCTCAATCAAGTAGCCCGACTCGGCCAAGAGTGCCGAGTGTTTGCACCCGTCTATCGCCAACGAACATTGGCCGGATTGGTGAGCAACATGTCTGGCACTGCTGCGGCCGACGAGGACCCAAAGCGCGGTGTCAACGATGTGATTGATGCGTGGAAGCAGTACATGGCCACAGAGAATCAGGGTCGCGGCGTGGTGCTAGTTGGCCACTCGCAAGGCACCTTTATGTTGGCCGAGTTGATGAAAGCTGAGATCGACCCCAACGCTGATGTTCGTGATCGGCTAGTTGCTGCCTACCTCGCCGGTGGGTCAGTTGCCGTGCCGACAGGTGCAGATGTGGGCGGAGACTTTGCCAACATCGAGTTGTGCCGCAAGGCTGAACAGACTGCGTGCGTGGTGAGTTGGGCCACGTTCCGTTCGACTGCGCCGCCTGTTCCTGGCTCATTTTTCGGTGCTGTCAGAAACGGTCAGCCGGGCCAAATAGCGGCATGCAACAACCCCGCAGCACTCGCCGGTGGACCTGCACCGCTGGACTCGTATTTTCAAGCAGCAACAGGTAGCTCGATCCTCTCCGGCGATGCAAGCGACGCAAGCGAAGCTGGTAGCGACTCAAGTCGTTGGGTAGATGCAGCCTTTGGCGAGGTGACCACTCCCTTTGTTCAGACCCCCGGCTTGGTAACCGGCGAGTGCGTGCAGCGAGATGGGTTCAACTACTTGGAAGTCACCATCAACGGCGATCCGTCCGGCCCAAGAATCGACGATATCGGCGGTGATCTCACCCCCGAGTGGGGCCTGCATCTTCAAGATATAAACCTTGTAATGGGAGACATCTTGAGATTAGTCGGCAAGCAGAGCAGCGCCTATGAAGCAGCCCGATGATGTTCCCGCGTTGAGCGTCTGGTCAGTACCCACTAGGTTTCGCAACCATGACTGACCCAAAACAAGTCCTAGCTGCAATTACCAATGGCGCCTCGGCAGAAGAACTCGCCAGTCTGGGAACTCCAGACTCAACTCGAGCAGCGCATGTGCTTCGCTCTCAGGCAGAGATGTGGGAGGGAGTTGAGTCTTGGGATAAGGACCCTCGTCAGAGCCTGCACGTTGGAGATCTGCCGCTTCCAGAGATCGCCCCCGATGAGGCGGTCATTGCAGTGATGGCAAGTTCCATCAATTTCAATACGGTCTGGACCTCGATCTTTGAGCCAGTGTCAACCTTTGGTTTCTTAGATCGTTTAGGTAAAGAGTCCATCTGGGGTAAGCGCCACCAGCAGGACTTTCATATCGTTGGCTCGGATGCCTCGGGAGTTGTGCTCAAGGTTGGATCGGCCGTGCGCAACTGGAACACCGGAGACCACATCACGGCGCATTGCAACTATCTCGATGACCAAGATCCATCGGCGCATAACGATTCGATGTTGGCTGCAAACCAGCGCATCTGGGGTTTCGAGACGAACTATGGCGGCTTGGCCGATTTCGCAATTGTCAAGGCCAACCAGCTCATGCCCAAGCCCACGCATCTGACTTGGGAGGAGTCAGCAGTGAACGCACTGTGCGCCTCGACGAGTTACCGCATGTTGGTTGGCGATCACGCCGGCAGAATGAAGCAGGGTGACAACGTCTTCATTTGGGGCGCAACTGGCGGCATTGGGGCCTATGCCACGCAGTTGGTGTTGAACGGTGGCGGTACCCCGATCGGCGTGGTCTCTTCGCCCGAGCGGGTCAAGCTGCTGAACGCAATGGGTTGCGAGGCTGTGATCGATCGGCAAGCTGAGGGCTACAAGTTCTGGTCTGATGAGCACACGCAAGACGAAAAAGAATGGCGACGCTTGGGTAAGAAGGTGCGTCAGCTTGTGGGCGAAGACCCCGACATTGTCTTTGAACACCCTGGTCGTTCAACCATGGGCGCGTCAGTCTTTATCGCCAAGCGCGGAGGCAAGATCGTTACCTGCGCTGCCACCTCTGGCTACATGATTGAGTACGACAATCGTCACCTGTGGATGAAGCTGAAGAGCATCATTTCTTCACACTTTGCGAACTACCAAGAGGCTTGGGAGATGAACCGCCTGATTGATCAGGGTGCAATTCAGCCGGTGTTGTCTGAGGTATTTACTCTGGATCAGGTTGGTGAGGCTGCTCTGAAGGTGCATCACAATCAGGCCGAAGGAAAGATCGCTGTGCTCTGTTTGGCTCCCGAGGAGGGCATGGGAATCTCTGACCCCGAGAAGCGTGAGCGCATCGGTGAAGACAAGATCACGCTGTTCCGTCGCCATGCTCGCGGCGAGCTCTAAGAGAAAGCATGACTGAAGAGATCATGAATGAAACAACACCGACATCCGGCTTGCTGACCGAGATCGACCATGTAGCCATTGCAGTCAAAGACCTTGACGCTGCGATTGCGTATTACCAGCAGGCCTTTGGGGCCACAGTGGCGCACCGAGAGGTAGTGGAGTCTGACGGAGTTGACGAGGCTCTGATCAAGGTTGCCGATAGCTACATCCAACTCACTGCTGCCACCCGGCCGGATTCGCCAATTGCGAAATCGATCGAGAAGCGTGGCGAGGGGCTCCATCACATTGGTTACCGTGTGGCGAACTGCCAAGAGGCACTTGATGCCATGGTGGCCGCTGGCGCTACAGCAATTGATAAAGCCCCGAGGCCAGGGTCACGCGGAACCACCGTTGCATTTGTGCACCCCAAGGGGTCATTCGGCACCCTCATTGAACTTGTCCAAGAGTAAGTCCCGAAACCTTGTGAGAAATTGATCCAGCCTTGGCCGCTAGGGTTACGTGCTAATCGTTGAAGTCAGCAGGAGGTCATATGTCTAAGGTGGCAGTTCAGTCGGCAAAGGCGCTCGAGACGCTCGAAACAGTAGAAACAGCGCTTGAGCGTACCCAAAAGGCGCTTCGCGCAGCAGAATCAGCCGACCTCATGGCCTCTGCTGCTGCAAAAAAGTCACGGCCGATTCTGAAGATCCTGCTGATTGTTACCGTTGTGGGTGTTGCGATTCTGGTGGTCAAGAAGTTGAGGTCAAGCGGTTCGACTCCTCCAGCAAATACCGATCCTTACGGGGCAGACTCAACCGAGAAGTAGTTCGCAGGTCGCATCAAGCATCTCGGTGAGTTGCTTCAGAGTCATTCGGTTGTTCACCCACTCCACCATGCAGTGGTACCAAACCGCGCCGACGACATCAATGATTCTGTTTCGAGTGTCTGGGTCTATCTCGCTGAGAGCTTGGCCGAGTGCCGGGTAGACAACTGCCCCCATCTGGGCGTAACACTCGCTGGCATACGGGTCGGCGGAGTTGGCAACTAGGACCAGCACGCGAGCAAACATAGGTTGTCGCTCATAGGCATCAACTGCTTGATGTAGCACTGCTGAGAGGCGTTCCGCCGCTGTTGTATCGCGCAAAGACTGAGTTGACGTGCGGTTCCGAAGCGAGGCTGCCCATTGTAAAAGCGCGGCTGCAAGCAGGTGGTCCTTAGACGAGAAGTAGCGGTAGACGGTGCCAAGAGCAACGCTAGATTGATCCGCAATCTCCTTCATCTGCAGATCCTCGGGAGCTCGGCCATCGCCCGCAGAGATCAACTGAATGACCGTGTCGATGAGTCGTTGCCGACGAACTGATTGAGTCCCTGTCATCGAATCAGGGGATTGGGGTGCTGCTGTTGCTCCGCTGAGACTGTCTCGCTCGGTATCTGACATAGAATGAAATTGGATTCTAGTCTGATCTGCAGATCCCACTGAAGTGGCTATTCCAATTGCGAGGACCGCATGAGCACGGCAACCGACGAGCACTACACAATTATCTCGGCAGATTGCCACGCAGGGGGCAGCCACGAGATGTATCGCGAATATCTTGATCCTGCCTACGTTGCAGAGTTTGATGCCTGGCGAGAGAAGTACAAGAACCCCTTTCGTGATTTGCAAGATGGTGGCCGCCTTCGCAATTGGGATGACGAGCGTCGCAATAGCGATCTAGAGGCTGATGGCATTGTTGGAGAGGTTGTGTTCCCCAATACGGTGCCGCCGTTCTTCCCAAGCTTTGTGTTGTTTGCTCGACCACCCCGACCAGAGGAATTTGCTCAACGCCTTGCTGGAATTCGTGCGCACAATCGCTGGATGGCGGATTGGTGCGGCAGATTCCCGGAGCGTCGCGCAGGGATTGGCCAGATTTTTCTGAATGATGTTGATGAGGCCATCAAAGATGTGCAGTGGATCAAAGCGAACGGCCTGCGTGGTGGGATCCTGATCTCCTCGGTGCCACCTGATGTTGATTGGCTAGCTCCCCTATATGACCCCATCTACGACCCACTCTGGGCTGTGTGTGAAGATCTGGGCGTCCCTGTCAACAGCCATGGTGGTACTGGCTTGCCGGATTACGGGCGTTACCCGGCATCGGCGCTGCTATTTATCAATGAGGTCACCTTTTACTCGCAGCGACCGTTTGTGCAGTTGCTTACTTCCGGCGTTTTTGAGAGGTTCCCGAAACTTAGGTTTGTGATGACCGAGATGGGCTGTGCTTGGATTCCACCGATGCTTGATCAGTTGGATCGAATCTTGGGTCAGATCAGAGACACGGGCCGTGTTGGGGAACTTCGCTTTGCAGAGGAGCATGTCCTGCCTCGCTCCGCTACGGCCTACTTCAATCAGAACTGCTGGGTGGGAGCAAGCCAGCCCGCTGCAGACGATGTTGCTGCTCGTCATGTGATTGGCCTAGACAAGTTCATGTGGGGCAGCGACTACCCACATAATGAGGGCACTTGGCCACATACCAGAGAAGCGCTGCGCCAGCGATTGCATGATGCACCCGAGTCTGAGATGCGAAAGATACTTGGTGGTAACGCCGCTGAGCTTTACGGCTTTGATCTTGAAGCGCTTGCACCGCTCGGAGAGAGGTTCGGGCCAACGGTGACCGATCTAGCGCAGCCACTGAAGGAGTTACCAGATCAGCCAGCAGAAGCGCTTCTGCGCTGACCGAGTTTTTGACGTAAAGCTGCAACGTCATTCAGTTTGTTGCCCGTCTTGGGCCATGAAGTAGAATCCGTCGACGTCATCGGAAGTGGCTTCTGACGAGAAAGCGAAGGAGCGTCAGCTATGAATGACCACCTGAAAGTCGGTTTTGTTTCATCGACAGTTCGCAAGCCCTCACGTCAAGTGCTCATGGTGTCATTTCTTGTGGTCGTATTCGCTCTACTCGCGGGCGCTTGCGGTGGGGGAGACGAGGATTCTTCCTCAACGACTTCGGACAACGGTGCTTCAGACAAGGTCACGACCACAACAAAAAACCCATATGGCGCAGATATTGAGGTGGATCCGCCTGCTCCGGGTGAATCCGTTCTGACGGTAACGGGTCCCGATGGCGAAAAGACTTATTCCCTGGAGCAACTTGGGGCCTTGGGGTCCCAAACAGTCACCATTAACGAGCCATTCGTGAACAAAAAGCAGACGTTCACGGCAATTCCTCTTGAAGCACTCCTTGTTCCTTCGGGCTTAACTGGTAGCCAGATGATCGATACGACTGCAATCAACGAGTACGAGTACTCAAATACGGCTCAAAGCTTTATAGATGGCGGGGCACTGCTGGCCTATGAACTGAATGGCAAGCCAATTCCATATGATCAGGGCGGTCCAGTTCGAATCATCTTCAAAGATGAGGCACCAGGTGCTTCCAATCTTGATGCTTGGAACTGGAGCCTGGCTTCGATTAGCGCTCAATAGCTTGCATGCCTAATTCGCCTGAGCCAAGAAAAATGGAACTGGGGCGTGTCTTTGGGCCGGTTCAGATTGTGCTTGCTGTGTTGTTGATAGCTGCGATGGCCGGGCTCTTGGTACTTGCGGAATGGGACCGCTCAGAGTCTCGTGTTGCGACCCAACAACTGAATTCCTCTGATTCTGCAGTTCAGGTTGCAGGAGGAGCAGCACGCGACTTACTCACCATGAATCAGGAAGCCAGAGCTTGGCTAGTTGGACTTGCTTCTCGTCGTGATGTCCAGATTTCTCGCGCTCTACTAGCCC
>JBIKPA010000145.1:0-7132 GCA_044357715.1 Microthrixaceae bacterium
ACCCTAGCTAGCGTCGGCCGGTTTTCGTCGGTGAGCCCATCGGCCAGCCAGTGGCGCAATCACAATCCAGCTCATCAACATCAATGTCGGTGAGACAAAGGCAAGCGGGATCGTCACTAAAAACATGGAAAACGGGATGAGCGCAACGGATACCTGCCAGCGGTAGACCTGCTCCGATGCTGGCGTTCGCATGAGTCCTGCCCTCTGAGCGTGCCACAACAGAACGGTCTCGAGGCCACTCACCGCAGCAAGGGACAGTGCGAATAGAACCCCAGAAATGGGGTTGCTCTCGTATTCACCGATCAGCGAAGTCGGGAATGGCAGGAACGCGACAGTAGCTAAGTAACACATGCAAATAGTTAGGTACCGCTTGTCGAATCGTCCGATGCGGGCGAAGAAGCGGTGATTGGCCATCCAGTATTTGGCAAGAAGAGCAAAGGCGATACCGAACGAGACGAATTTTGGAGTCAAGTCCCCCAGAGCGTTCAGAATGGACGCTGGATCGTTGGGGTTCCCTGACATCCGTGGCAGGCGCAGGTCGAGCACCAAAAGAGTGAGCGCTATCGCGAACACTGCGTCTGTGAAGAACGCTATGCGGCCGAATTCAGGCTCCTCGCCGCGTTCCCAGAACGTGGCTGCGTTGACCTCTCGATGCACAGGTTCCACGCGTCTTTCTTCGCCGTAGGCGGGAGTGTTAGTCGATTTTTCGCTCTTCGGTTCATCAGCGTCTTGGGCCACAGCTCTGACTGTAGCCATCATCTACCCCCGTGATTCTGTTCCGTGACAGAGAGTCGGTAGTGGGTCCGGACTCCCGCAAAAAGAGACAGTCAAGGAGGGCTAGTGCGATTCACCCGGAGCGAGTGCAGGACTCGCTAGGTTCGTTCAAAAGTGGGAACAAGCCTTCCTGTCAGAAGAAGCAGAGCGCACTGCTGCCCTGCATGCACTCCTGAAGTAATTCAGACTCATCAACTGCCAACGCGGCGACCGCAGCGCGGGTTACTCAGCGGGAGTGGTATCTGCACCCTTACGCTTGCGCACCATGGTCACAGCGATGACCACGACAGCGCCGCCTACGAGCCCAATCAGTGCGTAGGGAAGGAAGTTGGTACTTGAAGAGTCCGAGGTCTCAGAAGCTTTGGTCGTGGCCGCTTCCTCAGTTTCGGACTCGTGATGGCCAGCGGGATGGTCAGCGTCTTTCTCCTCTGACGAGCCTTCTGCTGCGACTGCATCCGCCGCAGCGGCAGTCACCGGCACGCCTGAAGTCAGTGTCACCGTGGGCGCTGGAAACTCTGGTTCTTCCTCACCACTGACAACAGGCTGGACCCACTCGACGGTGCCCTGTTCGCAGGTCTCAATCGTAGGGAACCCAAGCATCGTGTCGGGTGCGTTCGGGAAGGTTGCCTGAATGGCGAACTCAATCTCTTCATGTGCTGGCTGCGGCCCACCTTCAAAGGTCACAACCGAATCGGTCACTGATCCCGTCCAGCCTTGGGGGGTTTCTGGCACGCTCACACCTGCTAGACCCGCTGGAAGTTGCATCTCGAGTTTGATGAGCGGGCTCTCCTTGCATCCGTGCTCAACGGAAAAAGCGACGGTCTGAGTGCTACCAGCTTGAACCTCGCTCGGTGAAGGCTCAACGTGAGCGGAAGCTGTGCCAGCAGAGCCCATCAGCAGCACTGCAGCGAACCCCGCCCCGACAAATGCCCTCCTCACTATGTCCCGCTTTGGTGCCTCATGACTCACCGAGGATACATCTGCTGACCTAAGAATTGTTGTTCGATTGCTCACCGCTTACTCCTCTGAGATAACCCTGCCACCAAGACACTCGCATGGTGAACTGCAACCCGACTACTAGCAAGTACCTAGTGGCCTCAAGACGTTCAGAGAATCGCCACGAATGTAGCGAGCCTTCCATTGTCTACTTAATGTCGTCGCAAACCCGCGAAAAGTTCCCGAGAAAAAACCCCATGCGGGAGTCTCACTCACGGACGCTGATGGTGAACTTGCCATCGGGATGGATCTGACACATTCCGCTGAGTTCTCCAGGAGAGGTGAATACCATCCGTACCGTCTCCTGCGGTCCTACATAAAAGATTCCTGCAGTCACACCATGGCTATCAAGGTTCCGGATTCGGATTGACTCACCGACTCGGACTTCAAGTCTTGCTGGCAAGATCTCAACCCGCTCTTTTCTCATGATTCGCTCCCAGGTTCCCTGCGGGATAACGAAGTCATAGTCATGCTCAGCGTCGCCCGCTCGACTCACTTCGTATCGTGGCGCATTGTCTTGGGACCGGGCCACCACTAGAGCAAGTCCTCCAAGGCCCAGCGCAACCAGAGCAACAAGCGCGGGGAGTCGCCGCACTCTTAGGCCTCGCGCACAGTGACGGAAGTGGTAATTGGGTCACCCTCTTCGAAGGTCAGCGTGACATCAATCGAGTCACCAGGATTGAGTGCTTTTTTCAAAGAAATCAACATGATGTGATAGCCACCCGGCTCAAGGACTACTTGACCACCGGCGGGAATCTCAATCTTCTCCACTGGCTTCATTTGCATCATGTCACTGCTGTCCATGTCACTGCTGTCCATGTCACTGCTGTCCATGTCAGTTCCATCGCTGGAGTCCGCTCCTTGACTAGTGCTAGTCACCGAGTCACTCGTCTGAACGGTCTCGTGTAGCTCAACTGTGGCTGCAACATCAGTCGGTACCGACGCCTTGAGCAAAGCATTAGCTTCACCGCCGCTCAGAAGTGTCATGTAGATAGCACTCATATCTTGGGCACCAAGATCGGTTGCGGCCCGAGCCCAAGCATCGCTCACGGTCGGGTCGACTGCGGCAACTGTCTTGTCCTCATTAGAAGAACAACTCACTGCTGCAACCGAAAAAAGCAGGACGAATGCGAGCAACCCTCTGCTAGCTCGCAGGCCCTTGCGATTAGATCGAACTTTCTTCATCAGTAGTGCCTTTCATTGGTTTTCAGATTTTCGAACTCAGCGTGGCCGAATGAAGCTTGATTCTTTGATGCAAGTCATTGCTGCTGCGCGAGTAGCGCCTCGAGGTCCTTTGCCAGCATTGGATACTCGCTGCCAAATGGCCACTGCATCACCACACGCCCGGAATCATCCACGGCATAGATCTCAGCCGTATGCCCAACGTCAACCCGGCCGTCCTTGCTCACTTCCAGAGAGAAGTTGGCACCAAAAGCGTCGGCAGAAGAACGAAGCAGCGACTCATCCTCGGTTCGCAAAGCAACGGCCGTGGGAATAAAAGATGTTACGTAAGCTGAAATCTTTTCGGGCAGATCTCGAGCGGGATCGACCGTGAGCATATTCACGTCAATACGCGCACGCTCTTGTGCCTTGAGTAGAGCTAATGCTCGCTTCAGATCAGACATTGTGGTTGGGCAAACATCCGGACAGCTGGTGTAGCCGAAGTACATCAAACGAAGACCACCTGTTCGGGCGACCATGATCTGAAGCGAACCGTCAGTGGCTACCGGAACAGCCACGTCAGCGACGATTGGGACAGGATCTCTTGTGTAGCCCGACAGTTGCTGTTGTGTCTCTGAACTCGGCGAAGAAGAACCTGTTGCCGAGGATTCACCGCAGGCGAGCCCAAGGGGCATGAAGAGGCAGAACAGCAAACAATTGAGCAGCCAGAAAGAGCGACTCGGGCGCGTTAGAAAGAACTTGATGTCAGGCGCTGTCGCTTTTTGCATTCAGACTATTAGTCGAAACAAGAACGCTTCAGGTTCCCAAAACTCTAGATATTTCTGATGCCTAAGCACGAACAAGGCTGCCGCTAGCTGATATCGCTATCTCTGGAGCCTGTCTGATCCCCAGATCGCAGAATTCGTAGGTTTGGTCGCTGATCGCGCCTTGAAACGCTAGATGTGGTTGATTTCATTGAGTCTTGCTGAACTGAGTCAGGCTTTGGGCGGGCCAAAAGCCACAGAAACCAGACGCTCAGAATCTCGGGAAGATGGGTGGATTCGCCCAGGAGTGGTACACGGCCTTGTGCGACGTCCACCACTGCGATAAGCACCATCGCCCCCGCAAGGACTGCTGCGACATGCAGCATGGTTCGGGCTCGAGCAGGTCGGATCACAACCAGAAGAAGACCAGCCGCGTAGGCCAGGCTAAATGCCCCAAGGTGGCGAGCAGCGTGGGCAGGCCCAGCAGCGGTATCGGCGGTGAGCAGATCTGGAATCGCTAATATGATGACCTGAACAGCAACGAGGGCCAACAATCCACGCACGATCCCGATGCTGGCCAAACGCTCTGCCGCTCCCTGCTTTTTCACCACGGATCTTGCCAAATTTGGCATCTGAGGCGCCGCAGTCACACGAGACCGACCCAGCAATTTGTCCACACTCGCCTCGTACTGCTGACACGCACCACAAGACGAGAGATGCGACTCAAGTTGAGCAGCATCCATTCCAAGGTCCTCACCATCAGCTTGAGCTGAAAGTGCGGCCATAAAGGGTTCGCAGTCGTGGTCCATAAGAGGCTGTGTTTGCTGTGTTTGCTGTGTTTGCTGTGTTTGCTGTGTTTGCTGTGTTTACCCTACCGAACAGGGTTCCACTGGAATCTGGCGGACTTGTTCCCGTCTGGCCCACCTGAGACTATGTCGCTGTGTCTCTCAGTGACCCACTACGGGAACTTCTTGATAAAGCGGTAGAAGGCGATGATAGGGCGCTCGCCGAGTTAGTTCACCGCACGCAGGTCGACTTATGGAAGTTGTGCGCGGCCCTAGGTTCGAAAGGCGAAGAAGAGGACCTGGTTCAAGAGACCTACTTACGTGCCATTCGGTCGATTGGATCATTTCGCGGTGACTCCGCTGTGCGCTCTTGGTTGTATGCCATTGCAAGGAATGTATGCGCAGATCATGTGCGTCGAAGGGTGCGCGACCGCAACCTGATTGATCGGATTGCTTTGCGCGGAGTTGCGTCGTCCAGTCCAGCTCCTGAACTCCGAGACGAGTTGCTCGACACTCTGAGCCCAGAGCGAAGAGATGCCTTCGCCCTGACCCAAGTTCTCGACCTCTCTTACGATGAGGCTGCGAAAATCTTGGACTGCCCAGTCGGAACAATCCGCTCCAGAGTCTCTCGAGCTCGAGCAGATCTTGCCGCTCTCCTTTCCCAAGAGCAGAGCCTCGAGAGCGAACAGGACCAACAAGAGCGGGCTCGGCGGGCATAATTTCCCCCACCTTCCTGCAAGCTTCCATGTTCGGACTGGGAGCCATGCTCAGCGCATCCCGAACGTCTTTCGAAGGCGTGGAATCTTGCGGATCACGAACTTGTCGAGAGCCAGAATAAGCAGCATCGAGATTCCCACAAGTGGGAAGATCACCCCAATGACTACAGCAAGAATGATCATCCCTCGCTGAAGGTGAACATCGGTGGGTCGGCGTGGAAGGCCGGCCGACTTCTTCGGTCGCCGCTTCCACCACATCATCAGGCCGCTGAACGCACCCCAAACCACGCCGACACAGGCAATCGTCATGATGATTCGATTGACTAGTCCGAACTGGGTGCCCATATGGGTGTCAATGCCGATTGAGGTTACCTCTGCGAGAACCCCATTGTCCCCCATCCCATACTCCGAAACGGTTTCCCCAGTGAACTGATCTACGAACACGGTTCGCTCATCCACTGCGGCTGCCGGCCAGGGATTACCTAGCGAGTAGACCCCAAAGGAAACTCCCCCATCCTCGGCTTCAAGGTCTTCCGGTAATGAGATGCTGTAACCGCTGAGCATTCCTTCTTCCTGCGCAACCTTTGCAACAGCGTCAAGGCCAACCTGCTGAGCCGTCGCCGGTTCGGTAGCTGGGGCAGCAGATGCTGGCACGATTTCGGACTGGGTTGCCCACGGAATCGGATTACCGAATCGGTCAAGGTCGCCCACCTTTACTGGCTCGGAAGGTGGAGTGTCAGGGAAGTTGTATCCCTGTTCGGCGCGGGTGATCACGTGATCCCAATTGCCACCCCAGAAGCCTGACCAAGGCATACCCGTGACGATCAGGAACAACAGAACCAGTGAGAACAGTGCTCCCGGAATTGCATGAAGATCGCGCCAGAACGCTCGCCCCTTTTTGTTCAGACGTGGCTTGAAGAGTGCCTTGCCAGATTCCCTCTTACGCGGCCACCACAGGTACAAGCCGCTCACAATGAGTACGACTCCCCAACCTGCCATCAGTTCCACAAGAAGATCGCCAAAGGCAATCTCCGAAAACACGGTGTCGGCCTGGCCGGTGATGCCCGCCAGTGTGGGCACTGGAACCGTCCATCCCATGAGAAGGTACCCGTGCACTCGCTCCATCGTTGAAGGAAAATCCTGCCCCGCAACCTTTGCGCCGAGAACCTTGGATGTGTAGGGGTCGACGTACACCTGAAGCGTCTCGTCTTCGCTTTTGCTTACCGCAACCATCGTGGAGCGCTCTGCAGTTGCTGGTGGAGTGACCCCTCCGATGCTGTACTCGGGGTACTCCTCGGTGACTGCCGCAACCTGATTCTCGAGAGTGGCCGGCGTCCCAGAGGGAACAACCGTGAGGATGTCACTCTCAAAAACATTGTTGATGATGTCCTTGTACAGCACCGCAGTACCCGTGACGGCCAGAATCACGAGGAATGGCAACACTGCCATACCCGCGTAAAAATGGACACGCCAAACTGCGCGCCAGAACCGGCTGGACTTGTCTTTCTTGCTTCCCGGCTCAAATGCAAGACCCGTTGGCTCTTCGGCCGCCAGATCAGAAAGGTCCACCAAGTCAGACACAGATATGTTCTCCACGCTCTTTTGACGCGCAGGAAGTCCGCTGCGCTGTGGAGTCAGTCGCAGAACTGCGTGGTTTAGTTCCCATGCAGTGAGAGGTAGCCCCAGATTCTTCTGGGTTGCCGGATGGTTCTCGGGTGGTTTCGCCGCCGCTGGGATCCTTGTTATGGGCTGGGTTTGCCGTTGTGTTGGGTGTTGAGTTGGGTGCCGGTTGGTGTGGTGATGATGTATCGGCCGGGTTTGTTGGGGTTTTCGGTGATGGTCCAGCCGTTTGTGTGGAGCAGTGCGTGGTGTGGTTTGCAAAGCGAGACCAGATTGTTGAGATCTGTTGGACCGCCGTCTTGGGCTTCTTTGACGT
>JBIKPA010000146.1:0-7125 GCA_044357715.1 Microthrixaceae bacterium
AACACCAGCCTGCTCGGGACTTGATGGGCGGGCATGAACTACTCGGCTATCAGCGGCCGAAATTACGAGGAGACGGTGGCACCGAGATGTACTCGCGCTGCAGAGTGTGAATCTGGCGGATCCCGCCCTCTGCAAGGCCGAGCAGGGAATCAAGTTCTTCACGGCTAAAGGGTGCGCCTTCGGCGGTTCCTTGAACTTCTACGAACAGGCCCTTGCCGGTCATCACGACGTTCATATCGGTCTCGGCAGTCGAATCCTCTACATAAGGAAGGTCCAAGCATGCCTCGCCGCCAACAATGCCCACAGAGATTGCGGCGAGTTCATCAAGCAGGGGAACAGAAGTGAGCAAGCCGGCCTGCACCATGCGAGTCATGCAGTCGTGCAAAGCCAAGTAGGCACCAGAAATTGCGGCAGTGCGAGTTCCGCCATCGGCTTGCAGAACATCGCAGTCCAACAGAATCTGTCGCTCGCCAAGGGCTTTCATATCCACCACCGAACGCATGGCCCTTCCAATGAGTCGCTGGATTTCCTGCGTGCGGCCTTTGGGGCCTTTGGTCTCACGACGGATCCGCTCGGGGGAAGCACCTGGCAGCATCGAGTACTCGGCAGTCACCCAACCCTTGCCGCTATTGCGCATCCATCTCGGCACATCCTCATCGAGCATGGCGGTGCAAAGCACTTTGGTTTCACCAAATGTGACAAGTACCGACCCTTGTGCGTAAGCGGTGAAGTCACGCTCAAAGCTATGCGGGCGGAGTTCGTCTAGTGCGCGGCCATCTGGTCTCAAGGGAATTCTCGTTTCTGATTCGGTGGGGAACTGCCGCTGGACTCTAACTGAGTTCAAGCACCGCTTTGCGAAAGCTACTTGAGCGATCCTGCCAGTTTCCTGCGTCTGCAGGAGTAGGCGCTGCCGGCGAGAACAACAGAATGCCGCTTGCAGCCGAGAGGTCCGCCAGAGCGCTGACCCCCAACTGCACGGCCTGCTGAACACTGTCTGCAGCTGCAACTACTTCGATTCCGCACCGCTCAGCCATTGAGCGGCCGTTCTCTTCAAGGGTCACCGCAACGAGTTGCCCTGGGGGCCACTGCGCTACCTCTTGTGTAAGCGGCTTTGCGGCTACCCCGCGTTCGGCGCCACCCAAAATCAGAACCGTCGGCAAGTTCTGTTGCCTCGCCCAAGCAAGCCCAGCGGCAGCAGCAGACGGGTTTGAGGCCAGCGCATCGTCGATGAATCTGATTCCCGCTGCAGGGCTCGCGGAACTCGGGCCGGGGCAGTCGTCAAGGCGGCCAGGCATAGAACGCGCAGCACCGGCAAGTATCTGCTGCTCGGTCATGCGACCACCGCCGAGTTGAAACACAACCTCGGCTGCTAGCGCAGCATTTTGAACTCGCTGTTGTGGCAGCGCCGGAGCGCTTTTCGGTGGAACCACAATCACAGGGTCAAACGACTCTGCCGCAGCACATGCCTCTGGGCTGTCTGCAGAGACGATGATTACCTTGGCGGTGCCTCCGCTATTGCTCAGCACGCGCAACTTGTCTGCGTGATAGCGCTCCACCCCGCCATGCCAATCTAGGTGGTCCTCGGTGAGTGAGGTGAGTACTGCAATCGAGGGAGCCTGTTGCAGGTCTGCTGCCTGATAACTAGAAACCTCAAGTACCAGAACTGGAGCGGAAGAATCCCAGTCAGCAGAAAAGACAGGAATTCCAAGGTTTCCCGCCAACCCAACTTGCAGTCCGACTTCGGCGGCAAAGTGCCCAATCAAGTCGGTAGTCGTTGACTTGCCCTTTGTGCCAGTAACTGCAACCACGCGCTGCGAAGGATCAAGCGAGCCCATCCATAGATCAAGCGGAGTAGTCATCAAAGCGCCGCGCTGCATTGCCTCGACGAGCTGCGGCAAGTACTTCGGGAACCCCGGGGAACGCACAAAAATCTGAGCAGTCTCGGCAGCCTGGTCAACACTGATCAACGGCAACTGCTCGGCGGTTACATCAACAGCCGATCCGCCATGAAGCTCGCTATGCAAGCCCGTGTGAACGCTCGCCCGTGACCCCATCTCTGAGCCTTGACTTGCAGCCTCGTCCACAAGGGCAACCTGTGCTGGGTTTGCCGCAAGAATCGCCCCGAGCGCCGCTTGCATATCTGTTCCCATGCCGAGCAACACCACTCGCTTCTGCGTCAGATCATCTAGTTTCACTAGTTCAATCCCTTCATCACATATCTCGTAGTACACACTCGCTGCCAGCTTGGCTGATTGCTCAACAAGCCCGCTCACCGCTTCTCTCTAGCTCTCTAGTACCGAGATCATTTGTTGATACTCCTCGGGCAGGTTCGCAACTGAGTCAATCCGCAAAAAGTCAGTCGGTTGTGCGCCAACCTCGGCCAGAACCTGCAAGGCCTCGGCTTGGAGTTGCGCTGGTACGAGTTGTTCCTTCCACTGCGGCAACTCTGCCAGAAGCGCTACTGCTGCCGCAGACTCGTGCCGCTCCCCCACACAGTCGAATGGCTTCTCTACAGACCAGAGTTCACGAACCGAATCAAGGTGATCTGCTTCGTTGAGAAGGTCTCTACCAAACTGCTCACGCACCTGATCCGGGTTGAGCGCAGGAGCCAACATGAGCGCCGTGAACAGGCATTTTGCACATTCCCCGCAAGGTCGCTGGGTGCGGCTCGACTCGTTTTCGTTCCAGAGCGTGAAGGCCCGATTGCATGAGACGATGTCAGAAGAGAGCCCGCGCTTGGCAACACTGCGGCCTATCGCCAACTCGGTCATGGGCCGCAGTAGCGACAAGTAGCGCACTCCAACTGGCTCAAACACGGCGCGCAGAAGTTGTTCTGCCTCGGCCGACTTTGAGTACTGATGGTTGACCTCTATGCCCGCCCCGCCCGCAGGGTTCGAGATGACCAAGCTCGGCTCAGAGGCTGATCGCTCTAGGCCCATCAACACATCTTGTCGGTCGATGAGAACTGCAAGTGCAACCGCTATTGCCGAGTTGATTGCAGTTACCGGCACATGACCATTGAGCGCTCCTGCGGCTACAAGCTGACGCAACTGAGGGTCAAGCGTGCGCTGAACGCTCAATAGCGGCCGACCAAGGTGCTCGGCCAAATGTTGGTGAGCACCCTTTGGGTTCACCGCCATGAGCACACCGTCTGGCACCAAGTCTGCAACTAGCGCCGAGTCCTTGCCTCCACCTACAGGAATCAATGCTCCAGATCTGGCCGTGGGTGAGTCAACACGCAGCGAGGGTGCCGTGCCGGACCGTTCCACTAGGTCCACTGGAAGCGGAACGGGTAGCGCGTTGCGGTAGGAAAACTCTCGAAGGCCTTGGTCATACATTGCGAGCACTAAAGCCCGCTCGGCTGCGTTCAGTGCCGGAGTTTCGATCTGGGAGGGTGCAATGGATTTGTAGTACGAAACACCCGCAAGAAGGTGCAAAACGCGGATCGCCCGATTGAAATCCTCAAACTCCGGCGCGCCTTCAGCGGGCAGGTCACGATCAAACTCAATAACCTCGGTGAACTCATGCGAAGTACCAAAGCGGTATTGCAGGTGAACTTCGCGTCCACGCATGCGGTAACTCGAAATAATGAATGGCCCTGTGAGTGCATCAAGACTCATGCGAAAACTCTCCCTGCGAATGATCCAACCCGCAGGGCTTCTCCCCATGCGGTTATGCAGTCAACTGATTCGGCGTTGTCTAGATCAGCCAGCGTGATGCTTCGTTCTACTGCGCCGAGTACTGCAATCCGTTCGGTCCTCCATGCTGTATTCAGTGCCCCGTCTTGAAGCGGAGGAGTCATGACTGACCCATCGGCCTGAGACACAAAAACACTGTGCTGATCTACACATGCAACATGTCCATCTAGGTTGAGCCACAGCGTTGCATCCGACTCCCCGACGAGTGCCCGGCCTGCCAACAACTCTGCATCTTGCTCTAGGAGCAGGCAAGCAGATGGACTGCTCTGATTCCGCCGATACGAGGACTGCGCCACTCGCAATCCACCCTCTGACTCCGGCGCAAGAAGCCTCGGTGGGGTGAACTCTGATAGTTGCAGGAACCAGTTCGCACCGGGCGGTGCAGCCTTATGACTGTTCGCATCAGGCACAAGCGCCACGGCCAAGAAACCTGCACCCGCACCACTGTGTCTAGAGGCTTTGACTGAAGCGCTCTTTTGAGCGCCGTGGATTTTTGCAATTGCTTCGGCGGCATCAAATCCGCTGAAACCCAGCGTGAGCGCCGCTAGATCGAGCACCTGCATATGCGCTGCAATATCCACGTTGGGTGAGGTCAGAGCGTCCTCTTGGTCAACTGCTAGTGCAACATACACAACTGGAGAAATTCCAAGAAGCAGACCGAGTTGTGCAGAGGCCTCTCGGCTCAACGAATCTGCAGTCTGAGTCTGCCCGTCTACCCAAAACATCGCAGGCGATCTTTCAGAAATCTGAGTTGGTGACGCCATGCCTTCGGTCCAGTCTCGATGCTGTAATCAAGCTTCGCAGCAAGAACAAGATTGTACTTCGCAGGAATCAGCCGCGATTAGAAGTAGATGACCTTCTCTGCATTCGCGGTTGCTTCATCTAGATCAAGGGTCCACGCTCCGGTGGAGAGGTACTTCCAACCGTAGTCACAGACAATAAATACGATGACTCCGGTCTCGATTTTTTGAGCCACCTTGCAGGCGCCGGCAAGGGCTGCGCCGGCAGAAATTCCAGAGAAGACCCCTGCATCGGCCAGTTTGCGGGTGTATTCGAGTGACTCCCGTGGCCGCACTATGGACTTGCCGTCTAACAGGTCATAGCCGCCCCACTTATCAAACACCGGTGGGATATAGCCGTCCTCGAGCGAGCGAAGACCCTCAACTTTTTCACCGGTAGGCGGCTCCACGGCCAGGATCTTTATCTCTGGATTGTGCTCCTTTAAGAAGGTGCCAACTCCCATCAGCGTGCCCGAGGTGCCGAGTCCAGCAACAAAGTGGGTGATCTCTGGAACGTCTCGCAGGATTTCTGGCCCGGTGGTTCGGTAGTGCGCACGCGGGTTCGCCTCATTTGCATACTGATACAAGAACACCCAATCCGGGTGCTCTTCAGCCAAGGCAATCGCCCGGTGCACTGCCCCGTTTGAGCCCTCTTCGCCGGGAGAGTCGATGATTTCGGCCCCATAGACTTCGAGCAACTGCCGACGCTCTATCGAGACGTTTCCTGGCAGAACGATCTTGATGTTGTAACCCTTGATTCTGCAGATCATCGCCATTGCAATGCCCGTGTTGCCAGATGACGGCTCAAGAATGGTGCAGCCGGGTGTGATCCTTCCATCGGCCTCGGCCTCGGTGATCATAGAGAGCGCAATACGGTCCTTGACCGAGCCAGCAGGGTTCTGCCCTTCCATCTTGCCAAGAATGCGCACATTGGGGTTGGGGCTGAGTTGGCTGAGTTCAACAATCGGCGTGTTGCCGATCATTTCGAGCACAGAGTTATAAAGAGTCATAGGTTGGCTCGGGGTGCAGTCATAATCCTGACCTGAATGGTAGGGAATTCTTGGGGCGAGAACCACTCGCGTGGCTGTGACATCTGAATGGCTTGTCGGCGAGTCGCCAGACTGCCGCTCAAGAGGTGAGTTTCACTGGCTCCTCGGCGATCTCGCCATCAACAATCTTGTACGAGCGAAGCGATGGCAAGTCGTCTCGAAGAGACACAATTACGTAATGCCAGTCGGGGTCGGGTGCTTGGGCTACGTCAGTCGGGGACGGGTATGCATCGGTGTGGGTATGGGAGTGCATGACTCCCAGAATCTGCCAACCGTTCGCTTCGGCATCTCGGTCTGCTTGCAAGAAGGCCTTACCGGGAACGGTATAGAGCTTTGAACTCTTGGCCTCATTCTCGCAAGGATAGAACCGCAACACCTGTGCTTCTTGCGTGGTTGCTGAGTCCCCTAGGCCGGCGAACAGTCCACAGGCCTCAAGCGGCATTCCGTCAAGAGCGTGAGCGAGCATCTGCACATGGATTTGTGGTGTCAGGATCAGCACGTCGCCAAAGCTAGTGCGACCGCCTGCATTTGGGTTCCATTAGCAATTCTCGTCTGCAGCGCTTTTTCGACACATAGTGTCGATTTTCCGCTGCAGACGCGCCTCGGCGATCAGTACTAACCTTGCCAGTACTGTGAAACAGACCGGTATTCAGGTGATCGCCACCAATCGGCAGGCTCGTCACCGCTACGTTCTGACCGACACCTACGAGGCCGGCATTGTTCTGACGGGTAGCGAGGTCAAGTCGTTGCGGGAAGCGAAGGTACAACTCACCGACGCGTGGGCCTCGATCGAAGCTGGCGAGGCGTGGATGCATGGCATGCACATCGCTGCCTACTCGCACTCGCAACTCCATAGCGGCCACTTCGCCGTGCGGGATCGCAAGCTTTTGTTGCATCGCAATCAAATTGACCGCATCGGCATGAAGCTGAAGGTGGAGCGACTCTCGCTTGTGCCGACCAAGCTGTACTTCCTTGACGGCAAGGTGAAAGTTGAGCTTGCCGTTGGTAAGGGCAAGAACGTGGGCGATAAGCGAGAAGACATCAAGCGGCGCGACTCGGAGCGCGATGCTGCGCGAGACATAGCGAATGCGCGGCGGCGATCCGACTGACTGCTGTTCCTACCCTCTCCCCCGCAGAGGTCAAATTGCTTCAAGGCTGATAAAGCAGTGGCCGACTGTCCGACCGACCCGGTACGATGTAAGTGCTGCTAGCAGAGAGGTAAGGCAAAGAGTTATGTAGCGGTGCAGCAGTACAGCAATACCGCAGTACAGCAATGCAGAGGGGCTGACTGGTTTCGACGTTGGGACCTGGAAGTCGAGTTTGCGACCCGAGTTGCCACAGACTCGTTAAACGGGGGCACAAAATGAACCGCCAACGAGCAGTTCGCTCTCGCAGCCTGATTTAACCCAGGTTGAAGAGAGTCATCGTGACCGGTAACGGCGCACGGGGCCTGATCCATGCAGCCCGGCAACAGAAGCGTGGATGGACCGTAGGGAAAGACCACTGACCGTGTGAAAGAACACTGACATCGGGGAAAGACCTGGTGGTGGCCTCCTTGTGAGGCCCGCTGACCTGCCAGTGCGGTAGCCATTGAGGCCG
>JBIKPA010000147.1:0-7108 GCA_044357715.1 Microthrixaceae bacterium
GTCCAATAATGTGCCAAGCACGCCTTCAAGATTGCCAAGGTGTTCTGCCCCTGCGCGCTGGCGGGCTTCGTCTAACGCAAGAGTCAGCGCCTCGACTCGCGCAGCCCAAGCCGAGTGCTCAGTCCCTGCCAAGGTTGCAGTCTCTTCGGCACTCGCCAGCTGCGCTTCTTTGTTCAATGACTCCGCAGCGGAAGCTAGTGCTTGTTGTTCAATTGCCTCTACTGCCAACTCGGCTTCGTGGCGCTCGTTATTGGCGCTGTGGCCTTCAACGTTGAGTCGCTGCACCTTTTCAGCCAACGAATCCCGGCGAGACTCAAGGCGCACTTGATCGTTTGCCGTTCTGTCGATTGCCGAGCGAAGCGCTGCAAGTTCGCCTCGCACACCAGCGGCTTCTCCAGTTGGAGCAGGAACACCATCAGCCCAATCAGCCTCAAACAGGGATCGTTCTTGAGCTAACGCTGCTTCTAACTCTTCAAGCTCGGATGCAGAAACAAGGATTCTTTCAGCCTCAAGCTCAGCCTGCGCTGACTCGTTGCGTAGTTGAGCTTGTTCAGACTCAAGGCTTGCTATCACCGCAGCATCAATGGCGCTGCTCAACTCTCGCTCCACTCCACGGCGGCGTTCTGCTAGCAAGGCAAGAAGCCCACGAGCCTTTTCTCTCAGGGTCTCATAGCGAAGCAGAGCGTCACCCACGTCTCTACCGCCAAGGGCAGAAAGTTGTGCCTCAGAGGTCAGAATTCGCGCGTCAAAGTCGGCAAGCTTGGCTCGCAGTTGTTGGTCTTGACCCCGCAGCTCGGTTTGGGATCGGGCTGACTCTTCGAGTTGTACTCGCAAACGGCCCAAATCCCGCCCGGCAGAAAACACTTTGAGGGCGGTCAGTTCGCTGACCAAGTCGCCGTGGCGTCGCGCCGCATCTGCCTGACGTTCCAAAGGACGCAATTGTCTGCGGACCTCACGCAACAAGTCTTGGATGCGAGTGAGATTGGCCTCGGTGGCTGTCAGACGACGCTCGGCGCGTTCCTTTCGGCGGCGATATTTCAGGACCCCCGCAGCCTCTTCGATGATGAGTCGGCGATCCTCGGGGCGAGCATTGAGCACACCGTCGATGTTTCCCTGAGAGATGATGACGTGCTGTTGACGCCCAACTCCAGAGTCAGAGAGCAGTTCTTGAATGTCGAGTAGGCGGCAAGGCACATTGTTAATCGAGTACTCGCTATCGCCCGAGCGAAAGAGGAGTCGACTCAAAGTGACCTCGGTAAAGTCAATCGGTAACAGACCCGCCGAGTTATCGATTGTGAGCGAGACTTCGGCACGACCCAGCGCTGGGCGGTTTGAGGTTCCAGCAAAAATGACGTCATCCATCTTTGCGGAGCGAACAATGGATGGCTTTTGCGCACCGAGTACCCACCCGATGGCGTCAACCACGTTTGACTTGCCAGAGCCATTCGGCCCGACTACCACGGTGACACCCGGTTCAAGTGACAAAGTCGTTGCGTCAGCGAACGACTTGAAACCCTTCATCTGCAGAGTCTTCAGAAACACGGTTCTCCCCGAGGTTCTTGCCAAGAACAAACTGATTAGGCAGGACGGACAAGTGGACTAGAAACTAGACCTGAGTTTGCTCGCAGAAATAGGTGTACCCGCCACCGAAGCGAACCTTGACGATTGGACCACGGGCCCGAGGGCTCATCTCGCCATCGCGCTTATAGACAGCAATGTATTGAAGATAATCACCAGGCTTGCCCGATAGACCCACCCAACCGTCAGGTTCGATTGTCGTTCCACCGTATTTGACTGCCTCATGAATGGTCTCGACGAGTGCACGGTACAAGCGACGCACTTCTTGGGCCGAAAGGGTAGAGGTATTTCGATCGTAACGAAGTCCAGCGTGAAAGAGGATCTCATCTGAGTAGATCGGGCCAAATCCAACGAGGAAGGTTGGGTCCATCAGGATTGACTTCAGCTTGCCGTCACGGCGCATCAGCCGCTCGCCGAAGGTGGTCCAAGAGATGGGCTCCTCAATTGCGTCAAGGCCAAGTGTCAGGAGTTCAGGATGCAGTTCCTCGAGTTCGTCGGCGGCAACGAGATCTACTGCGGCCTCTTTTTTGGGGTCAATCAACCGAAGTTGCCCGCCCTGCGTAAATGAGATCACCAAAGCAGTACCAGTGACAATCGGATCCTTTGGCTGGTTGCGCGTCATGCGAGTGTGGTCGCCAAGAGACATGACCAAGAGTTGGTCGCCCTCTACATGAAACATCAGCAGCATGCCGCGGCGGGTGACACCGCTCAGCTTTACTCCTTCTAGTGCAGCTGTGAGACCCTTTTTGTTGGGATGTTTGGCAACAGAAGGAGCCAAGACCTCAACCGACTTGATCTTGCGTTCGCCGACCTCTCGATCAAGGTCACGTCGCAAAAGTTCTAGCTCTGGAAGCTCAGGCATGAGTACCCCCCGTGGTGGTTTCCGTCGGAATAGGTGACGCTCCCTGGCGGTCCGACACCGCTAAGGAACCAAGATCGGGCTGGGCTGAATTGGATTGGGCTGAATTGGGCTTGTCTGAATCAAGAGAATCAGTATTCTTTAAGCGGTCAAAGGCCTGTTCGGCAGCGGCCTGCTCGGCCTCTTTTTTGGTGCGCCCCTCGCCCGTCCCCCATGGTTCACCATCAAGTTCTACCTGCGCAGAAAAGTGCTTCTCGTGTTCCGGGCCTTCTTCGGTCAGCACATATCGAGGGAGTTGCCCAAAGCGTCGTGCGCTGAGTTCTTGTAGTTGCGACTTGTGATCACTTGCCAAACCGCCGTACAAGACATCTTGGATTCGGTCATGCAGAAGGTCAAGTACTACCGAGGTGCAGGCTCCTATGCCTCCATCGAGGTATACCGCTCCGATGACCGCTTCGATCCCATCGGCCAATATTGAGGTTTTATCTCGGCCGCCGGTGGACTCTTCGCCCTTGCCGAGGCTCATCGCAGCCCCGAGTTGCATTGTTCTAGCAACGCTAGCCAAGGCCACAGCGCTTACTAATTCAGAGCGATTTCTGGCCAACACCCCTTCGGGAGTTTCGGGGTCTGATCGATAGAGATGGTCAGTAATGACCAAACCCAACACAGAGTCGCCTAAGAATTCTAGGCGCTCGTTCGAGGCCAGCCCGCCGTTTTCGGCGCACCAAGACCTGTGCCTCAGAGAAAGCTCAAGTAGCCCCGGATCAGTAAACTGATAACCGAGCAGGCCACAGAGTTGCTCTCGCGGACTGAGGATGTGAACCTCAGACTCGAGCGAGTACATAGTCGACGACATCACGAACTGTCTTCAAGTCTTCGAGGTCTTCATCCTCGATGCGGAATCCGTCAGAACGCTGGCTGAACTCTTCTTCGATTGCTTCAACAAGTTCGATCAGCTCAAGGGAGCCAAGATGAAGGTCTTCTACAAAAGAGTCGCCCTCTTTGATGGAGCTTGCCTCCACCTCGAGGATGTCTGCTAGTAGGTCTTGAATCACTCGAAATACCTCTGCCCTCTCGGGTGCAGAGCTTTCTGATGGCATCTCGGCAGACACGAACACTCTCTCTCTAATAACGAACAGCAGCCGATCTCGGCTAAGTGAAGTGAGCCCCACTGTACTCGCCTCAGGATAGGCCTTGGACCCGAAACCTAAAGCGGAGTTCCCCTAGAACAGCAAAAACGAACAACAAGCTAAGAACAGAAGGGCACAACTAGTAACAACTTTTGAACCCCAAGATGACTGGAGCTCGGTGCGCTGACCGTCAGTCAACCTCAATGGCTTGGCGTCCTGCGTACCAGCCGCAGTTGCCACAGACCACATGGGGAAGCTTCACGGCGTTGCATCGGGGGCACACGCTGCGTGGGGCTGCCTTGAGCGTCCAGTTGGAAGCACGACGGCTACGACTCTTCGACTTCGACGTCTTTTTCTTTGGTACAGCCATGGTCTTCTCTACTTTGGAGGGGCGTGAAGGGTGCTTGTTGCAGTCTCACGCAGAGCGGATTTTCATCGAGATCGAAACCTCGAATCGAGGCAGTCTTCCGACTGAGTGAGTATCTTAGCTACTCGGAAGGGTCTGAGTCGAAGCGAAGCTCTCCGAGGGATGCCCAACGGGGGTCGATCGGCTCGGGATCTGCAGTTTCGGGAGTGATAACGGGGAAGACATCTGGAATTGGGCCAGCGCAATCTGCTCGACATAGTGGGGCGATGGGAAGAGCAAGAATTGCAGCATCGTGCACAATGGAAGCCAAATCTATGGAGTCATTCGAGATCGGTTGAATCTCTCCTAGTTCGCCCTCTGTGCGATCCTTAAAAATCTCGGCTACATCCACGAGGACAACACCAGAGGTCATCTCTAGGCACCGCCGGCACTCACCTTGCCAGGGAACCTGAACAGTTCCTGACAGCGTCAGACCATCCGAGAGCGCCTCGAGCGTGGCGCTCAGAAGCACCTCGTCCCCCTCTGGGATGCTTGAACTTGAAATTGCGAGTGGACCGAGCGGCACCGAGCGAAGGAGTTGCATCCGATTACCCGGACGCCTTCGCAGTTCGGAAACACCTATTCGGAGTTCAGGCGCATTCACTGATCTTGGTCGAACATGGGAACAGCACCCGTGGGCTGATCCTCATATTCAAATGAGTCATCCCGGCCCACTGCGCCCAATTCCGCCTCTTCGATACTCGGAGCAGAGAGCCTGCTACGACCCGCTGTCACCGTCTTTTGAATTCGCTCAAGCACGTTTTCGAAACTGGCGAGTTTTTGATCGCAATAATCTTCGGTCTCTCTTCGCATCCGACGCGCAGACGCCTCGGCATCCTCGATGATCTGCGTGGCTCGCAATTCGGCAGCTTTGGCAACCTCGGTGCGTTGCACCATGTGAGCCACCCGAGACTTTGCATCGGCTATGAGTTCGTCTCCGTCTCTACGCGAGCGAGCAATAAACTCCTCTCGCTCTTTCAGCAGCCACCTTGCACTTCGAAGCTCATCGGGCAAGCGAGACACAGCGTCATCGAGAAGTTCAAGAACTTCTTCTTTGTTGACTCGCACTGACGCAGACATCGGCATACCTGGAGAGGTATCGATCATCTCAATCACGCGCCTCAGGATCGCCTCGCTTTCGGGCACCCTGTACTGCTCGCCTGCAGTAACACGCCGTGCGGAAGATCGGGACTCTTCGGCTGCTTCATCATCTAGGTCATCAAAGGCTCGTGGACTCATGGTGGCTCCATATTGTCAGACTCGGTGCTCTTACTCGCGATTAGCCAACCCTTGTCTTTGGGCCAGCGAGGCATTAGTTCTCTAGGCGCTATGCGGCCCGGAGCCAAACTTTTCGTTCAGACGATTCGCCACAGGTGCCGGCACCATTGTGGTGACATCACCGCCGAAGCGGGCCACTTCTCGAATGAGTTTTGATGCCAGAAATGAGTTTCTAGATGCCGAGGGCACAAAGAGTGTGTCCACACCAGAGATTGATCGGTTCATCTGCGCCATCTGAAGCTCAGACTCAAAGTCAGAGACAGCCCGCAGGCCCTTAATAATGAAATGAGCTTTCTTCTCTTTTGCTAGGTCCACAACAAGGGAAGAGAACATCGTGACCTCAACGTTGTCGAGGTGTGCGAGTGAATCCTCAATCAACTCTTGGCGCTCATCAAGAGTGAAAAGCGGCTCGCCTTTTTGTGGGTTGCGCATCGCTGCCACGATGACCTTGTCAAAAAGACGCGCTGCAGTTTCAACAATTTCGACATGGCCATTGTGGATCGGGTCAAACGATCCGGGATACAACACGACTGTCATGAGTGGTCCTCCGATAGAACGCTGTCAGTTGGTGATCGAACCGGACGAGCAACAACTGTAACTACCGTACCGCCGTACCTGCGTTGTCTAAGAACCTCCGAGCCAGCGGGGGGGTCAATAGGCCGATTGGACTCAATGACAAGAGTTTGAGCAACAAGACCGCTCAGGAGTTCTGTCCAAGAATCAAACTCGTAGGGGGGATCGAGTAGGACTAGGTCGTACTTCTCCTGGCTCCGCTCAAGGTGGGCTTTGGCTTCCGAGCGAATCACCGTGGACTCACTCGAACAACCGCAGGCTGCGATGTTCGCTTTCACAACCTCAAGTGCCTGAAAAGACGAGTCAACAAAAGTCACGTGGGCTGCACCGCGAGAGATGGCCTCAAGCCCAAGTGCCCCCGAGCCAGCGAAGAGGTCAAGCACCCTCGCCCCGTGCACAACCCCCAGCGAGCCGAGTGCGTTAAAGATCGCCTCACGAACGCGGTCTCCAGTTGGGCGCACATCGGTACCCGTCAGCGTGGTCAGTTTTCGACCACGATAAGTTCCGGCAACAATTCTCATAGCTCAACAACTCTCACGGTTTTACACTAGGAGAATCCCCCGTTACGGCAGACATCCTGTGCAGCGCTGCGGTTCGAGGGACTAGGACTTATGCAAAAACTCCCGGTCCTCTTCGTCGAGCACAAGAGCGAGTTCCGAGCCAAGAAGTGGGTGTTGCTGAAGGCCCGTGCCGTCGCCGACGAGCTCTATGGCAACTTCGCGCGCTTTTTCAACCCACGCCCGATCGCGTCGAAGAGATGCAAGCTGAAGATCGTTGCGGCCCTTTTGGCGCTCCCCCATGACTGTGCCCTCGCCACGCAGGTCAAGATCTACCTCTGCTAGTTCAAACCCATCGGTGGTTCTCACCATTGCTTCTAAGCGAGCTTGCGCATCTGCAGTCACTTCCGAGGTTGCTACAAGTACACAGAAACCCCGTGCACCCCCGCGCCCCACCCGACCACGTAGCTGATGCAACTGAGCGATGCCAAAGCGATCGGCATCGAGAATCACCATCACAGTGGCATTCGGTACGTCAACGCCAACTTCAATCACGGTGGTAGCAATCAGCACGTCGAGCTGGCCTGCCCGGAACTGATCCATGGTGAGTTGTTTGTCATCCGAGGCCATCCGGCCATGCAACAACCCAAGTCGAAGCCCACTGAGTTCCCCAGCTGCGAGCCGCTCCAAGGTTTCTTCGGCCGATGCCACCTCAAGCTTTTCTGACTCTTCAATCAGCGGACAGACCACATAGCTCTGATGGCCGGCCAAGACCTGGCTGCGCACC
>JBIKPA010000148.1:0-7107 GCA_044357715.1 Microthrixaceae bacterium
ATCAACAAGAAGATGCCGCCCAGCCATCACCACCGTGCGCTGATTCGCGTCATCAAGAACCGATACCCGATACGCCTGACGGGGGGCCAACGTGCCGCGCTCGACACGCCAACGCGCCACACGATTTGCAACAACTACCCGAGGCGACAACGTGACCCGACCATCAACAAGCGACTCGATCTGGAACCGCACCGCACCAACACCAACATCATCAATTTCAAGAGTCGGAATAGTCGAGGTTGCAACCCCCATCGACCGCAACGGCACCACCACACCCTCAAGCGGCACAAACAACGGACCCGACCCAGGTGCAACACCCAACGCCGGCAACAACTCAGCGTTCCAACCATCGCCAGCACCCACAGAGCGCACAGCGCCAACGCCACCAGCAGCACCAGCAGCACCCGGCAACACAGAAGCCAACAACAACACCGACAACCCAACAGCACACCCAACCACACAACGCCGCCAACCACTAGGCCGCACACCACTGCGCCGCACACCACTAGGCCGCACACCACTAGGCCGCACACCACTGAGCTTCGTACCTTGCTGCATCACAAAACACTCCTCATCAAAAACCACTCCTCATCACAAAACAGTCCTCATCAAAAACCCGGATCAAACCAAAACCGTTCCGAATAACAAACGCTCCGTATCAGAACGGTTCCAACGAAACATCTAACTGCGTGTTACCGCCAACCGAGGCCACAGCAACCCTGCAACGCGGATGAGCGCCAGGTCCTGTGATCCGACACGCCCGTGCCGCATCCTCAACAGGCCGCCACCGTGCCCGGTCACCTTCGCCGACAAGTTCGAACTGCAAATCAACACCAACAAGCTGGTTCGTGTACTGCCCGGCACCCGTGATCCGATAATTCAAATGAATATGCGTGTTCTCGGCGCTCAACGCACGCAACCCACCCCACTGGCCAACCGGCGCCGCCGTAAGAGCATCGTTATACGGTGCGATCGAACGAGCCGAGTTCACCTCGCCATTGACCAATCTTGTCTCGGGGGTCACCCCACGCTGATCAACAATTGCTTGGCCCCAGTGCTTATTTGCTAACACCAAGCGATGCGGCAAAAAGTTTGTGAGGTTTACCATCACGGTCTCATTGGTCAACTCGAAATTAAACCGCGTCCAACGCTGAGGCCCCTGGTTACCCGTATGACGACACGCCACATACCGACTCGCGCTCGCACAAGACTGGGTTGCAGCAGACCGATAAAATACCTGACCACGAGACGTCACCGAAGCATTCGGATCACGCCGCAAAACCTCCTCGAGCAGCGCCACGTTCCCGCCTGCGGTGCGTGTGTCGGGAATCCCGGCCCTAGTCGTCATCTCAATTCCACAGCCATGCGTGTTCGGCCACGCAACCGAACACCGGTAGGCGACCCACCCAAGCCCCGGCCCTAGACCCGATATTGGTGCAGCGCCATTAAGAGCATGATCATCCCTGCGACCAGCTGAAAGTCCCAAAACGCCAAAGCTCGCATTGAACTGCAAACCCCACGCATTGTTCGCAACACCCGGACGCTCAAACCCCCGAGTCGCGTTCACGACCGTCACACAAGCCGCATAATTCACCCTCGACGCGGACGCCCCGCACCGAGCCTCCACACCCGGAGGAATCACCGGCGGAGACGCACCAACAGGCGGCACCACAACCAACACCACACCCAACAAGGCCGCTACAACCACAACCACACCCACCGACTTCCGCACCACAATCTCCTTCAAAAATTGAAACAAGCAACCCGCAAAACCCGCACACACATGAGCGCCTAAACGTTAATAGGAGTCTAAGGAAAGAAAATTGGACTTTTTGTCCAAATATCTGGGGACGAATGCCAACGAAGGGCAAGTGGAAGCCGCGCGAGCTACGGGCCATTCCATGCGCCACCCACCGGTTGCATTCAACCATCCGAAAGGAACAACGCCAGGTTCTTGGCTTTCGTTCTGTGCGCACTGAAGGTCCTATGTGGACTGCGTTGTCATGACTGCTCAAGGAGATGAAGGGCGCCTGTCACTTGCGGAATGCGAACTCGTCGCAACTGCTCAGCGTGAATGATCCCTATGGGGAGGGGGTGAGGGGGACAGGTGCGGCCCCGCCTGTCGGGTCGCAACACGGACTGTTTCCTGCTGTCCTGCTTTGGTTTCGGGTCCAAGTGCCCTAGCTCCGACACCTCTGAGACCGGAGAATCAGTCGGGAGCCGGAGGTGCGCAGTGGCGCGGAGTGTGAACAACATGATGGACCCAGCGGGAGGTGTCGCAGCAGCTGCGTGGCTAGTTGACCCATCGGGCCGCTATCAGTGGCGGTATTGGGACGGTCAGGCGTGGACGAATTGGGTTGGGAACGAAGCCGGTACCGGCTGGGATTCGTTGGTATCTGGTCCGAGTAGCGATGAGAGAGACAAGCTTGCCTACCTGCGCTCCTATCTAGTGGGAGCTGTGGCTCGCGGAGTGATTTCGCCTGTAGTAGCTGAAGCCCTTGATACCGACGCTGCGGCATGGCAGCAGGTTCCCGAGCTAGCCGCCCCTACACCGATTGACCTTCGCTCCGACCGACTTCCTCAAAGTGCCGCACCAACGACGTCTGCCCCATTGGCGATGGCCGAGGCACCGGCGATACCTACTCCACCGGCGAGCCCTTCGATGCCGCCACCACAGATACCACGGCATTCCTCGACTGCTGCAGCCGATTCGAACTGGAGTTTCGCTGTTTCAACGGAAGAGCCGGCGACGAAAAGACCTCACCGAATTCGCGGATGGATTCGACATGCAATTTCAGGAGTCTCCTCGGAGCTGGCCGCTCATGGGCTTGCTGATTTCGGAGCGCTGTTGTTGTTCGCAGGGCTTTTTGGGTTCGTTGCGTTTGCCCTAGGCAGTGTGAGTCCTGGGCTTCGACCCGTGGCAGAGGTTGCAATCCCTGTTACGGCGTTTGGGGCTGGGTGGTTTCTTCGGCGCAAGGGCACCCCATGGGTTGGAAACGTTCTGGTCCTTGTTGGTGCGGCGCTCTTGCCTGTGGTCACCATCGCATCACTATCAGACGGTGCAAGCCCACCACCCGACCTCTCTGGTGCTGGCCTGATAGCCGCGCTGGTTCTGGTTCTGCTGGCCACTGCTGGCGTAGAGGCCCTGCTCGCTCACCGTGACCCAACATCCTCGCTTCGGTTCGCTGTTGCGCCCACCGCTTGGCTCGCCGTTGCTGCCGCCGGTCTTGGGATCGATCGCGTCGTGCCTTCTGGGTCAGACCTTGCAACTCCGAAACCAGCGCAGTGGGCGATTGTCGTTGTAGTGATCCTGCTGACACTCGCGCTGACCCAATTCAAAGCGAATGAGTTCTGGGCCCGGTCGGTGGCGGTATCTGCGTGGCCGAGCTTGGCAGTCGCCTATTTGATGACGATGGTGTCTGCGGAGCGTGTCGGCTGGCCGCCAGTTCCGGTTCTGGTCGCCGGGATCGGCGTAATAGTCGGGTTGGAACTGCTGACCGCTGGGCGCCATTGGGTCTCCACGAGCAGCGTCCAGATAACGGTGCTGATCGTGACCGCCGCTGCAGTATCAAACGAGTGGCCCTTCGGTTGGATCGCCTGCGGTATAGCAATTGCACTAGTGGGGTTGGCAGAGCTGCGCCAGTTCCGCTCAGCGCCTCGATGGTTTATTTGGGGCCTGCTGAGCGTTGCAGCGCTGGCAGTTCTGGCCTGCGGGTGGGACTTGCAATTCACCCCCGCTGCGCTCATGGTCGCTGGGGCAGTCGGCTGGGCTTGGGCAGCGACTCAGATACAACGACCGAGCACCCTAGAGCGCGTTCAATCGCGTGTACTTGTCTGGCTGTTTCCCATCCCGTTTGTCATAGGGCTAGCTGCATGGAGCACGCCGCCAACGGCCACAGTGGTCAGCGCTTCACTCGTGCTGCTAGTAGCGATTCTTACCCGGGTTCTGCCGCCTCAGCGTCGAAGCCCCTGGCCGCAATGGGTTGTGACTGCAGGCGGGCTGACCCTGCTCGCCGTACTCGGCCAGGTCGGCAACTCATCCGCATCAACTGTTGCAGCGGCAGCACTAGTGGCTGCCGCCTTCGTGATCTTGCCACAGCGACGGCAACTCTCTATCGCCAGCGTTGTTTCCTCGCTCCTCGTTACTGCGGTTGCAGCTGCTGACTGGCTTGATTGGACTCCGCAGAATCCCGGCCCGGCCGTGTCGCTCCTCGCTGGTCTTGTCCTCCTCGGTTCATCGATAGCACTACGGAGAAAGGTGCTCAGCAGCCCAACGTGGGCGGCACTGTCAGCGGTTGCGATGCTGGCCAACATGATCGCGATTGTTGCCTGGCTACTGAACGAAGCGGACCCCTTCCCCGCAGGTTTGGCCCTAGTAGCGGGCAGCTCAGCGGTGGCAGTAGGCCTAGCTCTAGCTGCAGCGCCTAGCGGTTGGCGGTGGCTGAGGGATGTGTCGATGGTTGCCGCAACGGTAGCGATGTTGCTCCTCATCCCCACTCTGAATGCCTCCACTGCATGGGTGGCTGCCGTCGCTGCTGCAATGGCCGTGCTCAGCGCGTCAGTGCGCATGCTCGCTCAACGAAACGAACCGCTAAGCGCATGGCAGCGGCCGCTGTTGGAACTCACCGTGATCTCGCTGCTGATCTCGTTTTCGGTCTCGCTTGAGCCCGGTCCGGGATGGCGGACGCTTGCTCTGAGTGCCGTAGCCGTTGCAACTGCACTTACCTCAGTCACGCTGATCGGTGCGTGGCGGCGCATCACCCAATGGGTAGTCGCCGCTGCCACGGTGAGTGCATGGCTGTCGATGGGTGAGTGGCTTCAGTGGAGTAACGAGGCGATGGTTGCTCGCGGTTCGGTCGCCGCTGCTGTGGTGCTAGCTGGTTGTGCAGTGGCTTTGTGGGTCACCAAGCGCGGCCGTGATTGGGTGTTTGTTTCCTACCTATCGGGCACATTCGCACTGCTCATTGGCACCGTCGAGCTCTACGAGGCTGGACTTGACCGTTCACTAGCCGGCCCATGGGTGGCAGGCTCGCTACTTTTCGCAGCAGTTGCTAGCGCCGCGGCGGTACAACCCCTTGAGCCTGCCAGCACCCCTGTGACTGAGGGCGAAGCCGATCTTGGTGGGCTAGGCGCTGCTGGGCTAGGTACTACTCCGGCCTCAGCTGATGCGGGGCAAACTGGGCAGGCTACTCAGGCTGCTGTGAGTGCTGCAGCTCCCGGTGCAAGCTCGGCAGCGGCCACTGCAGTGCGGATCGCCTCGGTTGTATTCCTTGGCGCTTCGTTGGCAGTCTTTCTTGATGTGGCTGGGTCGGAAGCCAAGCAAATTCTTGCTGTCGCAGTTGGTATTGGACTCTTGGCAACCCTGGGACTTGTCGGAATCTCGCTCACGGGTCGAGCATCACGTTGGGGCGCAACCATAGAGATCGTTGCGATAGCGGCTGCTGCCGGAGCGTTGCTCGTAGCTCCGGCCGTTGGGTCGAACGGCATCGCGGTGTTGTTCCTGCTCGTAGGCGCAGAACTTGCAGCGATCGGAACGGTTCGTGACCAGCAGTTCCTCGTCTATCTCGCCCCTGCAGCGCTGTGCACCTCTTGGGTTGTGTTTGCGAGCAGTTTCACAGAAAGTTCACCGAGCTGGTTTACCGTTCCAGCCGGGCTGACAGTGCTGGTAACGGTTGAACTTGCCCGCAGGCAACGCCGTTCACGGAGTCTGGAGCCGACGACCAAGCTGCTTTCATTCATAGAAGCTGCGGGAATGGTTCTGCTGGTAGTCACGCCGCTCGTGCAGATCGTGCAGCTGGGGCCGATTCACGTGATTGAGGCCTTGCTGCTGGGCCTTGCGCTAGCAGTATGGGGTGCGCTGACTCAGGTTCGCCGGCGACTACTCGCCGGAATCGTCACGACGGCCCTCGCCGTTGGTCTGCTCATCGTGATCTCGGCGGTGGACATTGCCCAGCGGGTAAGCGGTCCGCTCCTGTGGCTTGTTATTGCTGCTGCGGGCGTGTTGGTAGTTCTTGTTGCAGGATTCCTCGAAAGTCGCCGAAGCCACTCCGAAGGTTGGCGTTCGCGCCTTGACGAGCGGGTCGCAGGCTGGGAGTGATGAGCGTGGCGGGAGCGAACTGTTGCCTACCCCTGCTCTTTCTACTCAAGTACGGCAAACTCGGCGAGAATCACCACAGCTACAAGGACCGGAAAGAGGGCCAGTGGGAAGCGCAGGGGTTTCCATGATTCGTGTCTGATTTCGGCGACAACTGCTACAAAGAAGGCAACAAGTGAAACCGCAAGACCAGCGAGCACTGCGTAGCCGGCGAGGTAGCCAACCCACGTATCTGAGATTGCGGCATCCCCACCAGCTATCAGGGCAATTGCAAAGATCAAGTACGAGACCACAATCACTGTCGTGATACCAGTCGCAAGAATGACCGAGACGCGCGCCCCAATAGACGGCTCCTGCCGAGGACCTCTCTCTAAGTTGGTTTCAGGTGAAACGTTCATTGCAGCACCTTTCTCATTATCTTCCCCGATAGGTCACCAATGCTCACCTGAAGGCGTCGGGGTTGCTAGGGCCATTGGGCACAGCCTTAAACCCGAGCGGGCAGCGCAGCTTAGGTGAGGGGGCAGGGATTACGACCCACCGGGCAATGGGTTGCAGTGAGATCGAAATACGGCCCATGTGCAACCCAATATTGAGCCGCTTCGTTGAGACCGGGCCGCTCTAGCCTGCTGCTAGCGACCTCGCATTCCTTTGCCGTTCATGATCTTCGGCAGGAACGTCTGGATGCGTGCTTCTCTTGTTGCAGACTGCTTTGCGGCTGAAATGTGCAGGTTGTATTCCCGCTGCCTACCCGGTGTGAGGGACTCGAATACGGCCCTGAAGTTAGCGTCTGAATCGAGATGGGATTGGAGTTCTGCCACCAGCGCAAGCTCGGGTGCGGGGCCAACGGTCAAACCCGACTCCTCTACAAGAATTGCCACTGCAATGTATCGAGTAATGGTGTCAGCGGGTCGCTGCACGTCGACAACTGAGGTGAAGTACATCCTGCGGGCTGAGCGAGAGTTTGGGCCGTTGTCCTTGAGGACACCGTCCGTGTCGCTGAGCAAGGTGCCTTT
>JBIKPA010000243.1:0-4049 GCA_044357715.1 Microthrixaceae bacterium
GCATAGGGCAGGCTCACCGTCCAGAACAGCCCGAACTTGGAATAGCGTGGACGCTTAGAACAGCTTTGCAGTGAGCTTGCGGCGCCACTGAGCCTTTGCCGGATCTTCGTCGTCCATGAGCTCGAGTAGGTCGACGAAATGCTGCCGGTCGGCTTCGTTGTCTTTGACAGTCTCAAGCAGTTCTGTCAGCTGAGTTGCAACCTGATCGGCACCAACTGACCCCGTTCTAGCAAGCGCCGCCACCCGACGTGTTGCTGGGGATTCGGGGATCTTCTCGAGTAGCGCAAGAGCCTCTTGTGATTGCTGATCAGTCACTAGCAACTCGGCAAGCGCCACAATCACTTCGGCATTTCCAGGCTCAAGCTCTAGCGCGCTTCGAAGAGACGACTCATCGCCCGCCGAAAGCAGCCGAGAAAGCTCGGTCTCTTCTTCATCGGGCAGGAGCTTGTTCACGAAAGCCGCTACCTCTGCCTCGGGCAGGGCACCCATGAACTGATCAACTGGCTGGCCATTTACGAGCGCAAACACCGCCGGAATGGACTGCACCTTGAACGCTTGGGCGATCTGAGGGTTGGCATCCACATCAACCTTGGCTAGATCAACCTTTCCTTGAGTTTCGGCGATCACCTTTTCAAGAATTGGTCCGAGTTGTTTGCACGGCCCGCACCATTCGGCCCATAAGTCAACTACCACCGGAACAATTGCTGAGCGCTCAATCACTGCCTGCTGAAATGTTGCGTCTGTGACATCGACCATCTTCAGAGTCTACGAGAGTATGAGACCCTCTGACGGCACTAGATTGGAAGACCACCACACCCTCACCTGAAGGACTGCAGTGACCAAGCACATAGATGGAATCGATCCCGAAGCCATCAGCGAATGGTTCCTGCAGCAGATTACTGACGTGCAGCTTCCGCTGGATTTTGAGTTCATCCCAGGCGGACATTCCAATTTGACCTTTGCAGTAACAGAAGCTGCCCCAACGGATGGACGCAGCCCAAGAAAGTGGGTGCTGCGCCGACCACCCCTTGGCCAAGTGCTTGCAACTGCACATGACGTTGGACGAGAACACCGCATTATCTCTGCACTGCAGCAAACAAACCTGCCAGTGCCTCACACCGTGGGCTTGAGTACCGGGGATGGGGTAAACGGGGCACCTTTTTATGTCATGGACTTTGTTGAAGGCCTAGTCATTCGCAGCACAGAGGAAGCAGCTTCGCTTGACCTTGCATCTCGTCGACGAGCGAGTGAATCAATTGTTGATGTGCTCGCTGCTTTGCATGCTGTAGACGTTGATGCCGTTGGGCTTGGCGAACTCGGCCCGAAAGAGAACTACATTTCACGCCAACTCAAGCGCTGGTACGGCCAATTCCAAAAGAGCGAGTCCCAAGTAGAGGGCGGTCTCAATTTGCCAGCGGTGCATCGAGTTCACTCGGCGCTCTCGGCAAACATTCCTGCTCAGAGCCAAACAAGCATCGTGCATGGCGACTACCGACTCGATAATTGCATGCTCAGCCCAGACGGAACCGTCGTGGCGGTGCTCGATTGGGAGATCTGCACGCTGGGTGACCCCATGGCCGATCTTGGCCTGCTCTGGGTGTACTGGTCAGACCCTGAGGAGGACGCTGTCATGCCCCAAGCATCTCCTACTGCGCTTGACGGGTTTCTTCGCAAAAGAGAAATGATGCAGCGTTACGCTCAGGTTTCTGGACGCGACTTGTCGGACTTGGACTATTACGTTGGCTTTGGCTATTGGAAGCTGACCTGCATTATTGCCGGTGTCTACGCCCGCTACGCGGGTGGAGCCATGGGCGACGTAACGCAAGAAACAATCGCAGGTTTTCGCCATATGGTTGAGCGCCTTGCAGAGATGGCAGAGGAGTCAGTTTCATGAATGATGACCCACTCGTTGAAGTCATGTTCACGCCAGAATTGCATGAGCCGGTCATGATTGTGGCACTTGAGGGCTGGATCGACGCGGGAATGGGCGCAGCAAATGCGATGTCGGTGTTGCTTGGGACAGCAGGTACCGACCCCGTGGCGGAATTCAACGCAGACCGCCTGTTAGACCACCGAGCGCGCCGTCCGGTTATGCACCTAGTGAACGGCCTCATCACACACCTCAGCTGGCCCGAGATTGACCTGCGTGCAGGAACTGACGCCGATGGCAACGACATTTTGTTGTTGCTCGGGGCCGAACCAGATTTTGAATGGCGAGCCTTTGCACAAACTGTGGTCGAACTTGCCGAGACCTTCGAGTGCCGCATGGTTGTGGGCCTTGGCGCCTACCCAGCTCCGGTGGCCCACACCCGTGAGACAAGCCTGTCTGTGACCACCTCCTCTTCGGAGCTTTCGTCAACCTTGCACGGTTACGTTCGCGGAACGCTTGATGTTCCCGGCGGTATTCACGCTGTGCTTGATGTTGCCTGCAACCATGCAGGTATCCCTGCCCTCGGACTGTGGGCACAGGTGCCGCACTACGTGTCATCTATGGCCTACCCGGCAGCGAGCGTTGCGCTGCTAGAAGGGCTCAAAGATGTTGCAGGCCTTCGAATTGAGCCGGGGCAGCTTCCCAGCGATGCCCGAGCAACCCGTTTGCGCCTTGATGAGCTCGTTGCCGAGAACCCCCAACATGAGACCATGGTGACCCAGCTTGAAGAGATGATGGATCAGGGTCTGGGTGGACCAGACCAGGCACCAACTTTTGGGTTCGATGATTTGCCAAGCGGGGATGAGCTCGCAGAGGAACTACAAGAGTTCTTGCGCGACAGACCTGACGGTTCAGCCGACAGCTGAGTACCGTTCCAACTCGCCGAAAGCGCCTGTGCTCTAACCCTCTGCGGGCGGTAGCGGCTGGTAATCGGGAATCGTGATACCCGCTGGTGGCTCGGTATACATGGTGACTGCGCTGTCGGGGTCAAAGAGCTTTCTTGTGGAACTCGGCCACTCCCCCGGAAGGTAGCGTGTTCCACCATCCACATAGGCCCACATCCCGGTTCCTTCTCTGCCCGATTCGTCTTGCCCGACAGCAGCGGCATCCCACCAGACCTCTGTCTGGTCATCAACTCCGGCATAGTCAATCGCCGGCCAGATACCTCTATTGCCCCAAGAAAGCTGAGGGCTGAGCACGGTCCCTGGAACTATCTCGGCTGCGAAAATTGTCTTCTCGAAGCTCTGAGGTGAAAGGTCGGTCCCAATGCCTTGTAACACGGCATAAAGGAACTGAAGATTGGGAAGAATCAACGGAGCCGATGTTCGAGCAGGAGCGGGTACCCCGTAAAACCAGTTGTACAAAAAGGCCGCTCCAGCCACCTTTGACGAGACCCGAGCAAACAGGTTTGAGGGTCCAAAGGCGTGCGCCCATTGAGCTTGGTCATAGGTGCGAGCGAAGATAGTGGTATCTACAAGCGCCGATCCTGAGATCACCCACTCCGGGTAATAGTCCTGTTCAGTTGCAACCTGTGTGAGGGTCTGCGGTGCTAGCGGATCACCCGAGTACAAAATGCTCGTTACTCCGCTCGCCTTCATACGAGCCAGAATTTCACGAGCCTCACCTGCCATTCCCACCGGAGACTTAAATGATGCGACCTCTGCAAACTCGACCCCGTACTCATCCTTCAGGTCGGCCTCAAGTTCTTTACGAACGTTTTCTGAAGACTCTGAACTTGAAAGGTAAATCAGGCCCAGCTTTCGCTTCTGATCCTTGACTGCCGGGCCACCAAACTCGGCATTGCCTTTGGCAAGGTGCTTGCCCACATACTCGGCAGTCATGATTGAGCCCTGATTTACATTCTTTTGCACATCCCACACATAGGGGGCACGTTCCACATACCAGTCATTTGTTTGCCCTGGGCTACAAGAAATACACATCACTTTGTTTGCCGACAATGTGTCAGCGAAGGCATCAGTCAGGATCGGTCCACCGATCACTACAAATGGCTTGATGTCACGCGAGATGGTCTCTGCATCGCTCGTCGCAGCCACGGGGTCACTAGCTGCACCAGTAGCGCTGTAGCGCACGAGTTCAACCTTTCGGCCATAGGTTTCAA
>JBIKPA010000285.1:0-3046 GCA_044357715.1 Microthrixaceae bacterium
TACGTAGCAAGAATCTCATTGAAACCCTCGTAGGTCTCGAAGGTTCCTGCTGGGGTGTCGTTATTGCCGATCTGGCTATAGATAAAGCTCAATACAGGGTCGTTGTCTTGAGCGGTGTAAACGACCACCTTGATCGCATCTGCAGTGACCCCGGTGGCGCTCGCTCCACCACTCGGGCCGTCATAGGGCGCATAACAAGTTGGGGCAGGAGTGACAGGAAGGGCCAAAACACCCTTGGATGTGTCGCAGCGGTCACCCCAATTGATCTGTTCAGTCTTTCCCTCTGCTTTTGCTACACCCCAAGGCACCACTCCCTCGGGTAGTTGTGTAGCTGAAGCTGATGGCTTTGCGGTTGTCGGTGCAGCGCTCGGCGAATCTTGCTTCGGGGAAGTCACCACAAGCCCGACTACCACGGCCAGAATGACCACGCAGATTGCTCCGAGTGGGCCGTACTTGGCCAACGCAGAGACGGTTGGAGCACCGCCCGACTCACTCATCTCTTTCACGAGACATCCCCCATTTTTCCAGATCGAGCCACCACAGAACGGTCATCACCCAAATACGAAGAGATCACACGCTGGTCTGAAAGGACCTCGTCGGGAACCCCCTCCGCAATGCATGATCCAAGTTCTAGTGCCACTAACCGGTCCGAAATTGAACTGAGCAAGGGCATGTCATGTTCTATAACTACCAATGCGCACCCTAGTTCGGCTCGAATCCGAAGGAGCAGAAAGCCAAGTTGTTCAACTTCGCGCTGAGCGACTCCGGCAGCTGGCTCATCTAAGAGCAACACAGAAGGCTGGTGCGCAACGGCACAGGCAAACTCAACAATCCTGCGCGTACCCGTTGAGAGCTCACGGGTGAAGCTTTGTGCGTAGGTAGACAGGCCAAACATTTCTAACAACTCGGCCACTCGTTTGGAGGCGCGGTATTCGCTTTCGACTGAAGCAGGGAGTGACAACGCCGCGTTCAACGGGTCGCGCACGTCAACGGAGCGATCAAGAGCAACGGCTATTGACTCAGTCACAGTAAGCCCAGGAAAAAGCCGACCGCCTTGGAACGTTCGTCCGAGACCACCCTGGGCTCTTCGGAAGGGTGGCGAGGATGCAACGTCTATTCCATTGAGGAGTATGCGGCCAGCGTTGAGTGGCTGATACCCGCAAATCAAGTCGAAGAGAGTTGTCTTTCCGGCTCCGTTTTGGCCAATTAAGCCCAAGATCTCGCCCGGTGCAACGCTCAGCGAAACATCCTCTACTGCAGCATTGCCTCCAAAGCGCCGCGTTACTCCAACGAGTTGCAGCGCCGGAGAAGCACTCGGCGTTGTCGCTACCGGAATCGAATTCGAAGCAGTGGCCGAAGCATCTGTCGCCTGCGGTTCGTCAGCCTGAGCAAGAAACACTGCCCGTAACAGGTCAGGGCGATCAGCAAGTTCATGTGCAGGTCCAGAAAAACGAATCCTGCCCCGCTCCATGAAGTGGGCCGTACCAGCCAGACTTAGCGCAACGTTGAGCGACTGCTCTACCAGAATCACGGTGGTTCCAGATTTTGCGATACGGCGCACAAGTTCGCACAGCTGCGCAACTACCGCTGGCGCAAGCCCCAGACTGAGCTCATCAATCAGCAGCAACTTGGGTCGAGATAACAATGCCATTGACAGCGCGAGCATCTGCTGTTGCCCACCCGACAAGTCTGCGGCGGACTCATCAATGCGTTCGCTAAGAATCGGAAAAGTCTCAAGCACTTCGTCGAGCCGGGACTGATACATCTCGTGGTCTTTGCGAATCATCCACCCCGCAGCGCGCAGGTTCTCTCGCACACTCATCGACCCAAAGATGCCCGAACCCCCCGGAACCTGTGCAACTCCGAACTCGGCAATTTCATTTGGCGGAGCATGAGTAATGTCTCGACCATCCAGAATCACTGCGCCGAAGTTTGCCTCTGTTACTCCCGAAATTGCGCGCAACAACGTCGACTTCCCCGCACCATTCGTGCCAAGCAAAGCCACAATCTCGCCCTCATTTACCTCCATGCTGACGTCGAACAACACCTGCAACTGGCCATACGAAACGTTCAGATCATGGACAATGAGAAGCTTGGAACGCCCCTCGGATCGGTCGAGCAGAGCCTTGGAGCGAGCAGCAGACGCCGCCCAAACATCGTTGATGTCTCTGCGCACGACTTGCGCACCCGAAGCAATCATCAGCCCACCAATTAAGAGAATCGGCGACAGAACCAGCATCCCGACTCGCAAATTGACGGTGTCGCTCACCCATCCGATGAGCGGAAGAATCAACAGTCCGGGAATGGCCCACCAAGATGCCACCGAAAACCCAACCGAGCGTGCCCGAGCGGGTATGGCAAGCGAAAGCGTCGAGAACAACCCTGGAATCAGAATTGCTAGAACTGAGGTCAACAAAATGTTAGCCAGAATCGACAGCCACAAGGTTGGCGCAAGCGCAAAGCATGCTGTGAGCACTGCTGAACTGAATGCAACCCCGCGTAGAAACTTAAAAATCAAAGCGGGGTCACGCAAGAACAACCGTGTACCCAACTTGGCACCGACTGCAAGACCCAAGAACTGAAAAGGCTCAACGCATGCCGCCAAGTAGCCGCGCTGCAAAGTGCCTACGTTGTAAACCTCTTCGTACATGAGGCTTGCGAGCGAGACAAAACCGATGATTGCAACAGATAAGAATGGAACGGCGTACCAGATACGTCGCAGAACATCGATTTTCCAGAGCAAACGCCAAGCCTCAGCAAAGCTTGGCGCAGGCTCTTCTTGTTGGACTACTGCATCAGAGGCACCCGACGCCCGGCGTTCCTGAGCACCGCGAAGTGGCTCCTTCATTCGAGTTCCGAGCACCACCAAGATGATCGTGGGAATCGCAAACACAAAAAATGGTGCTCGCCATGAAAATGCGGCGGCGAGCACACCGGCCAGAATCGGGCCGACGAACTGACCCAGCACATTGGCCGCACGATGAAAAGAGAACACCCCAGGGCGACGGTCAACGGGGTAATAGTCAGACAGGAGCGCATTATGGGT
>JBIKPA010000149.1:0-7071 GCA_044357715.1 Microthrixaceae bacterium
AGAACTCGACCGTGCAGTGGCGTGTACCTCTGCTGCGCTTATCGGGGTGAACCAGCGTGACCTCGAAACCTTTATGGTGGATCAAGCAAGAGCAGTCCGTTTGGCAAGCATGATGCCCTCTGACGCTCTTCGAGTTGCCGAGTCAGGAGTCCGTGGCCGACGTGATGCCCTAGCCCTGGCCGCTGCTGGCTATCACGCTGTATTGGTAGGCGAGCATCTAGTGCGATCTGCTGACCCTGCAGCAGCTTTGGCTGAATTGCGGGTTGCGTTGCCCGAGCCTGAGTAGGGTTCTGAGGTGTTCATAAAGATCTGCGGTCTCACCAACGAAGAGGATGCACTCATGGCAGTCGCCCTCGGGGCAGACGCTGTGGGATTTGTCTTTGCTCCTTCTCCTCGACAGGTCACGGTGAACCTTGTGCGAGACATCGTGAGGCGGTTACCGCCAGAGACCGTGAGCGTCGGGGTTTTTCGTGACCAGTCTCCGCAGTTGGTGATCGATACCGTGCAGACTGCTGGGCTGCGAGCAGCTCAGCTTCATGGGCACGAGACCGCAGCCGATGCGGCACTGATCCGCCCCTATTGCCAGGCGCTTATCGTGGCCTTTCCGGCAGGCGACCCGGGTTTGGCCCATGTTGACGACTACGGCGCTGACGCTGTGTTACTGGACTCTCATGCCCCCGGCTCGGGAGAGGTGTTTGACTGGTCGCTCGCCGAGGGGGCACCGCTCAACCGGCGGCTTATTCTGGCCGGGGGACTCACCCCCGAGAACGTCGCCGATGGTATTCATGAGGTTCACCCGTGGGGAGTGGACGTCTCTTCTGGAGTAGAGGTTGCAGGGCAACCGGGTCGCAAAGATGCGCGACTGGTGCAGGCCTTTGTTCGTGCCGCTCGCGCTGCTGCGCCAACTGCTCCGCCCCACGCTTCAGCAGACGATCCCTATGACCACGGGCCCTTCAACTGGGCTGACTCAGGGATGTAGACCTGCTGCGGTCAATGCAGGCAGCCCCGGTTCGGCTCGTAGCAGTCTGCAAGGTACGTTGATGGGGTGAACAACGATCTAAAGAACCAAGCAGATGAACTGGCTCAAGCGTTTGCGGCTGACATGATCGGAGAGCCAACCGGTGTTGGACGTTTTGGGCAGTTCGGCGGAATGTTTGTTCCCGAGACTCTGGTACCTGCGCTACATGAGCTCGAAGCGGCATTTAGAGATGCTTGGTCAGATCCCGTCTTTCGCAATGAACTCGACACCCTGCTTGCGGACTATGCGGGTCGTCCGAGCCCACTCACCAAATGCGATCGGCTTGGTGAGCAGCTTGGGTTTGAGCTGTACCTCAAGCGTGAAGACCTCAACCATACGGGATCGCACAAGATCAACAATGTGTTGGGCCAAGCGCTCTTAGCGAAGCGAATGGGCAAGACGCGCCTCGTTGCCGAAACAGGAGCTGGCCAGCACGGTGTTGCCACTGCTACCGCTGCTGCTCTGTTGAACATGGAATGCCTTGTCTATATGGGCGAGGTAGACATTGCCCGGCAAGAACTGAACGTGTTTCGTATGCGACTGTTAGGCGCCGAGGTCACGCCTGCCGTGTCGGGCAGCCGAACCCTCAAAGATGCCGTGAATGAAGCCATGCGTGACTGGGTAGGCAGTGTGGAGCACACGTATTACTGCTTAGGCTCGGTCCTTGGCCCGCACCCATACCCTTGGATGGTCCGCGAGTTTCATCGGGTGATCGGAACAGAGGCAGCTGTTCAGTGTCGAGTTGCGCTTGGCGAAGATCATCCGACGGGCCGGCCAGATGTTGTAGTTGCATGCATCGGAGGCGGCTCGAATGCCGCTGGCATCTTTAGCGGGTTTGCAGCATTCCCAGAGGTTGCCCTTGTTGGGGTAGAGCCAGAGGGTGGCGCTGCAATCGGCCACGGAATTCCAGGCATTGTGCACGGCATGAAGTCTTATTTGATGCAGGACGAGTTTGGTCAGGTGAGCGAGGCTCACTCCATCTCTGCTGGCTTGGACTACCCGGGAGTCGGTCCCGAGCATGCCCATCTAGCCGACTCTGGCCGTGCTCGCTACGAACAAGTCAGCGATTCCGAAGTCATCGACGCTTTCCAGTTGCTCTCTCGCACCGAAGGAATCATTCCAGCGCTAGAGCCAGCGCACGCGCTTGCATGGGTAGTGCGAGAGAAGGAGTCTCTTGCCGGCAAGAATGTGCTGATCAACATGTCGGGCCGAGGAGATAAAGACGTTGGTCAGATGATGGAAGTACTTGGGGATCAACTGTGAGCGCAACAGAGCCACTCTCTTTACAGGCGGCACTTGAGTCCCGACGGGCAAGCGGCGGCAAGTGTCTTGTTCCGTATCTCACAGGAGGATTGCCAGGATGGGAACTCATGTTGAGCGCCATTGCCTCTGCTGGTGCCGATGGAATCGAAGTGGGAATCCCGTTCTCTGATCCCGTCATGGACGGCCCAATCATTCAAGAGTCCTCTGAGTTGGCTCTAGCAGCTGGTGCAACGCCTCCCGGAATTCTTGACGCGCTCAGCCGGCTTGATTGCGAGGTGCCGTTGGCAGTCATGACCTATGTCAATTTGGTCTACCGATTTGGCTATGAGCGCTTCGCTGCTTCGATGGTTCGATCAGGAGTGTCGGCCGCTATCTTGCCGGATGTTCCGCTTGAAGAAGCGGGGGACTGGTGCGCTGCTGCAGATGCGGCGGGGGTACAAACAGTCATGCTTGCTGCGCCAACAAGTCCAGACGAACGTTTGGTGAGCATCGTTGAGCGCTCAAGCGGATTTGTTTACGCAGTTGGGCTACTCGGAATTACTGGCGAGCGTGATTCGCTTGCTGCGTCTGCCAAAGTCATTGCCAAACGACTCAAAGAAGTGACCGATCTGCCTGTGCTTGTTGGTGTTGGAATCTCTACTCCCGACCAAGCCGTCGAGGTGTGTGAGGTTGCCGATGGTGTAGTAGTCGGCTCTGCAGTTGTTCGTCGGATCGTTGAAACCGGGTCACCAGAGGCAGTTGCTGAACTCGTCGGATCCTTCCGAGACGCCCTTGATAAAGGCTGAAAAGCTGCTTTTTCTGGATTCGCAGTTTTGGCGGGAAAAAGAAAAACCCCTAAAAACCGCCGGTTTCTGTTCCCAAGGCCGCAAATCTGTGATAGTTACAAGGATGCAATTTGCCGTCGAGTTCTGACGTCACCTCAGGGGACACAGAATTTGGCGTATCGAGTAGATCGACCAGGAGGAATTATGAACAAGACCGAATTAGTAGAAACCATTGCTCAGCGCAACGACCTGTCCAAGAAAGATGTTCAGGCAGTGCTTGACTCATTCGAGGAAATCGCTGGCGACATTGTTGCCAAGGGCGGAGATGCTCTGACCATCCCCGGTTTCTTGAAGTTTGAGCAGACACATCGTGCAGCTCGCGCCGGACGTAACCCACAGACCGGCGAGACCATTCAGGTCAAAGCCGCAAATGCCGCAAAGGTCACCGCTGGTGCACGCCTCAAGGCACGCGCCAAGTCTGGCAAGTAACAGTCCCGCAAGAAGCAGGCTGGCCTGAATTGGCCAGTTGGTAACAGCCCAGCAGGTCTGCCTGTCAGGCAGTTGCCGCTTCTAGAGACGCAGGTTGTGGCCACCCTTCGGGGTGGCCACACTTTTTTTGTAGGGCTTGCATTTTGGCCGCAGCGGATTGGGCGTATTCTGCAGAGATGCCAGCCGAACCCAAGCCAGCCCAACTTGCTTCAACCCAGCCCAAAACGCTCAAGGCCTCATCCAAAGCCCCGGCGATCACCTTGCTTGATCAGCACGGAGAGACCGTCAAGTTGTCGGGTTTTCTGGGTCAGAAGGTGTTGATTTTCTTCTATCCCAAGGCGAGTACCCCAGGGTGTACAACTCAGGCCTGCGGCCTGCGAGACATCGCAGATGAGATTGGCGACACTGCAGTCATCGGAATCAGCCCTGATCTTCCGCCCAAATTGAAGCGCTTTGATGAGCAACAAAGCCTTGGCTTTACCCTGCTGTCTGACCCCGAGCATCTTGTGGCAGAAAAGTATGGGGTGTGGGCAGAGAAGAAGCTCTATGGCAAGGTGTACATGGGTGTTGTCCGCTCGGCTTTTTTGATCGGCGAAAGCGGAAAGCTCGAGCAGGTCTGGTACAAGATCAGCCCGAAAGACACTCCCAAAAAATTGCTTGAAGCGCTCGCTACACCTGACGCTAACTAGCGCTGACTAGCGCCAGTCAGCAAGAACATCGCAGAACCAGCTCAGTCGCGGCGTTCGTCTGCAGCTCGCAGACGCTGTTCGAACTCGGCATCAGTTTTAGACATCGCCCACCGTCGAGCTGCTGCTGCAACCCCCACAGTGATTCCCACAAAGATAATCAGCCGCAGCCAACGATGTCCGCCCCCGCTGCTGCTGTCTGAGCCAGTGATGTTGAGTTCATTATCAGCCATGGTCTCGATAATAGAGGCTCTGGCTTTGAGGGGTAGCGCAGAAATCGGATAAGGTCTCTGTTGCAGCCCGGGTGGCGGAATGGCAGACGCGGCGGATTCAAAATCCGCTGTCCTAACGGGCGTGTGGGTTCAAGTCCCACCCCGGGCACTCTGCAGAAGTTTCAACGATTGTTCGTTGAAACGAACGGTGACAGGCCGCAATCAGGCGCAGCGCTGGCCGGTGAGGCGGTACCCGATCAGAGGTAGCTCTTGTGAGTAGATGATCGTGCGCAGGTCTACTGAGGATTTAGCCCAAATGTACGGCCCGTATTTTTCGGGCCAAGTTGGCAGCAGAGTACCTGAGGCAATCACATGTGGTGTTTTGTTTACCTGGCCCACTAGGACCTGTCGGGCGCTCGCAGTGACTTTCGTATACAGCACCCGTCCGTCATTTGTAACTGCCGTAGGCAGGTCTAGGGTGCCGCGGTCAATCTCCGTAAGAGTTTGGGACACGTGGTTCCACAGCAGATAAATCGCAGGTCCTCCGCTTCCGTCGGATTGTCTCGCGAAAACCGTGAATTGCCCACTATCGCTGGTGTCCTGAGAGGCAAAATTCCCGCCTCCTTCAGGGTCAGCCAGAATCTTCGCTTGAGCCTCAGCGAGCGGGGTTGCTACGCCCGTGTCCACGTTGATGACCTCGGTTGGGGTGGTGATCTGATGTCCCCCGCTCGATACAAACGATTCAAAGAGGACCGATGGGGCATCAAATTGCGCAATCACAGCGTCGGTGAGGGCGTCGGTCACTGTCATGACGTGGTGGAAGGTGAACGGGGCTTCATAGAAGCTTTGGGTCCAGAAGATTCGCTGCCCGTCAGCCGAGAGTCGATACAAATTGACGGGGTACGCCACGCCAACGGGGGGAGTAGTAACAACGGGGAGTGGCACTGTTGTAGTGCTTTGCATTGCGTTAGACCAGCGGTACAGCTGAGATTGCGGGTCTGTGTCGAGCGCAGCGTTACCGCGATACCCGAACAGAACCTGACTGCCATCTTGGGCAATAGAGACCAGCGGCTCATCTGTGCTGGCCCTGCCTACGCGACTCAAGGTTCCGAGAAGCTGCGCTGCAGAACCCTGCTCGGTTGTCCTCAGAGACAGCACTGGTTCGCCCGCAACACTCCGAGAAGTGACCATCCACTCTCCAGTTGAAGAGACCGCTCGTGGCAGCGAGAAATTGACCAGATCGGGTGGCTCAAGCGCAACCGTCTGACGCACGGGGCATGCCGGGAGTGGGGTGGGGGTGGGTGGCACCTGCGGGACACAAGCCGCTACGGTGCTCAGTAGCACGGCGAACAGGGCACATCTCAATGGAGTTTGCATAGTTTCACCATGTCCGTTTGTTGTGTGCCAAACGCTTGCATAGCGCCCAGGCAGGGTCAAGGGCCTCTCGCGCAGAATGATCCTCCCGTAGCGGCTGAAACCCGCCCAAATTGTGCCTGAGCAATATTTGGATGTTTTTTCCAGTTTTAACCAAGTAAACTCCGACCCAAAATCAGCCTTTGTATCGGCCGTTTGGCCGGCTGGATGGTTGTGGCGGTCATCAATATCTTGTCTAAGGAGATCAAAGTGCGGAAAATTATTGCGGGCAGCGGCCTGCTGGGCGGCTTCTTGGCGGTTGCACTGTTTGCTAGTCCGGTGGCACAGGCGATGCCTCCGGTGATTCCTCCAGAGATCGCGCTCAACTGCGGAAAGGACATGGCAGGCAGTGGCGCATATGACGCCTGTGTGACGGTGGTGAACGAGACTAGGGGTTTCGTCTCGCCAGGTGTGACGGGCACAACTGCAGGACTTGCGTTTACAGCCTCTGGTGATTACGCCGCAAACACCGGGTGGACTGGAGGTTCGGGGCAGTGGGTACTCGGCAGCGCTGGTGAGCCTACCCAATCTTTTCTTCAGCCAAACAAGGGCTGGGTTGCTTATAGCTGCCGGATTCCTGCGGGGAATTTAAGCGGTTGTAGCGCTGAGGTGACTACAACACTCGCTGACCCTGAGAATCCTCTTGTGACGAACCCAAACTTACAGGAAGCCGCCATCGAGGAGGACACGAATTCCACCATTAAGTTCAAGGGCAAGGTGGAATACAGTCAAAAAATTATCCCCTCAATGTGGAGTTGCGTGCCAAGGAGCAAATACGTGATGTGCGACAAACAGGGAAATTATGGACCTCAAAGTGCGTATCACCGGTACGACTTTGCACTCCGAAACGCCACCATGGGGATCAAGATCATCAACTTCCTTGATGAACGGCTTGTGCTCAACAAAAATTTTGTTGATTGGAACCGTGTGATTCCGGACTCACGTGGTGAGACCCCCTCAGAGACATTAGCGAGCGGGCAGCAGAACTCTGCTCGATCCATCGCCCCCTACGTTACGGGTTACGAGGCTCCTGATGCTCACTGGGGAGGTATCACTGAGTTGAGCACGGACAAAAAAATTAGCATGACTTACGACGTGGCCGGCTCAGGCGGGTATGCAGGGGTGAAGGTCAAAATCGAGATGAAGGTGAAGTTGACCGGCGGCCAATATCGGTGGGACACGGAGGACGCGTGCAAGGTAACTGGTCCATCATCGAATTTGCCGAA
>JBIKPA010000015.1:0-22493 GCA_044357715.1 Microthrixaceae bacterium
CATCTGGTGTTGAGCTCAGGGCAATGGGTACTGGCGGAGTTGACTTGGAAGCGGCGCTTCGATCGCTCTACAACGATGGGGTTCGGATCGTACTTTGCGAGGGCGGTCCCACGCTTCTTGGACAACTGCATGCCTTGGACTTGATTGATGAACTGTTCTTGAGCGTTGCCCCGCTGTTGGTTGCCGGCAGCCAAGTTGGCATATTGGGCGCTCAGCAAGAAGAGATTCGCCCGCACCGCTTGCATCGTGTCTTGGAGGCCAACAGTTTCTTGTTCCTGACGTATCGGCGCGATCGCCTCACAGAACCGTTGGAGTAGTTCAGAACCCTGCTGGGGACGTAGTAGCGCTGCTATCGGCCGGGCCTTCTTGGCCAAGTAGCTGAATCTCTCGCTCAAAGTCTTCAGGGTCTTCGAATGACTTATAAACACTTGCAAAACGAACAGCTGCAACGGGGTCGAGTCGTCGGAGCTCTTCAAGAACCAACTCTCCCACCTGCGCTGCCTCAACTTCGCCCCGAGTTGTTGACAGGCGATCTTCGACCAGAGCCGACAGTGCAGAGATCGAAGACTCCTCAACTGGACGACCTTTGCAGGCCGATCGAACACCGGACTCAATCTTGCTGCGGTCAAACGGCGTTCGACGACCATCGCGTTTAACAACCACAGCGAGGACCTCTTCAACACGCTCAAACGTGGTAAATCGCTCAGCGCACTGCTCACATTGCCTACGTCGACGGATCGAAGTGCCATCATCTGCGGCGCGAGAATCGACCACTCGATCCTCAAGGGCACCACAGGCGGGACATCGCATCTCATGAAAGCTACTGGTACCGCAGCCTTCCCGCATCTTGAGCAGGCGGAGAAACCAATAGCCATCTCAGCTACCTCAAGATGAAGTAGCAGCAGGCAGCCTGAGGGATTGGCCAACACGGAGCGGGGACTCGGTGCTAAATCCGCTGCTGTTTGAATTGAGAGCGACGATCTGATCGATCACATCGCGAGTGTCTTGTTGGGGTGAAACACGCTGAGCCACTGTCCATAGAGAATCTCCTGGCTGCACGAAGTACGGAACGGTTCGATCTATACCCACTGCAATTGCGCCTACTGCAGAGTCGCTCGTGGCGGACTGAGGAAACGCGGCTGACAGGCCAGAACGAAGAAGCAGCCCAGCGCAAAGGACCGCAGCGCTCAGAACCAGTAGCACGAGTGCACGCCGAATGAGGAATACACGCCGGCGCTGACGAGCTAGCTCGGACTTACCACCGTGGATCACCCGCAACTGGGGAACGCTCTGTTGGGTTGCGAACCCTCCCACGGCCAACTCTTCAGCCGAAAGTTGTTCTGCGAGGCCTGCGCCAGTTCTGATGTCGATGATTGCTGCCATGTGAAGAGTCTCCTGAGGGGGTGTGACACTGAAGCTGGTCGGCTGAGAGGAAGCCGTCAAGCCGCTACTTCGAACGAATGTTCGACATGTAGAATGCACGAACGAATGTTCGGTGTCAAGGATTTAATCGAACGAGTGTTCCGCACCGGCCCCGCAACCTCTGCTAGTGTTTCCAAACACACGTTCGAACTACCTGTTCTACCTATATGGGAGCCCTTATGAGCAGCACTGCACTCACCCCCCGCCAGCAAGAAATACTCGTCTTCATTGAAAAGACTGTTGGGGACCGCGGCTACCCGCCATCAGTTCGAGAGATCGGCGAAGCAGTTGGCTTGGCCTCACCCTCAACCGTTCACAGCCATCTTCACACCCTGCAGCGGCTTGGGTATCTGCGACGCGACCCAACCAAACCACGAGCGATCGAAGTAACTGCCGACACTGCGAGCGGAACAACTGCTGAGCGACGGCCGACTCGGCACGTTCCCCTAGTTGGAGATGTGGCAGCGGGCGTAGGCGTTCTAGCTCAAGAGCGTGTTGAAGAGATGATGCCACTCCCAGCAGACTTCACCGGAGACGGCGAGCTGTTTATGCTGCGGGTACGAGGAGACTCAATGATCGATGCCGGGATTCTTGACGGTGACTTTATTGTGGCCAAAGTTCAACCCGACGTCTCAAACGGAGACATCGTGGTTGCTGGGATTCCAGGAGAGGAAGCCACAGTCAAGACCTATCGGCGACAAGGCGCAAAGGTTGTGCTGCACCCTTCCAATCCCACGATGGATCCCATGACCTTTGAGCAATCCGAGGTAGAGATCTACGGAAAAGTCGTCACAGTTATTCGCAAGATCTGAACAAGACTCCGTTTTTTGGCTAAGAACTCACAGAACGCCGAGGTTCACTAATTTGCGTGAAGTGCAGCGTTGAGGCCTTCTGACCAAGTTCCTGATCTTGGCAAGACCTCGACCGAACCCGAAAGAGAATTGCGGCGGAACAACAAGTCACTGCTTCCACTCAACTTGCTTGCCTTAACACTTGCCCCATCGGGCATTGTTACTAGCGTGCCCGCAGTGACATAGAGCCCTGCCTCGACGACGCAGCGGTCGCCTAGGGAGATTCCGATCCCAGCGTTTGCTCCCAGAAGACAGTCCTCACCAATAGAGATGACCTCTTTGCCGCCACCAGAAAGTACGCCCATGATCGATGCGCTACCTCCGATGTCTGAGTTCGCGCCAACCACCACGCCGGCCGAAATGCGGCCCTCGACCATCGCTGGGCCCATCGTGCCTGCATTGAAGTTCACAAACCCTTCGTGCATAACGGTTGTTCCCTCTGCAAGATGAGCGCCTAGGCGAACCCTATCGGCATCAGCTATTCGCACGCCCGCCGGTGTGAGGTAATCAACTAGCCGGGGGAACTTGTCCACTCCGAAAACAACACATGGCTCAGCTGCAGCCATGAGTTGCACGCGCACCTGATCAAAGGATGCAACGTCGCATGGGCCAAGCGAAGTCCAGACCACGTTCGAGAGTAAGCCGAAGATCCCATCAAGATTTGCCCCATGGGGCTTGACCTTGCACCCAGAAAGTAGGTGCAGTCGCAGATACACATCAGAGGCATCTACAGGGGGATCAGCAAGGTCCGAGATAAAGGTGACCACGGCTTTCCGTTTCACCGGAAGTAGCGAGACTCGATTCTGCTGAGCCGATGTGCGAGTTTCGTGAGTGATACCCGCAAGGGCCGCTAACACTTCGACGTTGGGGTGTTTCTGGCCATCTTCGACCATGGGAGCAAATCTGTGAATCAGCTCACGCAGCAGGTCCTCGGTCAGTTCATAGGTTGCGGCGCCGGCGTCGTGGCCGACAACATCGGCCAGAATCGCTGCAGAACCAAAGTTCTCATTCAAAGAGAATGCACCGAACCAAGTATCGAGTACCGAATGGTCGGCATCTGCAATATTCGCTATTCCAATTCCGAACGCTGCAGGTTCGACATAGCCCTCACGTGACCTCAGGCGTGAAGCTAAGCCAGCGAACTCCTCGGGAGTCGTAGGGCGCAGATCAGTACTCACAAATATCTCCTCGGGCTGTTTACTTCTGGCTGGTTACTTACAGGACAGGCATTCATGGGGCAACTCGGAGAAGGTCATCGAGTGCTCGATAGGTACGAAGAATGCTCTCACCCACAAGGTGCTCTTGTGGTGTGTGAGCCAGAGTTGAATCGCCTGGACCAAAGTTGACTGCCGGTACGCCATGCTCTGTAAAGCGAGCCACATCAGTCCAGCCAAGCTTTGCGCGCACCCCAAGATCATGACGGTCAATCAGAGAGGTGATGCATGGGTGCTCCACTGCCGGGTAAGCCGCTGGTGATAGATCGAGCAGCTCAACTTCGTCTCCTTCGCTCAGATATGGCAGAAGTAGGTCACGAACATGCTGCTCTGCCTGATCAGCGGACCGATCTGGAGCGAATCGGTGTGCGAGTTCAATCTGTGCCGAGTCTGGAACGACGTTGCCTGCTACCCCACCGCTTACCCGAACAACTTGCAAAGCTTCGTGGAAGTGACATCCAAGCACAACCGGCTGACGAGGCACATACTGCTCGATGGCGCTCAGGAGTCCGGCTAGGCGATGAATGGCATTACGGCCCATCCAAGCTCGAGCCGTATGTGAGCGCTTACCTTTGAGAGTGATCGAGAACCGCATTGTTCCTTGGCAGCCCGCCTCGATCTGGCCATCGGTTGGTTCCCCGAGCAGGGCTACGTCACCTTCTAAAAGGTCTGGGCGCAGCTCAAACAACTCGCCAAGCCCGCTGTGTTCCGAGGCGACTTCTTCTCTCGCATAAAAGACGTAGGTGACATCTACTGCCGGTTCCGTGTGCTGCTCAGCAAGCTTCAGCATGACGGCGAGGCCGCCTTTCATATCTGCTGAACCCACTCCCCACAGTTGATCGCCTTCTAGACGCGGCTGCGAGTTCCCGTTCGCCGGAACAGTGTCGGTGTGGCCTGCAAGAATCACGCGTACAGGCCGACCGAGTTGAGTTCGTGCTACCAGATTGTCTCCGACGCGGGTGACTTCAAGGTGCAGATGCGCCTGAAGTTCATTTTCGATTACGGCGGTGATCTGGGCTTCAGAGAAACTCTCGGAGGCCACTGCAACTAATTCGGCAGTCTTTTGAAGAAGATCAACGCTAGAGATCACGGTGGGTGCATTTTCGGGGGAACTCACAACACAGTTTTACACGGTGCGGAGCAATCCTGAGCGAGCGCGGAGAATGAGCAGATCAGAGATCGACTCAGCGCTGCTCGTCTGGGCTGGGCGGGGCTCCCGGCATTGGAGGTGGAGTGCCCGGCATCGGTGGCGGAGTGGCCGTTGGCAAGGAGGGTGTGTCTGGCATCCACGGTGCGGGGGCTTCGATTCTGGGTGCTTCAGAGACGGGGGCTTGTGCAGCACCTGGCATGGGCGGGGGTGCTACCCCCGAAGAAGGCACGCCCGAAGCTGCGGCAGGCGGGCCTGCAACCATGCCAGATTGACGCTTCTTCCATTTTGAGCGCTTGACGAGGCCGACGATGAGAAAGATTATGCCAAGAAAAGTCAAGAATAATCCGCTGAAGATCCCAGCTAGCCCAACTCCGATTTTTCCAAATCCGGGGAAGGAGGCAACCGCATACTGCCCCTCGCTGAACTCACTACCAGCGCAGATCACGGTGTACGACATACCCGGATCGGTATCGAATGAGTACAAAAAGTCCAGGTTCTCTCCACCTGATGTAACAGTGCCGGTGCTTCCCGCTGATGGCTCTGCAAACGAAACCTGGTTGCCGTTTTCGTCTTCACCTTCACAGATAACTTCTGCAGAAGATGAAACCACCACTCCAGTTGAGGATGCGGCATCCAAGCGAGTTGTCTCTCCAAGTGCCACCGTAGATGCACCACTGAGAATGTCAGCAAAAGAGCTTGCGAAGCTGACACAACTCACGCCGCCAACCCCGCAACTTGAAAACGCCAAGAGCATCAGAATCATCCCAGTAATGAGCCAGCCTTTGGGGGGTTTACTTTCCTTTGGATTGACATCATTCGACATGCGGGTTCCTTCCCTCGGCATTCCCCAACGAAGCTGGGCGACGTAGAGATCAGTATTTCATTTCGGCCCACCCGCATGCCCCGCAGTTTCCAAGAAACTGCTTCAGAGGCTGTCTGCTCTTCTTTCGAGTTCGTCCAAATTTGCCTCGTTCTGCACCACAGCAACACGAACAAATCCAGCGGCTGCCGGCCCATAAAACTCCCCTGGGCTCACCAACAAACCGAGTTCCTTTGCTAGCCGTTCCGCTAGTGCCCAAGCATCACCCTCTGGAGCGGGCACCCACAAATAGAACGCGCCGGCAGGCAAGGGGGCTTCTAAACCAACAGAGCGGAGCACCGCTGCCACTCGGCCGAGCCGAGACCAGTAGCTATCACGCTGCTGGAGCACGCTCACAGAATCGTTGAGGGCAGCAACTGCTGCGCGTTGTGCCGGTCCGGGAACCATCAGACCGCCATGTTTACGAACCTCGCTGAGGTAGCGGACTAGTTCCGCATCGCCGGCGTAGAACCCCACCCGGACTCCAGCTAGGTTGGAACGTTTGGACAGCGAATGCACTGCAACGACTCCATCGAGGCCCGAGGAGAGAATGCTTTGGCCGGGTAGTTGGCCTGGGGTTGCAGGCGGCCCCTCCCATGTGAACTCCACGTAGCATTCATCAGAGAAAACCGGAACCTTGTGGGAACGCCCCCAAGCTGCCACTTTCGCAAGATCATCTAGGGCACCCGCAGGGTTGCCGGGGGTGTTACTCCATAGGCAGAGCGCACGTTCAGCGTCTGCAGGGTCAACCGCTGACAGGTCGAGGCGCCAGTGTCGATCTAACGGCACAGGCACAGCTCGACAACTAGCGAGCACAGCTCCCATTTCGTATGAGGGGTAACTGACCGCTGGGTACAAGACAGTGTCTTTGGAAGGGTCACGCAACCGGAGCCAATGAGGCAGCCCAGCTACGAATTCCTTACTACCAACACAAGCCGCGATTTGTTCCGGGGGCACCTCGAGTCCCAGACGTGTCCTGAACCAGTCGGAAGCAGCGGACCTGAACTGATTGGTCCCCACCGAGGGCGGGTAACTGCGTGCGCTATCTACCGACTCAACTAGTGCCTGCAGCACCGATTCCGACGGTGGATCACAGGGCGTGCCGACAGAGAGGTCAATGACAGAACCATGCGAAGTAGCTGCAATCTGCTTGAGCGGTTCAAGACGGTCATAGGGGTACGGCGGGAGCTGGATACCGGTTGGGATGTGACTTGCCCGAGTAGCCCCACCGCTCGGATCCGCAGATGAGCTGATGGTTGATTCTGCGCCCATCAGGGGGCCGCAATTTTGAGCTCAGTCGGGTTCTTGTGATCGCTTGTTGCTGAGGGGGCGCCTTCGTTAAGGAATTCCGTGAATCGGCCAAGTTCGGAATCCTCAAGACGCCCGGAGACTCGGACGCCCTCGGTTTCTGCAGTCTCAGTGAGGACTTCCCCACACCGATGCAAAGCAGCAAGCACATCTCCGCGTTGGTAGGGAATGAACATCGCTACAGCAGGTACCAACGATCGCAGTCGATCTCCGATTCGCAGAAGCAGATCGGGCACTCCCTCTGCGGTGACAGCAGAGATTGCGACCGAGCCCGGGAACTCTGCCGCTAAGCGTTCAGCCTGATCGGAGCAATCTGCCTTATTGAACACCAACAGTTCTGGCACGGCATCACCACCGATTTCTTTGACTACTTCCCGAACGGCTTGCATCTGCCCCTCGGGGTCGGGGCCAGAGCCGTCGACCACGTGGATCAGGAGATCACCCTCGGCTACAACATCGAGTGTTGATGCAAAGGCTTGAACGAGTTGGTGTGGCAGCTTTTTGACGAATCCCACCGTGTCTGTCAGCAGCACTGATTCGCCGCCAGGGAGTTGCAGCTTGCGAGTGGTTGCATCAAGCGTGGCAAACAGCCGATCCTCGACAAGTACCCCTGCCTCGGTCAGAGTATTGAGCAGGGTGGATTTTCCTGCGTTGGTGTAGCCAACAATCACCACATGACGCAGTGTTGAACGCCGGCGAGACTTGCGCTGAGTAGCGCGATGGTGCGCAATCTGGCGAAGGTCTGCCTCAAGCTTGTGGATCATGCGAGTGATCCGGCGACGGTCGATCTCGAACTGAGTCTCCCCGGGGCCGCTACGAGTCCCAATACCACCAGCCTGTTGCGACATTGCAGTTCCCTTGCCCCGGAGCCGCGGAAGCCGATACTTGAACAGAGCTAGCTGCACCTGTGCCTTGCCCTCTTGGCTGTGAGCATTCTGAGCAAAAATGTCCAGAATCACTGCCGTGCGATCGATTGCTGTTCTCCCAAGAATCTTTTCCAGATTGAACTGCTGTGACGGACTGAGTTCATCATCAAATACAACCGTGTCGCAGTCGGTTTCTAGGGCAAGTTCTTTGATTTCTTGCACCTTCCCCTTGCCTATAAAGGTCGCCGGATCGGGGTTGTTTCTGCGTTGAACCACTCGTCCCACCACGTCGGCACCAGCAGTATCGACTAACAATTCGAGCTCGTCGAGCGATGCCGAAAGCAGGTCATCGTCATGTGGCGGGAAGCTAACCCCTACCAAAATAATGCGCTCCCGGAAGTTACGATCAATGAGCGTGTTGCTCTGGCCGCCGAAATCACCGAAGCCGCCTCGGTGCGATTCGGTTGGATCTACTAGTTCTGGATCCGGCGTGCCAGGGTCGACTGGGTCTAGGTCCTCGCTACTCACGAAACCGTGACCTCTGGAAGCAAGACGGTGACCTCGGCAATAAAGACCGAGGGGCCGGTCAACAACAAAGTGGTATCCGAAATTGTTATTTGAGCTTCTCCGCCTGGCATTGACACCCGAACCTGCTCGCTGACGAGACCCGCTTCGTGCGCAGCGGCGGCAGCAACCGTTGCACCTGATCCGCAGGCCTCGGTAATGCCAGACCCACGCTCCCAGACAAGTAACTGCATGTGGTCTGTTGAATCAACATAAACAAACTCGACATTGATGCCCTCTGAGTACTCGGACTCAAGCCTCGGCCCCACCGTTGCTAGATCTAGCTGTTGAAGCTGATCTTCAGACTCAAGAAGCAACACCAAATGTGGGTTACCGATGTTAAAAGTCCCTCGATGCATCGCCGGATAGGCCTGCGAGAGCGTGCCGAGTTCTGGTCCACTCGAGACTGCCCCCATATCGACTTGAATCCAAATTTCATCCTCGGCCGAGCCTCGAATGCTGCGAAGCTGACGCACCCCTCGTGCAGTCTCGATACGCAGAACACCTTCGCTTCGACCCGCGTGACGCAGCAGCGCTTGGCCGAGGCATCGAATCCCATTGCCAGAGATCTCGGCCTCGGATCCATCTGCGTTCAGGAGCACCATGCAAGCATCATTTCCCTCCTCGGAAGGCGGAAAGGACAGGATCAGGCCATCAGCCCCGATACCTCTGTGCCGGTCACACAAAGAGCGCGCCAACTCTGAGTCGATCCCTAGCCCTGGGTTCTGATCAGCTAGAGCAACTAAAAAATCGTTGCCGAGGCCATGATGCTTAGTAAGTCTGAGCACTCTTTCTCCATCTCTGCAGATCTGTGGCCCCAACTCGACCAAGAACTGCACCCCATACCGTAGTGGTGCAAGAGCTCAGCATCGAAGCAGGCGACCCTGCTCCTAGAGAGCGGGCTACGCCCAGAAGGCATCTAATTGATCAAGAACCGTTCGGGGGTCACCCGAGTGATCAAACCACGTAATGCGTGGATCGCGGCGGAACCAACGTATCTGCCGAATGGCGAACTGTCTTGTTCGATCAACTGCGCTAGACACTGCTTCTTCTTGAGAACACTCCCCAGTTAGATGGGAAAGCAACTCGCGATACCCCAACGCTTGCGCTGCGGTGCGAGAGATACCTTGTGGGTTCGATACAAGTGCTTGCACTTCTTCGACGAACCCCTGCTGCATCTGCTCCTCATAGCGTTGAGTAATGCGATCAGATAACACCGGGCGCTCCACGCGGAGCCCGGCAAGCAGAAACGGTGTTTCGGGGTAGCTATCAAGGCCGGGCCCAAACTCGGAAAACTTACGGCCAGAACCAAGAGTGACCTCGAGCGCTCGAAGAATCCGCCTTCGGTTATTGGGCTCGATCTTTAGAACTGCGTCGGGGTCTAGCCCTGCGAGTTGTTGATAGAGCACTGCCGTGTCGGGTTCTGCCTCGAGCGATGCGGCCACTTCTGGGAATCTTCCCGGCAACTCAAGGTTGTCGACAAGAGCCTGCAGGTACAGCGCTGTGCCGCCAACAACAATTGCGCGCCCTCCAGCCTTTTCGATTTGATCAAGTGCTTGATTCGCCATGTGGGTGAACTCGGCAACGGAGAACTCCTCAAAAGGCTCAACCACATCAACAAGGTGGTGCTTCACGCGCCGCTGCTCATCTGCGCTAGGTGAGGCTGTACCAATGTCCATCCCCCTGTAGACCTGCATGGAATCCACGGTGATCAGTTCTACGAGCTCACCCTGAGCGATTCGCCGCTCAGCCAAAGCTAAGGCCAACTGAGACTTCCCCGAGGCTGTTGGACCCACAAGTACAAGGTGTCGGGCATGCTCACGACCAGACTCGCTCATTCGCCGCAGCACAGTTCAACTGCAAGCAAGTACCAGTCCAAGCGGACAGGATCGGGATGTAGCAATCCGTATTCGCCAAAGAAAGCCTGAATCGGTTGAGGTCCGAAAATTCTGAGAAGGTCTCGCGCCGCAACTGCGAGATCAAAATATGGGTCCCCTACCGCCGACTCAGACCAGTCCTCAAAACCCAACAGGGTCTGCCCCACAAAGCGAAGGTTGCCGAGTCGCGGATTTCCCTGAAGCAGAACAAACTCGCTCGAATCCCGGTTCATTGAGGCAGCACCATCTTGAAGAATCTGCGAAAGACGTTCGCGAGACATATGCCGATATGCGGGGCTGAGTTCGCCGAGCGCCTCGGGTGGAAGCGCTACCGAACGAAGAGCACGCTCAACAAGGTCAAGGGTGGTGATGCAAAGTTGGGACTCCCACAAAAGCGAATCCTGTTCGATAACCACCTGATGCACCGAAGCCAGACTTTGAGCTAGTGACCCAATCGTTCGTTGTGCATCGAATTGGTATTCGGGTTCTGTCGCAGCCAATCCCGCACCAGCAGGCGCAACGAGCGTGGTGCTCTGCTTGAGCGCTTCGAACTGCTCCTGAGCGGTTTGGATGCTGCTCACCCCGCAGAAACCTCGATGCGCGTTCGGTGTGTCGGTTGGGCCACGATCTCTACAAACTCGCCCAAAAGGCACGTGTTGGTTGCACTCGAGATCTCCACATTCACATAGGTTCCCGGCCGCATAGGTTCAGGCGGGGTGAAATGCACGAGTCGGTTCTGCCGTGTGCGCCCAGAAACCCTTTGGGGGTCACGCTTGCTCGGCCCAAACACTAGAACCTCTTCTGTGCGGCCAACCCTTGATTGGTTGCCAAGGAAGGATGACCGCTCAATCACAGCGCGCAAGCGTTCCATTCGCTCCACCACCACTGCGTGGTCCACAAACTTTTCGGTGAGCTCCGCAGCTTCGGTGCCAGGTCGAGGCGAGTACAAGAATGTGAATGCCCCGTCGTAGCGAGCCTCGGCAGCGAGTTCAAGGGTTGCTTCAGCATCAGCTTCGGTCTCGCCGGGGAAACCAAGAATGATGTCTGTGGTTACTGCAAGATCGGGAATCCCTGCACGCGCTAGCGAGAGTCTCTCCAAGTACCTCTCGGCGGTATATCCACCGTGCATGGCCACAAGAATCGAGTTACTCCCAGACTGCAATGGCAGATGCAGGTGCTCACAGACCGTGTCTACTTGTGCCATTGCTTCAATGGTCTCTGGTCGCAGATCCTTTGGGTGAGGACTTGTATAACGAACCCGTCGGATTCCGGGCACGGCCCCAACGGCACGAAGAAGATCGGCAAAGAGGGGTCGGACTTTGCTACCGGACTCCTGAGTCCAGCTGCTGCCGACCAAAAACTCTGGACTGCTAACGGGTGCCGAACCCTCCGAGAGGTTTCCTTCAGAGCGAAGTCGAAGCGTCAAGTCTCGGCCAAACGAGTTGACGTTCTGGCCTAACAAGGTCACCTCGGTAACCCCGTCTGATGCTGCTCGCTCGACCTCGGCAAGGATGTCGCCAAACGGGCGACTGATCTCTGGGCCACGCACTGCCGGAACGATGCAGAAAGCGCAACTGTTATCGCAACCCATCTGGATGGTGACCCATCCGGCGTAACCAGCTTGGCGCACCACTGGAAGAGCCGAGGGGAACAGCTCATGGTCTTCGGCCACGGTTGCTTCAAGAATCTCGATGACAGGCCTGCCCGTAGCCCGCCGCTCATGTAGAAGGTCTACTGCTCGGTGAACGTTGTGGGTACCAAGAATCACATCCACATAGGGGGCTCTGTCGGCAATGGAACCCCGGTCTTTCTGGGAGAGACAACCAGCCACCATGATCTCCATACCTGGGCGGGCCTCTTTAAGGCTCTTGAGGTGCCCCAAGGTGCCGTAGAGCTTGTTATCTGCGTTCTCGCGGATACAACACGTGTTGAGCACGACTACGTCGGCCTGATCTACATCGGTTGTTGGTTCTAGGCCATCAGCCTCTAGCAGGCCAGCTAGGCGCTCAGAATCATGTTCGTTCATCTGACAACCAAATGTGCGCACGATGTACTTGCCAGACATAAAGCACAGTCTAGGTTGCAGCGGCCAAGAGACCAGAAAGGTATCGGTGTCGTGACCCCAGATCACGACACCGACACCTAATCTTTACTGCAGATTCACCCGTCAGTCGAAAATGATTGATCAATCAAGACTGATTGGCAGATCATCAGGATCAACTACAAGTTCATCGGAAGACTCTTCATCTACCTGACCAATGCCCGACTCGGACATCACCCGCTCGGAGATATCTACCATGATCTCTGGATTTTCGATCAGGAAGCTTTTGGCATTTTCTCGACCTTGGCCAAGTTGTTCACCCTCGTAGGTGTACCAAGCTCCAGACTTTTTGACGATGTTGTATTCCACTGCAAGGTCGAGCGCTCCACCTTCGCGGCTGATGCCTTTGCCGTACATAATGTCGAACTCGGCCTGCTTAAAAGGAGATGCCATCTTGTTTTTGACAACCTTGACTCGGGTCCGGTTGCCCACTACCTCGACCCCATCTTTGATGGCTTCAATCCGGCGAATATCAAGGCGGACTGAGGAATAGAACTTGAGCGCACGCCCACCTGGTGTTGTCTCGGGAGAACCGAACATCACGCCAATCTTCTCTCGGAGCTGATTAATGAAAATGCAGATGGTATTGCTCTTGTTGAGATTGGCAGTGAGCTTGCGGAGAGCTTGAGACATCAGACGCGCCTGCAAACCCACATGGGTATCGCCCATCTCACCCTCGATCTCGGCACGTGGTGTGAGTGCGGCAACAGAGTCGATCACAATTACATCAAGCGCACCGGAGCGAATGAGCATGTCTGTAATCTCGAGTGCCTGCTCACCAGTATCTGGCTGCGAGATGAGGAGTTCGTCTACATCGACACCAATGCGTGCCGCATAGGTTGGATCCATTGCGTGCTCTGCATCGACATAGGCACAGATGCCTCCGTTGCGCTGGGCTTCAGCGACTACGTGCATAGCCAAAGTGGACTTTCCTGAAGACTCGGGACCGAAAATCTCGATAACACGGCCGCGAGGAAGCCCGCCAATTCCAAGTGCGATATCCAACGAGAGTGCCCCAGTGGAGATGGACTCCACATCCATTGAGGTCTTCTCCCCCATCTTCATCACGGAACCCTTGCCGTACTGCTTTTCGATCTGACCAAGAGCCATCTCGAGTGCTTTATCTCTTTCAACTGCCATGTGATTGTCCTCTTCCGTGGTAGGTCGCCATGCGGTGACCTGCTGAATGGTTCTGCTAATTAGTTCTGCGGGGGAAGTACTCGTCTAGTGGCGTTCACCATGCCCTGTTGGGGACTCTGGTGCCGTGTCTCTATCCGTAGTGATGACCGTACTGATGTGGTGTGACAGTGAAGGAAGAACCGCCCCCGTGCACGAACATCAGTGTAATTCCGAACAGGCGTTCGATTCAAGGACCCTCAAGAAATTTCTTTCTGGATCCCCGCAGATAACCCTTGAGAAGGGACAGTTCCTCAGGTGGCTTGCGGCAAGAGTCGCAGGCCAAGTTCCTCAAGTTGCGCAGCTTCGATCGGCGTTGGCGCACCCGTGAGTGGGTCTGCGCCCGACTGGGTTTTAGGGAACGCAATCACCTCACGAATATTCTCTTCACCAAGCAACAGCGCAACAATTCGGTCGATGCCAAATGCAAAACCAGCATGTGGTGGCGCACCGAAGCGGAATGCGTCCAATAGAAACCCAAACTTCAGAGCGGCTTCTTCTGCACTCACTCCGAGCAACTCAAAGATGCGAGACTGAATATCTGATCGATGAATTCGCACGCTGCCCGATCCGAGCTCCCAGCCGTTCAGCACTAGGTCATACGCCTGCGAGCGAACCTTGAGCAGGTCAGCAGGCCCGCCATCGAGCAAGGCCCAATCCTCTTCGTGCGGCATCGTAAATGGGTGATGCGCAGAAACAGGCTGGGAGGTGATGGGGTCGATGGACTCAAACAGCGGAAAGTCCACAACCCACAAGAAGTTGAACCCGCCCTCATTGACTGGTGGGCGGCCAAGCGCAAGACGCAACAGGCCCAGGACATGACAAACCTTTGCCCACTCGTCGGCAACTAGGTAGATGACATCGCCTGCCTGAGCTTCGAGTTCACTCAAGATGCCAGCCTTTTCTGACTCAGACAAGAACTTGGCAACTGGGGAGTTGAGCGACAGCCCCTCACCGCTGTCTTCCACTCGCATCCAGACCAGACCTTTTGCGCCCCAACGCTTTGCGTCCTCGGTCAAGTCATCAAGACGGCTTCGAGAGGTTTCGGTAGCTGCCCCGATGTGACGTATCCCTTTGATGCTCGCAGCCTTGAACGCGTTGAACTCCGTTGAAGCGAAAACGCCTGTCAGGTCAGTGAGTTCCATCCCGAATCGAACGTCAGGCTTATCTGAACCGAAGCGGTCCATTGCCTCGCGCCAGGTGATCCGCGGAATCTCGCCTACACCTTCACCGGTTACGACTTCAACAGCGGCCGAAACTGCCCGTGTAATGCACTCCAAAACATCGTCTTGGCTTGCAAAGCTCATCTCGGCGTCAAGCTGACTGAACTCGAACTGCCGATCGGCACGCAGGTCTTCATCTCGGAAGCACCGCGCGATTTGGTAGTAGCGATCCATGCCGCCCACCATGCACAGCTGCTTGAAGAGTTGCGGGCTTTGCGGAAGCGCATAAAAGTTGCCCGGCTTAGTTCTTGCCGGCACAACAAAGTCCCTTGCACCTTCGGGGGTTGAGGCAATCAGCATCGGGGTTTCGATCTCTACAAAATCTTGGGCATCCATCGCTGCTCGGATGGCCGAGTTGATCTTGGCCCGAGTCCGCAGATTCTTTTGCATCTCTTCTCGGCGCAGATCCAAATAGCGATACCGCAGGCGGACGGTTTCGTCTACGTCGGCGGCCCGCTCATCCAGAGGAAAGGGTGGTGGCTCAGCGGCAGAGAGCACCTCGACGGTGCACTCCCCTACCTCGACCTGCCCGGTAGCTAGCTGATCGTTGATCGTGCCCTCTGGCCGAGGCCGCAAGACACCCGTGACTCGGACTACGAACTCGCTACGCAGCTCTGCTGCTCCGTCGACGACGCACTGCACCAAGCCTGTGTTATCTCGCAGATCGATAAATGCAAGATGCTCGCCATGTTCACGTCGGCGTGCAACCCAGCCACACAAGGTAACTGTCTGCCCAACTTGGTCAAGGCCGAGCTCGCCGCAGGAATGCGAACGCATGGAAGTACTTGTAGAGAGAGTCACGAAATAGTCCTGAGGTTAGTTGGATCGATTTGGCCACAATAACGGTTGAGTTCGCCAAGCAGGTCCGAGCGACCGACTCTTCGCTGTTCGCCGTCTGCGGGCCGGCCCAGCATGGGTCGAAGCGTTACCTCGTCGGCTGAGAGTTCATCCTCGCCAACGATGATCGCAAACCGAGCACCAGATCGGTCAGCCGACTTCATTTGCGATTTCATTGAACCGCCGCCGAATCGGCGATCAGCCGAGATTCCTGCATCACGGAGCTGCTGTGTGATGTCTCGTGCCGCCTCGCCCGAGACGGTATCGATGACAAAAACCTCGAGCACTGCTGACTCAGGATTGAACACGCCTTCGGCATCACAGGCCAACAAGATGCGGTCAACACCAAGGGCAAATCCGATACCGTCAGTGGCTGGGCCGCCCATTGCCTCTGCTAGGCCGTCGTAGCGACCACCACCACCAATTGCGTTCTGCGCAGAGTCCAAAGCCTCGGCGGCAAACTCAAACGTAGTGCGACGGTAGTAATCAAGACCACGCACCAGTCTTGGATCCTCGGTGTAGCTCACAGCTAGTGCATCAAGGCCAGAAAGCACACGCGCATAGTGCTCAGCGGAATCAGCCGAAAGGTAATCGGCCACAAGGGGTGCATTCGCGATGATCTGGCGATCTTGTTCACGCTTGGAGTCGAGAACTCGCAACGGGTTTCGTTCGAGTGTCACCTGTGAGGTTTCGGAGAGGTCATCTCTGCAGGTCAGCAGGTACTGTCGAACGGCCTCTGTATAGCGCTCACGATCCTCATGTTCCCCGAGCGAATTGATGAGCAGTGTGACCTTGCGCAGCCCAAGTGACTCAAAGAATCTGCTCGCGACTGCAATCACTTCTACATCTAGGTCTGCGTCATCAACGCCTAGGGCCTCGATACCGAGTTGATCGAACATTCGATAGCGGCCTTTTTGTGGGCGCTCATGACGAAAGTTGGTGCCGGAATAGAAAACCTTCCACGGCAACAGCGGTCGGTGTTGGACAAAGGCCCGAACTACGCCAGCGGTCATCTCTGGTCGGAGCGCTATACGTGTTTGATCTTTGTCAACAAAGTCGTACATCTCTTTAGTGACCACATCGGTGGCTTCGCCGACACGCAAAAACACACCTAGATCCTCTACAAGCGGGGGCACCACCTCGTTGTAGCCAGCGCGTTCACACTGGGAAATAAACAGTCCCGTCAGTTCTCTGCGACGCGCTGATTCGGGGGGAAGAATGTCTCGCATTCCTCTGAGTGCTTGGAATTGCTCGCGGCGGGTCTCGGTCACGAGCGACCACGCTAACAGCGCTTGAGTGGTTGGCTTAGCTACCCGTTCAGCTAGCGGTTCAGCCGGGCTCTGACCTGGGTGAGTAGGTCATCTTCGTGCCAGTGATAGATGGTGGGAACGCCAGTGGCTTCTTGGTGCGCGAGAGCAATCCAATCCATGATCCGATGGCAGTCATCTTTTTCTTTTATTCGAGTCAGTCCACCAATCACACATGCTGGGGTGCTCGAGTCCAAACAGATTGCAACTGGCAGTACGTACGTGCAAGATTGCATGAGCGTCAGGGTGCCGTCGTAAAGCGGTTGAAGATGCAACGTTGGCGCTTCGCCAGGATCATCCCCGCGCCGTGCGCGCCAAGCCGCTCGAGCCTTCTTCATCAGGCCCGGGATTGTAAGGTCCTGGCTTCCGCTCGCAGCCATGGCAAGAAGCTGCCCTCCTTTGGCTAACTGTTCATCAAGTGCAGTTCGCATGAGCGTGTTATTTGCCCGAACAAGCGCTGTTTCTAGTTTGGCGCGCCGGCGACTCGCTGTTTGTGGAACCGATAAGAAGATTCGGGAACCGCACTGCAGCACCTGAATTGCGGGTACGTTGAACGCCTGTCGGGTAATGACCATTCGTGATACCAACACGTTGGACACATCCGCTAGTTGTTCTAGAGAACTGTGTTCCCCGAGAACCCCGAAGCTGCGCCCGGGGGCCAACATTGCAGAGAGCCACGCACCAATCACAAGAGCGATGTCGATGATCTGCCCATGGTTTGTCACCATGGCGATATTTGCTTTTTCGACAATCAACAGGTGATAAAGCGCCGCCATCAGGTGGTCCTGAGATGGATCGTTGAAGGCCGCAAGAAGAACCCTGTCGAAGTCCGGGTAAGCGGCCCGCGCGTAGAGGTCAACGGTTTCGATGTTGGTTGGTTCTGGCTCAACCACTACGCAAGATGGGCTGTGAAACTCAAGGGCCGGCGTATAGGGCAGAGCCTGCAGAAGCGAGGAGTGCGAGGAACGAACGAGTCCGTTCAGCATTTTGTAGTAACCCACCGGATCAGCCTCGGCGAGAATGGCCGCGGCTTGTTCTGCGGGTGACATCGCGGAGAGGCCAGCAATAGCGGGCAGGTCAGACTCCGGCTCATCCGCGCTGGCCTCGGCTAGTGGGCTCTGGTCCAAACCCGCAACGGCAACGGCATCAGGATCGGTATCGCCTTGTTGTTCGCTCGGCGCATCCTCCGCCGACTCAGTCCCTTTGAGCGAGGAAAGGTCATCCTCCGACTCTGGAAGGTCTTCATCAGACACCAGACTTAGTGCCGGCCGATCTTGGGAACTCTCGTCACGCTTTTTTCTTGAAACCATATCAATGTGTGTGACTCTCTGATGTGGAGATGGGTTACTTCGGGTGCTTCTGCTTCGAAGAACGCAGGGCTCTAGCAGCCTAGATGCACAAGCAACTAACTCACCGACCCGGGCATCACGCGATAGGCGTCATACACGCTATCGATAGTTCGCAACCGGTTCAGCAGGGTATCAAGATGCGCTGGGTCTGCAAGCTCGAATTCGAAACGCATCTTTGAGACACGATCTTGGCCGCAGGTGCTCTGGCTACTCAGAATGTTCACATGGTTATCTGACAACGTGGCAGTCACATCTTGCAGGAGCCGGGGGCGATCGAGTCCTTTGACTTCTACGAGGGCAACAAAACTGCCAGTGGAATCCGAATCCCATTCCACATGAATAATCCGCTCGCCCTGGCCAGCGGCCAACGAGGTGGCGTTTGCACAGTCGGTCCGGTGCACCGACACTCCGCGACCACGCGTCACAAATCCAATGATGTCGTCGCCTGGAACTGCAGTGCAGCACCGAGCCATGCGCACTAGGACATCGTCATAGCCCTCCACGTGCACGCCTGCGGGGCGGCCCTGATGACGGTTCACCGAACGGTTCGGAGTAGAGACCACCTCTTCTCTGTCGCCGGCTGCAGTTCGCAAAAGAGTCGCAATCCTGCCGGCAACCGACTCTGGAGAGACGTGGTGCTCTCCGATGGCAGTAAAGAGCGCCTCCACTGACTGGTATTTGAGCTGCTGCGCCACTTCGAGCATGACCTCACCGGCCAAGATTTTTTGAGCGGGAAGAGCCTCACGGCGCATTGCTTTTACGAGCGACTCGCGACCCGACTCAAGAGCGTCATCCCTTCGCTCTCTTGAAAACCACTGCCTGATTCGTGATTTTGCAGCATGGGTTGCAACAAATTTGAGCCAGTCCTGACTCGGACCAGCACCGGCAACTTTCGAGGTGAAGATTTCGACTGTATCCCCAGAGTTGAGCTGGGTGTCGAGCGGGACTAGGCGGCCAGCCACTCGCGCCCCAATACAGCGGTGGCCAACTTCGGAATGAATGAAGTATGCAAAATCAACGGGCGTTGCACCTGCCGGCAACGTTGCCACATCGCCCTTTGGAGTAAAGACGAACACCTCGTCTTGATCAAGATCAATCTTGAGATTCGCCATGAACTCGCCCGGGTCAGTCATCTCTTGTTGCCAACCAACGATTCGGGACAACCAAGTCATGTCCTCAGTGGTGCCCTCTTTGTATGAGAAGTGCGCAGCTACCCCCCATTCGGCGCGGTTGTGCATCTCGGGAGTGCGAATCTGCACCTCGATAGGTTTGCCTTCTGGCCCGATCACGGTTGTGTGCAGTGATTGATACAGGTTGAATTTTGGCATTGCGATGTAGTCCTTGAACCGGCCTGGAACTGGAGTCCACATTGCATGAATTGACCCGAGCGCCGCATAGCAATCTTTTGAACTGTCTACGACAAGTCGGATACCAATCAGGTCAAAGATCTCTTCGAAGGCCTTACCGCGTACTACCATTTTTTCGTAAATTGACCACAGGTGCTTCGGTCTTCCCGTGACAACAGCGCTGATGTTCACCTCTATAAGGCGGTCTCTGATCTCATCGATGACTGCGTCAACATAGGCGTCGCGCTCGGGTGCGCGTTCGGCAACCATGTGATCCACCTCGGCGTATCGCCGAGGGTACAACGAGGCAAAACACAGATCCTCAAGTTGCTGTCGGATCTCTTGCATGCCGAGGCGATGAGCAAGCGGGGCGTAAATATCGAGGGTTTCTTGGGCTGTCCGTTCTTGCTTCCAAGCTGGCAGCGCCGCAATGGTGCGCATGTTGTGGAGTCGGTCAGCGAGTTTGATAACCAACACCCGCAAGTCTTTGGCCATGGCAACGAGCATCTTGCGCATCGTGGCGGCCTGTTGCGCCTCTTTGGTATCGAAATGGATACGTTCAAGCTTGGTGACTCCATCGACGATGGCAGTGACCTCTGCGCCGAACTTGGCTTCGAGTTCTTCGAGTGTGATCACCGTGTCCTCTACGGCATCGTGCAACAAAGCCGCAGCGATGGTGACATCGTCCATCCCGTATCGGGCAACGATGCCTGCAACAGCAAGCGGATGCGTGATGTAGGGCTCACCGGATCGGCGCAACTGCCCTTGGTGCGCACCAGCGGCCATCCGGTAAGCGTCAGTGATCACATCTGTAGAGCGTTTCGGATGAAACTTCCGATACTGCTCAATGATCTCTTGCACCTCCATTGCTGGAGGTTGGCTATGACGACGCCACGGAAGCACCCTTGTCACTGTTGCCATGGGTCACCTCCTGTGGTCTCGGTCTTCCTATTCCTACGCTACCGACCTAAGAGATGCTTGAGCAGCGCGACCTTAGGACTTCTTTTTCTTTCTTGGTCTTGGCGGGTGACCGCCGATGCTGGTGGTGAGCGCCGGAGCACTCGTTCCAGAGCTAACAGTAGGCCGAACGACACCAGGGCGCGTTGAGCCAGAGGCAGGTGCACCTGTGACGTTCACCCCATGCCAAGCCGTGTCGCTTGGATCGATTCCCTTGGCAATCATTCGCGTACGGATCTCTCTATAACGCGGCTCACGCTCTTTGAGCACAGCAGTAAGAGGAGTAGCTACTGAGAGCGAAGAGTACGCACCAGAGGCAAGTCCAATAAGTAGCGCCAGGGAGAAGTCGCCAAGTGTTGGCTCCCCAAAGATGTACTTGCCAACAATCAGCATCGACAACACCGGAATCAGCGTGACGGTGGTGGTATTGACCGAACGCATCAGAACCTGATTGAGCGACCTACGAACGATACCGTTGTAGGTGTACTGGCCAGTGCGGGTCAGTTTTACGCCGTTTTCTTGGAGTCGGTCGTACACCACAATCGTGTCGTAGAGCGAGTATCCCAAGATGGTCAAGAACGCAATCACGGTGGCGGGCGAAACCTCTAGGTGAAACACCGAGTAAAAACCCATGGTGATGATGATGTCGTGAAACACCGCCACCATTGCCGAAGCAGCCATCTTGGGTTCTAGTCGCCAAGCGATGTAGGCAGCTACAAGCACCATGAAGATGATCAGCGAGTTTCGGGCCGATTTTGTAATGTCCTGGCCCCATGAGGGACCAACCGTTGTAACTGCCACATCGGTAATCTCTAGGTCTGCAGCCTCGGCAAGCGCAGCTACTACCTTCTGGCTTTGTTCAATAGTGTCGACCCGTCCCGAGATACGTACAAGCCGCACCCCATCAGTGGTTGTCGCTATCTGGTATTTCTCACCGGCATCGGTGCCAAACGTGTCGAGCACAGTTGTTGCTTGATCAACGGTGAAGGTGGCCGAGGGCACCTCCCAGATCGATCCACCCTCGAAGTCAATGGACAGGTCAAGGCCTTGCACAGCGAGTGAGACAAGTGAGCCAATGACAAGAACCAATGAGACAATTCCGAGTGGAATCCAACTACGTTGAAAGTTGAAGTCGTTTTCACCCCGGTACACCTTAGAGAGTGCGTTCATGACAGTTCCTTTCCTGCTGGAACGGCAACTTTCTTAGAAGCAGCAGGGGTGATTCGTCCGTCGGTATAGCCCTCTAGATCATCCACGGGAATGCCGAACCGCTTGGGGTACTCACCAAACTTTGATCGGGCGAATACAACTACTGCTGGTCGCAAGAAGAAGTAGGCAGCAAGCAAGTCAAGAATGGTGGCTATACCGAGATAGAAAGCGAATCCGCGAACTGGACCGATGGAAAGCCAGTACAAGACCCCGGCCCCGATCAGCGATGCCATATCGGCTTTGACGATGGTGGAATAGGCCGTACTGAAAGACTTGTCGGCTGAGGAACGCAGGGAAGAACCGTTACGTACGTCCTCTTTCAGACTCTCATAAAACACAATGCTCGAGTCCAACGAAATTCCAATTGAGGCAACAATGCCGACCACCCCAGCAAGAGTCACCGTGGCTTGAAGGTTGCTCATGATCACCCAAAGCATCGAAGCAGACAGGCTCAAGCTGACTGCCGTGACGAGTCCCAGCAGCCTGTAGTAGAGCAACAGAAAAGCCAGCACGAGGAGCACGCCAATGAGGCCTGCAATGATGCCCGCTTCAAGTGCGCCTTGGCCGAGCGTGGCAGAGATCGTTTCTGCCTGCTGCGGCTCAAGCTGAATAGGTAGCGAGCCATAACGAAGCGCAACTGAGAGCGACTCTGCCTCATCTTTGGTGAAACTTCCCGAAATTTGGATCGAGTCAGCCTCAAAAGACGGCGTATTAATTGTGGGTGCCGAAAGCACCACACTATCTAGGACAATTCCGAGTTGTCCTTTACCGCCGCCTTGGTCCGGGCAGGTAGGTTCACCCGCATAACACTGTGCTGCAACGGCGTTGAATGCGTCAATGTTATCAGCGCCTGCTTTGAAGGACGGGTTCACTGTCC
>JBIKPA010000150.1:0-6958 GCA_044357715.1 Microthrixaceae bacterium
TCGTTCACCCGTGCTTCGACCTGATGCCAGACCTTGTCGATCTGATGGAAGGTGAATGGATTGAGCGACTTTGGCAGGCGGGCCGCGGAGTGGTCTCTTGGAACACCGTCTCGCCAGAACTCATGACCCGCATGGCTCAAGCCGGAGTGGCAGCGATCTGTACGGATGACCCTCGGGTCGTGCCAGAAGTCCTCCGAGCCTGATATCTGCTCCCGGCCGTCCAAGGTGAGCAGGATTCCTGAACTCACCGAACTGCTTGCCGAAATCGATTCGTATACACGCGATGCGGAACTGTCGGCGATTCAGATCGGGTAGCAGGAGTGGATGAATTCTGGTCTAGGTACGACCCCCGAACCTGGCGCTCCAACAAAGTGGAAGCAACTGATCACGGCAATCATGTTGCTCTACCCCATCGCGGCAATCGCCCCCGAGATTCTGGTTCGATTTGTGAAAGTGCGGTTCGCTCTGTGGACACCGATTCCCAACGCTATCGCTATGTCGCTAGTGATGTTGGTCTGGCTGCCCCGACTCTTGAAGCTACTTGGAAGTTGGCTGCTACCGGTAGCAGCCGCTAGTTGGGACAATGCCGGTGTCGATCAAACTGACAATGTTTCCTGCTCTGTTGCAGCAGGCTCGTTCGGATTGCCGTTGACGATTGCCGAGACGGTAGCTAGCGAAAACACCGACAGCGCCGGGAGGTACTGCTTGACCGGGTCGCCGGCCTTAATATGCATGCCGATCGCACCGACCATGAACGCCGCCAGGCCGATTGAGGCGGGCCGGGTGATCCTGGGCACGACGTTGCCAACCAGCATCGCCGAGGCCAAGGCCACCTTGGTTGCGCCCACGGCATACATGGCGGGTTCGGGCAGCCCGTAGACAGCGAACTCCTCTTTCATATTCTTTGCTTCGCCACCGCGGTACCCGGTGTCCTTATTGAATCGAAAGGTCCACACGTTCAGTATCCACAGCGCAGCAGCAGTCTGGGCAATCTTGCCAATCACATTCATGATTCAATTCCTTCCGGGGGGAGTGCGCTGAGTTTAGCGTGAGTCATGCATCCCGCACGGTCGCCGGTTCGTCCCGGCCCGGCCTAGCAGCGACTCAGACTCGCTCATCACGGCGCAAGGAATAACACGACAAGAACAGCGTTCAATGCACCGAGTAACGCAGCGGGCACCATGAGTCGAACTGGGTCATGAACCCTGATGCGCACGATCAGTCCAAGGATCATCAGCACCGCTAACCCGCTAGCAGCGAGGGCTCCCAACGGCGCAACGACTAGCCCCAGAATCACTCCCGCGCCGCCCAAAACTTCCATGATGCCGACGAATCGCTGCATGGCAGGAACCCCGAACCGCTCGAACTCCTCTTTAGATGCAGTGTTAAACAAGACCTTGAATCCGTAATACAGAAACAACAGCGAAGATACGAGTGCTAACACCACCAAGGTCACATCGAAAGGTACATCGCGGTCGACACTGCGGCACATTCAGTGTCGGCCAACAACTGTTATGTAAAGACGACATCTCTGCACACAAGTTTGAGGTAGCGCCACGTGTAGCCTGAGGAATTCCGGATCACAGATCAGAAAAAGGACCTACATGTTGACTGTCGGAATCAACCATGTTGCAACAATTACGAATGATAGTGATCGGCTACAAGCGTTCTACCAAGAGGTTTTTGAAGCTGAGATCCTGCGAGATGGAAGCGAGTTCCCCGATGGTTCCGGGCCGCGCCTGGCAATCATCAAGATTGGCCCGTACGCCGAATTGAACGTGTTTGAGATTGATGGAAACACGCAGGCAGATGTGCAAACGCCGATGTTCGGGCGTGGACGACTCGATCATTTTGCGCTTCAGGCTGAATCGATCGAAGCGTTTGAAACCATTCGAGCGAGGCTGCGGGCACGCGGAGCAGCTGATGATTTTGTCACCGATTTCGGTCCCATCCTTAGCTTGTTCTTTACAGATCCTGACGGCCTCGAGGGCGAGGTGTGCGTGGGCAATCCCGACCTGATTCCCGGTGCTGCCAATCCCCCAGGAACTCGCGCAGCGCGCTACCCGGCAGAGGCGTAGTTCGCCCCAGCTCTCTCAGAGGAGTCCTGATGAGAAAATCACTGCTGCTCATGACGGCGCTGCTTCTTGTGGGGTGCACAGCAACAGAACCGGAATCAAGCAGCACCACCAGCCCCCCTCCTAGCACCCGTTCTAGCTCGACGAGCAGCCCCACAACGAGTGCCGAGGCTTCGGGTGAAAGCTGCCGCGAGAAGGCCTCGGGTCCCAAAACTCTGAGCTATGTGGAACGTTCCGGGGCGGAGCAGAATCTGACAAGCCTTGACGTGTACTTGCCACCCGGTTGCGGCCTAGCGCCAGTGCTCATGTGGGTGCATGGCGGGGGTTGGCGCCGAGGCGACAAGTCAAACGGCATGAAGCAGAAGGTGGCTTGGGCCGAGTCGCTCGGTGCTGCACTTGTATCGGTGAACTACCGGTTGACTACCCCAGACTCTGGGGTGAAGTGGCCCGACCACGGGCAAGACGTTGCCGCCGCCGTGGCATGGGTTCAACAGAACGGGCCTGCTCAAGGCCTTGACCCAACAAAGCTCACGCTGATCGGCCACTCTGCTGGTGCTCACCTAGTTGCCATCGTGGCCACCGACCAGGCGTTACTGACTACGGCAGGGGCCGACCCAGCCAAGGTGTCGTGTGTTGTGGCCCTCGATTTCTCCTTCGACCTAGCCCGTGCCCCTGCGGACAAGATGATCGCTGACGCGTTCGGCACAGACCCACAGGTCATTGCTTCGGCCTCGCCGAACGTGCAGATCCAGCGCAACGGCGCACCGAGCGCCCGTTTCTTGATCGCTACTCGGGGTGGACGAAGTCGAGTGGCCGATGCTCAAGCGTTTGTAGATCTCGTCAACACATCAGGTGGTTCCGCCGAACTCGTTGACGCAACCCCGTACACCCACAATCAGGTCAGCACACAACTTGGCGACGCTGATGACACACTCGTGACGCCTGCGGTGAGCGAGTTCGTACAATCCTGCAACTAGCTCTGGATCATCAGGACTCGGGAGCGGAACTCATTGAGCTAGCAACTTTGCGGAACAACAGAGCTTCTTGTTCCGAGTATGGGGTTCCGTCTGAGTGCAGCAACTCGTGAAACCAAGGTTTGGGCTCGCCTTTGCGGGGAACATACCAAGAGGTCCACGGGTACTTGGTCTGGCTGCGACCATCTACGAGTCCCCAGTTGAACCCGCCAACCGAGTGGCTTGCCAGAACCTCGAGCAACGCAGCGGAAGACCGCGGCCTGCCTAACCACTCTGTACACACAAGCGGACGACCAAACGAGGAGAGGTAACGGATTGAGTCCGCAAGGCCCTTCTCGCCCTCATAGGAGTGAAACGAGTAAATGTCTGATCGTTCGAACATCACTCGCGCAGCAGGGCGGGACCGTTCGGCTCCGCGTTTCGTGCCGTTGAAAATTCCGACCGTCAGAGGCTGAGCCGGATCAACCGCCGCCGCCCAGTCAAAGACCCGTTCCAGAAGTTGTTCGATCAGGGCTGACTTATGGGCCGGCTCAAACTTCCTATAGGCGGGGTTCGGGCTATCAGGTTCGTTGAATAAGTCCCACGCAACGATTCTTGGATCATGAGCAAACCGGCCGATCACTGCATCGACGTAGGGCCGCAGAGAGTCCCAGAGGCCTGAGTTGGCAATCACGGCAGCGCCGGGAGATTGCAGCCAGGTTGAGTTATGCAGATGCGGGCGGGGCTCGCGCTGGCGGCCAACAGCAGGCCGTGGGTTCCAGATGCCATCAAAGAGCACTGGCATAACGGTGATTCCATGGGTAGTGGCAACTTCGAGCACCTGCTCTATCCGGTCCAAGAACGCCTCGCCATCGGCCTGCCAAAGCAGGTCGTGCAAAAAGATTCGCATGCTGTTCATGCCGAACTGCTCGGCCGCCCAGCCCAGCTCACGATCAATCGTTGGCAGATCAAACGTGTCGGCCTGCCACATCTCGAGCTGATTTCCCGCAGTTGACGGAATGAAGTTTGCCCCCAGTAACCACGGCGTGCGCTTGCCCCAGTCCTGAGCCTGTTCAACTGACCACCGAGCACGAGATTCAACAGGCGGGGCCGATCGAGGATCATGAACCCGAAGCGCTTGAACGACTTGTCGACCAAGAATCGCAGCGATACTTGTCACGGCTGCAGCTGCTCAAGGATCATCTCAGCAGCTTAGGAGGGCGCCCTCTCTCTTTGCGGCCTTGAACGCCAGCAACCTCTTGTACTCGCAGCGCAGAATCAACGAAGTTGCTGGGGCGAAAGGCGCTGGGCTGTTCGGGAAAAGCCAGATAGGAGTCACCAGTGGCGTGCGTTGGATGACGAGTGGGCAGTGGCCAGTGAAACCGTCAGTGATGGCACATCGCGGCGGAGCGGCGCTCGGAGATGAGAACTCCGTTGAGCCCTGCGCTGAGTTGGGTCCTGGTCTGTACGCAGAAGTGAAGGCTGCGAGCGCCGAGTGGTCTCTTGCAACACCGTGGACGACCTGCTCGGCGGCGACCTCGCCATCTGCGACGAGATCAGCATGGAGGTCCTCGCAGGCTCATCGACTGCATGATCGCTTCAGTTGCTATTCGACTAGACGCTCCGGTCCTGCACGCCGATGCAGACTTCGCAGCCCTCGCACGGCAGACACCCCTCGCTGTTCACACCAACTCAGCCAAGTAGGCGACTGCATGCCTACCCCCTCCACCCTTGACCCCCTCCACCCTTGACAATGTACGAACCCCTCAATACGTTTTCGCAATGACGACAACGGTTCCAGCGATCCATGGCCGGATCAACGACCTTGATAGCCACCTGCAAGTTCCGATCTCGCGCTGGGGTGAGGTGTTCGGCGATGCAACCGCCCGCTTCGGTGAGCGCTTCGCTGGCATTTCTTTGTTCGATGCCACCGACGAGCCCGACTTGACCACCGAGTCCGTGTGGACGACCAAAGGCACCGCAGCGCCAGGTGCGTCCACCCCCGAGGGTCGCCTAGCTGCGCTCGACGTCATGGGGATCGAACGCCAACTCATTTTCCCTCAGGTTGTCTTGGCGCTACCGGCGTGGTCTGACCATCCGAGCGCGAGCGCAGTTCTGGGCGAGTACAACGACGCCGTGCTTCGCTGGACAGCCGCTGGAAACGGCCGCCTGCGCCCGACGGCGTTACTCAACCTAACGACGATCGAAGGTGCAATCACCGAAGCGGAACGGATGGCAGCAGGGGGCGCCCGCGCCGTGTTCATCCAAGACGGCATAGCGCCTGGCGGCCGTTCACCCGCCGCACCCGAAGTCGACCCGCTCTGGGCTCTACTCGCCGACGCAGGACTGCCCGTAACCCTGCACATCGGTGGCCAAGAAGGTTTCTTCGGCAGCGAGGCCTGGCCCGAGGCCGACCTTCTTCGACCCGGGAGTTTCTCCACCGGTGAACCAGTCGGCCCCCACATGCTCGCAACCATGCACCTTGCCGCCCAGAATTACCTGTCCGCCATGATCTATGGCGGCGTATTCGACCGGCACCCGACCCTATGCGTCGGCGTTATCGAGCTTGGCGCCATGTGGGTCGGCCCCTTCGTCGACTTTCTCGAAGACCGCCTCAAGCTCTCACGCCGCCTACGCGACGGCCTACAACGCCGCCCCACCGAGGTCTTCCTCGATCAGATCCGGGTCACGCCCTTTTACTGGGAACGAACTGCACGCCAGATTGAGCGCTACGGAATGGCCAATATTTACGCGTTCTCAACCGACTTCCCTCACCCCGAAGGCGGAACAGATCCAATCGGGCATATGGCCACCGACATCTCACCCCTCGGCGACAAAGCCCTCGAAGACTTCTTCATCCACAACGCCGAACTCCTGCTCCCTGAGTGAGGCGAGCACCATCGAAAGGCTACAAAAATGTCAGAGGTTCGCCCTAACTCCCCAGAGCTATCCAGCGCGTTTCGAGACGAGCTTCTGCTGTCGATACGCCGGTGGACTGTTGATGGTTCGGTTCCGCTAACCCATGAATTCCTGCGGTCCGGGGACACGCACGCCCGAGAGGCCTACTGCCGAATCCAGGCCGAGAATCCGATAGTCCAAACGCTGCTCAAAGAGCGGTACCTCGCCCCCATCCCAGACATGGCCGCTTTGCGGGCTCTCGATATTGGCACTCTGGGCCGCGCCTTCGCGACGCATATCGACGACAACGGGCTCGACGTCAACAAGCTGCGCGAGTCAGCGTTTATCGAGGCGCACGCTCGCGACGGCGCGGACCAAGGGTTCCTCGCCGAGCGAGGCTTCCAACTGCACGATCTATTCCATGTGCTCACTGGATACGACTCCAGCGCTCTGGGTGAGGTCGGAGTTGTCAGCTTTACCGCCGCACAGACGATGTCGCCCTACCCCACATTTATCATGACTACCCGGCCGCTGCAGATGGCCCTCTACGAACCCGAACTCCTGCCCTTCGTTATGGACACGGTCGCCGAAGGATGGATGCGCGGACGTCGGGCTGACATGCTCATCGGTATCCGCTGGGAAGACCACTGGGCCGAGCCCCTCGAAGAATTACGAGTTCGCCACGGCCTTGTCGGAAGGTGAACACACCCAAACCGATGTTGGCCTACTCAGCTGGCCGACGGGTCACGGCACGTCCTCGTCGAGTTCAGCGAGGCGGCTCTGCACCATGGCCAGAAGGATCGACTGGTCGACATCCCAGTCAAGGGGTACCTGCACCGTCTTGATGTTCACCTTATAACCATCAAGCAACGGCCTAGCAGCTTCGAGCGCGCCGCCACCCCAGGGCCCCAGCAAGATGTGCTTGGTCTGCACGGACACACCGAACACGTAGTCCTCCTCTCGGCGCAGCATCGGTTGGTTCCAGGCGATCACCGGTCGCAGTTCGGGATGTGCTTCGGCAATTGTCGCGAA
>JBIKPA010000151.1:0-6957 GCA_044357715.1 Microthrixaceae bacterium
GCCGCGCACGTCTTGTTCGTGGGTCCATAGGTCAATGACCATCCGCGGATCGATCTGATCGGCGATTGGCATCAGGAGGTCTTCAAGCTGTGGTGCGCTGTTCTCCCACTCGTCAAGCAACTCATTCAATGAGCGATCACGCCGAGCCTGCACTTGAAGCTCAGTCCAAGGGTCGGTTGCAACGCCGTCGAGCCTTCCGGCTAGAACATCATCAGCAACCCCTGCCATATGTGCAAACACATCTCGAATCGTCCACTCCGGTGTGGCCGCAACAATGCGGTCCTGATATGTCTCGTTGAGGCTTCGACCAAGAAACTGGAAGCTCTGCCGGTTAAGTCGGTACTTCTCAATCAGGTTCATCGAGCCAAACCGTAGCCTTGCCATATTGCTCTTTGTATTCGATCGGCCGAGACAAAGATTCGTTGATCCGTCTACGATTCTGTGTTCAGTAAACGAGACGAAGGTGCCCTGATGTCGGACAGTACGAACGAAACTGATCGCAGCGTTGCAGATGCCGCCACGATCGAAGATTACTTCCACGAGAATCGGACCTTCCCCCCATCTGAGGCTTTTATTGCTGAAGCGAATCTCTCCGACCCCGGTGTTTACGAGCAGGCCGCTCAAGACCCCGAGGCATTCTGGGCAGAACAGGCCCGCGACTCACTGACCTGGTTTGAGGATTTTCACACCACGCTTGAGTGGGAGCTTCCAAACGCCAAGTGGTTTCTCGGCGGCAAGCTAAACGTTTCCTATAACTGCCTAGATCGCCACGTTGAGGCTGGTCTCGGCCAGAGGGTTGCCATTCACTGGGAGGGAGAACCGGGCGATACCCGCACCCTGACCTATGAGGACCTGTTGGATCAGGTGCAGCGCTTTGCGAATGTCTTGCTAGGTCTGGGCGTACAGCGCGATGACCGGGTCTGCCTCTACATGCCGATGATCCCCGAGGCGGTCATTGCCATGCTGGCCTGCACCAGAATCGGGGCTATTCACACATTGGTCTTTGGGGGATTTAGCCCTGATTCGCTGGTAGATCGAATCAACGATGCTGGCGCAGTCGTGGCAATCACCGCCGATGCTGGTTATCGGCGAGGCCAGCCCTCGCAGCTGAAGAACAACCTTGATCAGGCGCTCCCTGCATGCCCCACCTTGCGCAGTGTCGTGGTGGTAGATCGTTGTGGAACCGAGGTTGAGATGACCTCCGGCCGCGATCACTGGTGGGACGAGTTGGTTTCCGAGGCGAATCCGATTTGCCCGCCTGCGCATCTTGACAGCGAACAGATCCTGTACATCTTGTACACCTCTGGAACCACAGCCAAGCCAAAAGGAATTGTTCATACCACTGGCGGCTACCTCACCCAGGCGGCATGGACCCACCGGCAGGTTTTTGACCTCAAGGCAGAGACCGACGTGTATTGGTGCGCAGCCGATGTTGGTTGGGTGACGGGACACAGCTACATCGTCTACGGGCCTCTCACGAACGGGGCCACCTCGGTGATGTACGAGGGCACTCCGGACACCCCCCGAGAGTCCGAGCGCAGTGCTGACCCCACACTGTGGCCAAAGGACCGCTTCTGGGACATCGTCGAGCGCTACAAAGTGACTCAGTTGTATACGGCGCCCACGGCAATACGCACCTTCATGAAGTGGGGTGAACAAGAACCTGCTCGTCATGATCTGAGTTCGTTGCGAGTCCTCGGAAGCGTGGGTGAGCCAATCAACCCAGAGGCATGGATGTGGTATCACCGCAACATTGGCTTAGAGCGGTGCCCCATTGTTGATACCTGGTGGCAAACCGAGACCGGAGCACACATGATTACTCCGCTGCCCGCAATCACAGCCACCAAGCCCGGTTCTGCATGTGCTGCGTTGCCCGGTATTTCAGTAGACCTTGTTGACGACTCCGGAGAGGTGCTTACCGTGGGCGGCGGCTACCTGACGATTTCTCGGCCTTGGCCGGCAATGTTGCGCGGCATTTGGAATGCTCCAGAGCGTTATGAAGAGACCTATTGGTCACGCTTCCCTGGCCGCTACTTTGCTGGAGATGGCGCAAAGATTGATGAGCAGGGATACCTGTGGCTGCTCGGACGTGTTGATGATGTCATGAACATCTCGGGTCATCGGATCTCAACAACAGAGGTTGAATCTGCCCTAGTTGATCACCCTGCCGTGGCCGAGGCTGCAGTGGTTGGCGCATCCGACCCCACAACGGGCCAAGCAATCGTCGGGTACGTCATTTTACGCGGCACCTTCGAGCCGAGTGATGAATTACGAGAGCAGATTCGTCGCCATGTTGATACCAAACTTGGTGCAATTGCCCGGCCGCGTGCAGTGATTATTGTGCCGGATTTACCTAAGACCCGCTCCGGTAAAATCATGAGACGCCTGCTGCGTGATGTGGTTGAGGGTCGAGTCCTAGGAGATACCACCACCTTGGCTGATGCGTCAGTTGTGGATGCAATTCGTCAACGTGGCGAATCGGACTCCTCGGACGAGGACTAACCCTCCACTCCCAAAAAAAAAGAGAAGAGATCCGCTTTCGTCCTGCGCCAGACCCCCTCTAGGGGGTCAGGCGCAAGACGAAACACGCCTGCTCCCGAGCACAGCTAACCTGCTACCCGTGCCGATCTGGGATCAGACATATTCAAACTGGCTCTGGCGAGATCAATCCTTGAGCGACGGCCCAACGGTCGTGTTCGACATGGACGGTGTGCTATCGAACGCCAGCACTAGGCAGCATTACATCGACGAGCCGTTTGCCGACTGGGACGCTTTCTTTCATGCTTGTGGCGAGGATGCGCTCATTGATGAGGTAGCTCGCCTGCTTGAAGTCATTGATGCAGATCACCGCATTGTGTTGCTCACTGCGCGTCCCATGAAGGTGCAGCCACAGACCCTAGGTTGGCTTGAGCGGTACGGCCTTCGCTGGGATGCACTCATCATGCGCGAGTTTGGCGATTACATGGCAGCACGCGCTTTTAAGCAGCGCACTGTGAAAGAACTGAGGCAGCGCGGGTTTGATCTTCGCCTTGCCTTTGAAGATGACCCCAGAAATGTGCACATGTTTCACAGTGAAGGTGTGCCCTGCGTCTACATCCACTCGGGTTACTACGCGTGACCATTTCCCAAAGAGCGCATCGCGCAGCGCTCTCTGAGGATTGCTTCAGGGGAGAACTCGCTCTGCGCCTGCTTTACTAGCGGATCGTTCTATGTTGACCACCTAACTCCGCTTCAATCCCGATGAGCTGTCTGCACCAATGATGAACAACCTGAAAACAGCCGTGCTGCTAGCTGGCCTTGGTGGGCTCTGCATGGCAGTTGGATATTTGCTCGGCGGGCTAGGTGGTATGACAATCGGTTTGCTGATCGGCTTGGTCATGTGTGGCGGGTCATATTGGGGTTCAGAAAAGTTGGCCCTGCGATCTGCCAACGCAGTGCAAGTAAGCGCACAGCAAATGCCGCAGTATCACCAGATTGTGCAGGACCTTTGCCGCAGTGTGAACATGCCAATGCCCGGTTTGTATGTCTCCAAAAACCCTCAGCCAAATGCCTTCGCGACCGGTCGAAACCCCCAGCACGCTGCGGTCTGCGTTACCGAGGGCCTGCTGCAGACTCTTACCTGGGATGAGATCCAAGGTGTGTTAGCTCACGAACTTTCTCATGTGCGTAATCGAGACATCCTGATTGGTTCAGTAGCAGCAGCTATTGCAATGGGGATCACTTTTGCTGCAAGCATGGCGCGATGGGCACTTATTTTTGGGGGCCGTGACAACGGTGGCGGCCGCGACAGCAACCCTCTTGTGGCACTACTGATGATGATTCTCGCGCCAGTGGCCGCCGCACTGATTCGCTCCTCAATTAGCCGCAGCCGCGAGTACGAGGCCGATGCCTCTGCCGCTCGCATGCTTGGCTCGGGAGAGTCACTTGCCCGAGCGCTTGAAAAGCTAGAGGCCGGCGCATCACGAATCCCCTCACATGTGAACCCAGCTGAGGCCTCTGCCTATATCGTCAATCCATTACGTAGCGAAATGCTGGGAAACCTGTTCTCAACTCATCCGCCCGCTGCCGATCGGATTGCGCGACTCCGCAGCAACTCTTGGCTCGGCTAGTCGCGAAAGTTTCCGAACTGAAGCGGGATTTCGAAATCGTGTTCCTTGCATGCGGCAATCACGGCTTGTAAGTCGTCTCGCTTCTTGGCAGTCACCCGAACTTGCTCACCCTGAGTTTGAGATTGCGAACCCTTAATGCCAAGTTCCTTGATGAACTTGTTTAGCTGCTTGGCCTTATCGGAACTGATACCTGCTACTAGGTTGACCACTTGCCTCGCCGTGCTGCCAGAGGCCTCCTCAACCTTTTCGTAGCTCAGAGCTTTGAGCGAAACCTGTCGTTTCACCATCTTTTCTTCGAGTACTTGCCGAACGGCTCCAAGGCGATCCGTGCTTGCCGAGCGTAGGGTGATTGTTGTTTCCTCAAGCTCGATTGTTGAGTTGGTGTTCTTGAAATCGAACCGATTGACGATTTCTCGCATCGCCTGATCCACTGCATTTCGGATCTCTTGATGATCTACTTCTGAGGTGATGTCGAAGCTGGGCATAAACGCTTGGCCTCCAATTGGTAGGGAAACGGATGAGGAGTTTGGTACTGCAAGAGTCGCTCTGATCTTGTCAGGAAACTGCGAAAATACCCCGGATTCTGGCGGTATTCAAAGAAGACTCTGTGCTCGGCTTTCTGGATGAGCCTGACGAACGCTATCGTGACCGCCCACTGGGTCGGTGCCCGAGCGGCCAAAGGGAGCAGGCTGTAAACCTGCCGGCATTGCCTACGAAGGTTCGAATCCTTCCCGGCCCACTACGACGCCCCTTCGGGGGCGTCGTTTCTTTTTAGCCAAGTCGTGCCCATCTTTGCCGACAGCCTCACAAGAGAAGTTCCATCAGAGTGACATCAAGCCACTTGCCGAACTTTCTTCCTACTTCACGCTCATGGCCCACTTTTTCGAACCCACACTGGGCATGTAACGCAATTGAGGCTTCGTGACTTGCAACGATTCGAGCCATCATGGCGTGAAACCCGTGAGCGCGTGCTGTTTCAATCAACGAGCCCAACAACAGCTTGCCAATGCCAAGCTGTTGGAAGTCCTCATGGACATACACGGAGTCTTCGACTGTGGTTGAGTACGCAGCGCGGTCGCGGTAGGGGGAGAGAGCCGAGTAGCCAGCGATGCGGCCATCATCGCCTACTGCAACAAGAACAATTCGCGCCCCTGATCGATCTTCAATCCACTCTTCTTGTTCGGCCAAGCTGCGTGGCACTAGATCGAACGTTGCAGTCGATGTGAGCACCACAGGGTTATAGATGGCCATCATCTCTGATGCGTCTTGGGCGATGGCGGGTCGAATCTGCACCAATGAAAGGTACCCCCGCTGTGGGTGAAAATGTGGTTGCGCCTAGAGCGAGCTTGCAGCGGCGTTGAGGATGGCAGTGGGCTCAATGATTCTGAGCGCTCCTGTCATCTCTTCGAGCTGCGCCCAGGCTGTAACACCGGGAGACTCAGTGAGCAGGATGATCTGTTGATGCTCAGACCCTCGAACCATAACTTCTAGCAGTGCAGGAAGAACCCCTGACTCAATGTTTGCGAATGGCTCGTCAAACAAGGCGGGAAAACTCTCCCCTGATGCGGCGAGGTTGCGAAGGTTGCCCAGATGCGTGACCACTGCGTTTGCTGTTGCGGCGGTGTCGTCAAGCGCGTGGTGGTCGGCCCCGCCCGCAGCTGGTTGAACCTCGTGACGAAGCTTGGCGGCAGCGGTGATCTCTTGATGGTTGCTATCAGCCCACTCCACATCAACGCTGCCTGCGAGTGCAGCCCAGCGCTGAGCGGCGTCTCGGTGTTCCTCTGCTGCTGCAATCAGTCGTCGACGGCCAGTGTCAGAGGACAGCAGGCTGTTGACCCGTTGAAGGTGAAACCCAAGGTACGAGTGTGCCCCGGCCTCGGCGAGTGCAGCAGCCTCTCGCTTGCGAGCAGATTCCATGCGTCGCCAATACACCAGCGAGACCAACACTGCGACGCAGGCAACTGCGCCAAGAGACATGACTCCGAGGGTGCCGGCAACCCCGGCTAGGGGGACCGAAAGTAGGGCTGCGAATCCAGCCACCATGAACGTTGCTCGACGCACCGTCTCGCTTTGGTCTTGAGACCGTTCGAAGTCCTCGTGCTTGGCTTCGATCCGTTCGATAACCGCAGCATCTTCTACGCTTGAGCCAACAGCATCTGCCTCTTCCTCGAGTCGATGCTGAGCAGTGCGCAGCGCTTGCGCTGTTACCCAGAGTTGCTTCTGGTCCACTCGTGAGAGCTGTTGAATAAGCTCGTCGCGTGCAGCTGACTCGGCGAGGTCCTGTGCGTTAAACCTCATGGCTCGTCGGGCCTGATGTTGATTGAGCGCGGCACGTGACAACAAGTTGATCACTCCGCTGTCGTCGGTGAATTGAGCAGTCACATCAAGTCGAGCGTCAATGTCGATCACGCGGTGCGGTGAGTTGTTTGGCCGAAAGATTGCGAATCGATTGCCGTTAGCCGCTAGCAGCTCAAGGTGTACGCCGCTGCGGGCGCTTCCAAGAGCGCCGACAAACTCGTTGACTAATCCGTCTCGTTCCATCTGCGATAACCCTGTAATGACTGTCAGGCGCGGATGAAGATCAAACGAAATGCTGTTGTTCCCAGATTCGATGACAAGGCGTTCGAACTGCACCGCCGGTGTATCGACACACAGGCTCTAATCCTTGAGTGCCACATGCAAGAGCGACGAATCATCCCGGGTTCTTGTCGCCCCGGACCTTGTCCCGCTAGTCTCGGCATCCGGTCCCAAGCCTTGTGCTTTGACCACGCCCCCTTAGCTCAGTCGGTAGAGCGCTTCCATGGTAAGGAAGAGGTCGTCAGTTCAATTCTGACAGGGGGCTCGCAGT